>JBBRDZ010000065.1:0-12945 GCA_038203435.1 Burkholderiales bacterium
ATCCCCGTCGCCAGAATCAAAGCTTAACTATTTAGGAGGATGCACATGGATTACGATATTCAACCCGCAACACGGATCGATACAGTCCCATCCGCACAGAACAAGGTGCTGCGCAACACCTACATGATGCTGGCGCTGACCATGATCCCGACCGTACTGGGCGCATTCGTCGGCATGTCGATCAACTTCTCGTTCATGGCACAAAGCCCGATCATGAGCACATTGCTGATGTTTGCGGCGATGATGGGCATGATGTTCGCCGTGACCGCACTGCGCAACAGCATCTGGGGCGTCGTCGCGCTGCTCGGCTTCACCTTTGTGGCGGGCGTGTTCCTCGGCCCCATCCTGCAAGTGGCCCTGCATCTGAAGAACGGCGCACAGCTGATCGGCATGGCCGCCGGCGGCACCGGCATCATCTTCTTCAGCCTGGCGACACTGGCCACCGTGACCAAGAAGGATTTCAGCTTCATGGGCAAATTCCTGTTCATCGGGCTGATCCTGCTGGTCGTCGCTTCGCTGGCCAACATGTTCTTCCAGATACCGGCACTGTCGCTGACCATCTCCGCGATCGCCGTGCTGATCTTCTCGGCCTACATCCTGTTCGACGTCAGCCGCATCGTGAATGGCGGCGAGACCAATTACGTGATGGCGACACTGGGTTTGTTCCTGAATATCTACAATCTGTTCATCAATCTGCTGAGCCTGCTGATGGCATTCAGTGGCGAACGGGACTGACCAGTCAAATTTGATTGGAAAAAGGGCGGCCGCAAGGCCGCCTTTTTATTTTGCATGTCTGTGCGTGCCTTAAGCGGTAACGGCATCTTACTGAATGAATATTTCCCGCTATGTCTGGTAACGAACAGAATATCTCAGGTGATCCAAGTATCTTCCCTTCATCGCAGACAACGCAATTCCGTCAACGTGTAGCACAGCCAACCCTGAGGCTGACGTCCAATGGGTACGGCAGTTTCAAGCCATAGTGCGAAGTAACCGAAGGAGGTATGTCATGATCACCACGATGAGTATGAATGATTCCCAAGCCGAACAGGATACGATGGAGATCGAGTATGGCGCAGAGATTATGAACGTCGGCTGGAATCCCGCCGTTGAACTGGTTCACGAGCTGATGCAGGTTCCTACCAATGCACAAATCGCCATGTCGGCTGAGCTTCATGAGATAGAAACTTTGGCGGATGTTTCGATGGCGGTATCGAACCACTTCCTGAGGAAGATGTACTCTTACCACTAAACAATACCGTGTGGCCCGGGGCACAGCGACAGGGTTATGCGAGTGTCGCAACGGGCTAAACGACCCGCCGCAGTTGCGATCCATCGTGTTTCAGTGCAGCACTTCTTAGTCGCAACCCTTGAAATCTTTCGCCAGACAGTCCTGCGCCATCTTGTGCGCTGCTTCGACCTGCTGAGGGGTCAATTGACCGGCCAATTGCTCACGCATTTTCGTCAACTCATCCGGGCTCAGTATCATGACCTGTTGTTTCGACGCGTCGGCAAGACCGCTCCACATCGATGCACGCACCGGATCACGGGTGACACCCAGCCCGTTCAGATACATCAGCCCGAGATAATTTTGCGCGGTCGCGTTGCCCTGCTGTGCGGCCATGCGAAACCACTTGACCGCTTCCAGATAGTCCTGCGAAACCATCTTGCCGTTGTAATAGGTGCTGCCCAGCGATAATTGCGCGGACACATTGCCCTGCATCGCATAGGGCTGGAAATATTTGACCAACGGTGAGTCCGCTCCAGTCTTGGCTTCTTCTGCCCATGCACCACACGCTGCAAACAACAACATCAACACCAGCATTCTCATTGCGACATCCTTTAAATATTCCGTGACTCGCATTATCGCGCGACATGCTCGATCATCGCAATCACACGTTACACATCGGGCAACCGTCCGTACCCGGCGCGGGGCATCACCCCGGTTTCAAGGTTGCAAGCCGTGCAATTTCCAGTACATCAACAGCGCTCCGACGATGACGCCCATCACAAAATTGAGCAGCGCACCGGACGATCCGGACGACGTTGCGCTGCGGTCCGGCGCGGGTTGTATCGATTCCCATGCCGCGATGATGTTGCTGGCATCGGCATAGCTGTTTTCATCAACCAGCACACGCACGAAATTCATCGCTTGCAGTTCGCCCACACCACCCTGTAAATATTCGCCGTCGACACGACCGTGTATGCCTTCCTGCTCAAGCAGATTCAGGATCATGTGTGCATCCAGTCCGGTGGATGTTTCGTATACACACTTCATGCGCTATACCGTTCCGGCAAGGGCATCACAACCGCCTCAGGCGGTGGCAACGACGCTGCGAATTCAGTCACCGGAACTCCTTTTGCGCAGCTCGAAGTACACCAACAGCAACAATACGATCGGCACGGCAAAGCCGATCACCTCTGCATCCGGCAACAGAATCAAAATTTTCCCTCCAGGTTATACGCAGTCTGGTCGGTGCGTTCCAGCAGCCCGCCCGCTTGCAGGAAATGCAGGGGTTCTGCGGCAACGTCATAGGTCACACCAGGAAATGGGAGCGGTGCAGCAAGGCGATCAATACGGTGCGCATTTTACGGCGTTCCGGGTTTCCTGCCCGGCGCCGCCGGCGGGATGTATCCGGACAGGCGGCAGCGTATACCTTCCACCCGCTTGCCCTTTTCGAAACGCGTCGAACTGCAGGTCATGATCTCGCCTTTCGCGGCCAGTTCGGACAGTTGCAGGCGCACCTTGGCGAGCGAGACGCCGATCGACACAGCGATCTCCTGGTCGAGCCGGTCGCCATATTTTTTCAGGTATTCCAGAATTTCTTGCATGGCTTCTTTTCCGGAAAGGGCGGGGATTACCGGAAGCAGTATATACCTACCGCGCTATCGTATCCGCGTATCGTTCCCGCTCAGGCATCCGCATCATGGGTAGGTAGGTGTTACCGGCGGGAGGATCTTCCTCGTGCTGTGTGTATTGCTTGCGCATTTGCCATGCATCCCGAACTGCGGCTGGATACAACATGGACATTACCGATTATCTATCCCGCAACGGGTTAGGGAAACACTGAATAAGTCCTCCGTTCGTGGTGAGCTTGATGAAACTACTAGCCATTCCACTAGGTGCGATGAAACTTGCACCAAGTGGCTGGTTATGTCGAACCATGAATGGAGAACGACATGCAATCAATAAATTACACAGCCCGTCCTTCGACAAGCTCAGGATGAACGGACTTAATCAGATATTCCTTAGTCTGTCGCCGGCGTTACTGCGGGGTGTCCGGTCGTGCGCCGAAGAACTTCTCAAACTGGTCTGCCGGTAGCGGCCTGCTGTAGTAATAGCCCTGCGCTTCCTCACAACCCTGCTGGTGCAGGAAGTCGAGCTGTTCGGCAGTCTCCACGCCTTCCGCGATGGTATGCACGCCAAGATTCCCGGCCATGCTGATGATCGCCGCGACGATGGCCTTGTCTTCCTGGTCGGTCGTGATGTCGCGCACAAAGGTCTGGTCGATCTTCAGTTTGTACGCCTTGAACTTCTTCAGGTAATTCAACGATGAATAGCCGGTACCGAAATCATCGATCGACATGCGGATGCCGCGCTCAAACAGATTTTGCATCACCGCGATCGCCCCGAGCGGGTCATGCATCGCCACCCCCTCGGTCAGTTCCAGTTCCAGATATCGGGGCGATACCTGTCCCTCATCGAGGATGCGGGAGACCATTTCCGGCAGGCTGGGGTGGCGGAACTGTACCGCCGACAGGTTGACCGCGACCACGATGGGCGGGTGGCCGCTATCCATCCAGCGCTTCAGTTGCCGCACTGCGGTACGCAGCACCCATTCCCCGATCGGCAGGATCAGGCCGCTGTCTTCCGCGACCGGGATGAATTCTCCCGGCGACACATCACCCAGCTCCGGATGCCGCCAGCGCAGCAGCGCTTCCGCTCCGATCATGCGTCCTTCCGCGATGTTCACCTGCGGTTGGTAATGTAACTCGAATTGATCGCGTTCCAGCGCATGGCGAAGCGCGTTCACCAATTGCAGGTGGCGTGTCGCACGTTGCTGCATCTCGGTGGTGAAGTAACAATATCCGTTGCGACCGTCAAGCTTTGCCCGGTACATCGCGGTATCGGCACTCCGCGTCAGCGATTCCATGTCCGCACCATCTCCCGGATACAGCGCGATACCTATCGATGCGGTGATCACCAGATCATATTGTTCGACGTGGCAGGGCATGGCGATCGCCCGCAGCAGCTTCTGCGCGACCTGTGCGGCGCCGCGTGCGTCAATGCCGGGCAGCATCAGGATGAACTCGTCACCGCCCAGACGGGATGCCGAATCTTCCTCGCGTATCACCTGCTTCAAACGCCTGGCAACCTCGATCAGGATCGCATCGCCAAACCTGTGCCCAAGCGTGTCATTGATATCCTTGAAACGGTCGATATCGATGAACATCACGGCCAATCGACCGTTGCTGCGCCTGGCCAGGCTGAGCGCATATTTGAGATGATCGTCAAGTTGGGCGCGGTTGGGCAGGCCGGTGAGGGCATCGAAATTGGCCAGGTACTGGATACGCGCTTCGCTGTGTTTGCGTTCGGTGACATCCCGGGTGATGCCCAGCAGGGTCGTAATCACGCCATGCGCATCGCGCATCGGCGCAGCATGGGTTTCCAGCCAGCGTCTTGCACCCTTCGACCCCACCATTTCAAACTCCAGGATATCGCTGTGCCCGCTCATCACGCGCTGGTGCAGGTCTCTGAACGCATCCTGATAAGCGGGAAGAATAAAATCCAGCAGACGGTGTTCCCTGGCCTGTTCCAGGGTATCCACTTCGAGCATGGCAAGGCCCGCCGCATTCATCTCCAGCAGTCTGCCGTCCTTGCCGAGTACCTTCACGCATTCCGGTTCAGTCTCCACGATGGTGCGCAGATACTGTTCGCTTGACCGCAAGGCTTCTTCTGCCTGTATGCGCTCCTTTTCATCGACAAACCGATCCAGTGCGAAACTGATATCCATCGCCATTTCGACCAGCAGGTCCCGCGCAGATTCATCGAACGCGTAAGCTTCACCGGCATACAGGATGAAAGACCCGATGATGACACCCTTGCGATACAGGGGAATGGAAGCTGATGCCCCCCAGCCGAACCTTGCGGCGCGCTCATGCCACGCGGCAAGGGTCGGGTCACGCTGAAAATCCTGGCACCATACCGGCCTGTTTTCGCGGATCGCGGTGCCGGTCGGCCCCTGTCCGGTGGGTTTGTCAGCCTCCATCGAGATCTCGATCCCGTCCAGAAATTCGATGCCGTCGCCGAATGAGGCGACCGGCCTGACCTGATGGCTCGCCTCGTCAACCATGCCTATCCAGGCCATCTTCATGCCGCCAAGTTTCACCGCGTCGCGGCAGATCTGCGCAAGCAGTTCCGCCTCGCTGGTACAGCGCACGACCGCCTGATTGCACTGGCTGAGCGCGGCATATAGCTGGGTCAGTCGCAGCACCCTGGCTTCGGCGAGTTTACGCTGGGTGATGATTTCGGTAAATATGATGATGCCGCCGATCGTCCCATCGCCGGTTCGCCAGGGATGCGTTTCCCAATGTACCCAATCCACCTCGCCATCGGCGCGGGCAAATACGTCTTCATCGCACTTTTCGATTGCGCCGTTCATGCTGCGGCGATGCACTTCTTTCCATTGTTCGGGGAGGTCGGGAAATACTTCATAGTGACTGCGGCCGACCAGTTCCTGTTCGCCCAGATTGTAGTCGGCCAGCCAGCGTTTGCTGTATGCGATGTACCGCATGTTGCGGTCGAACATCGCGATGGCGGATGGCGAATAGTGGATGAACAAACGCAGCTTGTCTTCGCTCTCTCTCAGATCCTGCGCTGCTTTGTAATGGCCGATCGCAATCGCAGCGATGTGCGTGGCGGCTTCGATCAGCCGCAGATGTTCCGGTTTGGGCAGACCCGGCTGCCGGTAATACATCGCGAAGGTGCCCAGTACCCGTTGTTGCGCGTCGAAGATCGGGGTGGACCAGCTGGCGTGCAGTTCGTGCGGCAACGCCGCCGCCTTGTACGGCACCCAGAGCGGATCGGTCGCGATGTCCTCCACGAATACCGGTTCCCTGCGGTAAGCGGCCGTGCCGCACGATCCGGCAACCGGCCCGATCGGCTGACCATCCACCGCCGCGACAAACTCCGTCGGCAGGTTCGGTGCGGCGCCATGACGCACATGCACACCATCATCGTCGAGCAGCAGCACAGAACCCAGCATGCCGGGCGACTGCTCTTCGATCAATCTGACCAGCGCGGCCAGCGTTTCCGGCAATGCAATGCCGGAGGCGATCATTTCCAGCACCCGATTCTGTCCGTGCAGCAAAATTTCCGTGCGCTTGCGCAGGCTGATATCGCGCGCGCTTGCCAGTACGGCCGGTTTGTCATTGTGCAGGATGGGATGGGAATAGACCTCGACAGGCAGCTCGCTACCGTCCTTGCGGCGGTGTCGCCATTCGAATATCTCGCCTGTCTTCAGCAATGTGCCGAGTTTGCCGGCTACCTCACCACGCAGATCTGGCGCCGCCAGATCTGCGATGGACATATTCCTGAATTCTTTGAGGCTGTAGCCATAACGCGTGATTGCCGCCCGGTTCGCATCGAGGATGCTGCCTTCTGCGTCGACAATATAGGCCGCATCAAGGCCCGCGTCGAAGATCGTTCGACCATCCAGATCGGCAAAGCTGCTGATGCGTGCGCTCATGTCCAAACCTTCATCAAGGCATGGCAATCATCCTACACCTAATAATGGGAATTCCTCTATGTGACAAAATAATTCAGCTTGAAACAGGATGGGCCCGATGATCTTCAGCAAGCATCAAGGAATACCCCGATCAGTTCGGACACCTGGGAACATAACGCCGAATGACAGGGCACTCGCAGCGGACGATGCACTGGCGTGCCAACTCGAAAACAAGGCGTTATCGATATCCGCAGGTAGCGCCAGGAGTGCTGACGTCTACAGGTAGATCACCGCGGGGAAGACCGCGACCGCCAGCACCAGCACCAGCCATTCCAGCTTGTGCCTGGCGAGAAAGCCGGTGAAGTGCAGGACCAGTACGGTGATGGCGATGATGTAAAACAGTGGCATTAACAGCATGTGCTTTCCCCTTGTTATTGGACGCAGAAACCGAAGCTCCGTGTCTTATCCTGGTGGCCGATTATAACAATAGCGCCAATTTACACCATAGCCGATTGCGGCGCCGGCATAGGGCACTGCCGGCGTCATTCGGCGGCCGGCTTTTGTCTGGCCGATTTGAGCGCGGTTTTTTTGGCCGGCGCCGGCTGCTTGGCAACGGATGCTGCAAGCGGTTCGGCCTGCTGCGCCACGACCCTGGCGGTGCTGCGTTTGGTCACGAACTGTCCGCTTGCTGCAGCGAGTTCCAGCGCGATAGTCGGCGCCGCATACGGCCCGCTCACCCGCACCGGTACGGTCACGCCCCTGATCTCGGCCAGCTCGCCGGCATTACGCCGGTTCAGCGTGGCGCTGACTGTGGCATCGAGTCGGTAATCGATGCTCGCGGTATCGGGATACACATCACCGACCCCGGCGACACGAAACAGCGGCGTGCGCATATCGAAACTGTTGCCGCGGCTGGCGCCTTCGCTGAAATCGAACACGGCTTTCAATTCGGAAAAATCGGTGTGCTGGCTGAACCTGATCGCGCGCACATTCGGCTCTCCCTTGCCGCCCAGCTCATCCTTGCCTTCGAGCAGCGCGCTGCGCAGGTCGATACCCGCCAGGGCGCCGTGCGTAACCCTCAGTTCGGCGCTGCCTGCCAATGACTTGCGCAGCGCGCCGATACTGGCACCCTGCGCGCCGACATCCAGCGCGATATCAGCCCTGCCGGTGAGCCGATCGCTGCCTGCCAGCAACGCGCTGATCTGCACGCCTTTGAGTTTCTGCTTGACGGCCAGCTGCGGCAACTGCTGCGCCGACACGCGGATGCTGCCTGCCAGCACCCCGCCGTAAAGCCTGGCGGTGAGCGGCTCTATGCTGAGCACTGCTTGCTCTATCCTGAGGTCGGCCGACAATTTTGTGGCTTCTAACTGCGCCGCCCTGAGCTCCGCCACACGCACACTGCCGCGCACATCCATATCCCTGAGCCCGGCCAGATCGATCCGTGTCGCATCATCCCGATAGCGTTTGAACCAGTCGGAGGAGAGATAACGATCCGGTGCCAGCCGGTTGATATTCAGTGCGAACACATAGGACGGTTGGCTGAAATTGCTGATCTCCAGGCTGCCGCCCAGGATGCTGTCGTCAAGTTGCGCGTTGAAGTCCAGATGCGCATTCCGTTCGACGAGATCCGCCTGCAAGCTGCCGGTCGCCTTGGCGGTCAGCGGTCCGGACAGCAGCGGATGACTTACCGTGATGTCCATCGCCACGGCATCCAGGCGCACTGCCTGTTTGTCGGCGAAGTCCGCCGTGACCGGGCTGGAGAACTTGCCCTGCAGACTGCTCCGGTCGCCGCTGAATGCGAAATCGCCGCCGAGTTGCGCGCTGCTGAAACGGTCGCTGGCGTATTCGAAAGCCGGCATCTGCAGCGTCGTGGTCCACTGCTCGTCGAACTGCGCAAGCGTCGCATCCAGCGCAAGTTCGCTGCCGCCCAGCACACCTTTGGCGAATTGCAGCCGCGGGACAGCCAGCTTGGCCGTGACGCCGCGCTGTCCGTAGTTGCCTGTCACCGAGACCGCGATATTCTCGGCCAGCAGCATGTCCTGCGCGGGATGGCTGTCGATATCGCCCTGAAAGCTCAGCGCCAGTTTGCTGAACCCGGCGACCGTGCCATGCAGCGTCCCCGCGATGTCGGAAAATTCGTATCGCCCTTGCTTGCGATCAATGAACATGCGACTGTTCAATTCGACCCGGTTGTCGCTGCGTGCCTTTTCGGAATTGATGTGGAAGCTCGCCTTCAGCTTGCTCGGCACCGCCTCTGCCAGGCTGCCGGTCTCGATCTGCACATCCTGCAACGCGACGCGCTGCCAGCGCATCTCGTCCTGCCAATTCAGTGCGGCATCGCTGATGCGCATGCTGTCGATATCGAACTTCAACGGCAGCAGCTTGCCGTCGCGGGCCAGCAGGTCGTCAAAATTGGCTGTGCCGTCCTTGTAGCGGATCAGGTTGACGCGCGCGCCGTCGATCTCCGCATGGTCGAACACCAGTTGCAGTTTCAACAGCGGCAACCATGCGATGTATAGCCGCACATTGTTGACCGAAGCGAATTCGCGCGCGCTGTTGCGCTGGCTCAGCAGCATCTTGCCGGTATCGAGTCCCAGCCTGGGAAAGAACGTCACCTTGATGTCGCCCTGCAACACCAGGTCGCGCTGGGTATGCTCCTTGACGTAGTGGACGATCTCGGTCTTGAAGTTGTTCGCGTTGAACGACAGGATGAACACACCGACCACGAATGACAGCAGCAGCAGGATGACCAGTACACCGCCAATCGCATAGCGGTAATGTTCCTTGGCGAGCTGCTCGGAAAAAGGCAGCCTGAACAGCCCGAAAGCCGCGATCAGCATGCCGACCACGCCGTACAGGCCGAGCAGCGCGTACTTGATTGCATTCATGCCGCGTTCCTTGCGGACCGATCCGCAAATGGTGTGGAGCCGATTGTAACCGCACCATCAAGCGCCGGCGAGTCCGGACGCAGATTGGCGGTGAATTTATTTTGCGATTTTCAGTTGAAAATCGCAAAAATATCCGGTCAGATCACGTTGTTTTCGGACTGCGCTGTTCCGGGCGCAGGTGCGGCCCCAGCAGCTCGTCGGCGCGGTCGCCATCCACGATCTTGCCGGCCGCGTCGACCAGCAGCTGTTCGTAATCGTTCCAGCCGCGCACGCCGCTCTTCAGCGAGACCGCACGGGCATAACCCATCTGCTGCATCACGTCCGCCACCAGCGCGGAGCGGTAACCGGAGCGGCACATCACCACGATCTCCATATCCCGACCGGCGGCCAGCAGCGGGACTGTCTCGTCGAAATCCCATTCGCAGGATTGCTCCAGCACGCCGCGCGGTACGTTGATCGCGCCGGGGATGTGCACGGCTTCGAACTCCGCCGGCTCGCGCACGTCGAGCAGCACCAGCAGCTTGCCCGCGGCCAACTGTTTGCTCATATCCCACGGCTGAATCTCCTTGACGCGGGTGAGCGCATCGGTGACCAGGTCGATATAACGTTTCATGGTTTCTCGAACAGCGCGATCGATTCCACATGCGAAGTATGCGGGAACATGTTCATCACACCCGCCGCCTTGAGCGTGTAACCGTGCGTCTGCACCAGCACCTGCGCATCGCGCGCCAGCGTGCCGGGATTGCAGGACACATATACGATACGCTGCGGGGAATCCTCTCCGCCGAGCGACTTCACCAACTCCATCGCGCCGTCGCGGGGCGGGTCGATCAGCAATTTGTCGAAGCGTCCCAGCGCCGCGTATCTTTCAGCGGTCATTTCGAACAGATTCATGTCGGCGAATTCGGTATTGTCCGCCAGGCCGTTGCTGGCGGCATTCTGCCGGGCGCGCGCCACCAGTGCCGCGCTGCCTTCGATGCCCAGCACCCGTGCACCGCTGCGCGCGATCGGCAGCGTGAAGTTGCCCAGACCGCAGAAGAAATCCGCGATGCGTTCGCCCGGTTGCGGGTCCAGCAACTGCATCGCGCGGCTGATCATCACGCGATTCAGTGCGCTGTTCACCTGGGTGAATTCGCTGGGTGCGAACGGCATGGTGATGCCGAACTCCGGCAGGCTGTAGGAAAGTGCCGGCGCATCCAGCGGATGGAACGGAACAATGGTGTCATAGCCCTTGGTTTGCAGCCAGAACTGGATATGGTGCCGGTCGGCAAAGGCACGCAGTAAAATTTCGTCTGCGGCGGTAGGCGTATCCATCACGCGCAACACCAGCGCATCGACCCGTTCGCCGACCGCCACTTCGATCTGCGGCAGGCGATCGCGTATCGACAGGCCGCTCACCAGTTCGGCGAGCAACGGCAACAGCCTGGCGATCTTTGGCACGAGTATCTCGCAACTGTGCATGTCGGCGACGAAGCTGCTGCGCTTCTCGTGGAAGCCAACCAGCGTCTTGCCCTTCTTGATCACGTGCTTGACCGAAAGCCGCGCACGCTCGCGATAGCCCCAGGCCTGGCCGTAGATCGGGCGCAATAGGGTCTCCGCTTTGACCTTGCCGATGTGCCACAGACTGTCCTCGAGGATGCGCTGCTTGACCGCGACCTGCGCCCTGGCGTCCAGATGCTGCATCGAGCAACCGCCACACACGCCGAAATGTTTGCACTTCGGCTGCACGCGCAGCGGTGATGATTTGTGTATCTGCGTGACCTGCGCCAGCTCGAACGAGGGTTTTTTGCGGTATGAACTGTAGCTGACCAGCTCACCGGTCAACGCGCCCTCGATGAAGATCACCTTGCCTTCGGTGCGCGCGACGCCGCGACCTTCCTGATCCAGGGATTCGACGGTAACGGGGTTTTGCTGTGGTTTATTTTCTGACATTACGGAAAGCTCTCGTTGCTTGTAGGAGCACGCCCTGCGTGCGGCCCTTCGACAAGCTCAGGGCGTACGGGATATATTGGTTGCACGCAGGGCGTGCTCCTACGGTTTATGAAACCTGATTATTTTGCCATCGGCCAGGCGGCCAGAAACTCCTGCCAGTGCGGCTGCTCGAGTTTACCCAGTTCGGCGCGCACCAGTTCGCATTCCTTCTTGTACCGCGCGGGCGTCAACACACCGCGCATCAGCTGAAAGCGCGCGAACACCAGATAAGTGTTGGCCACATCTGTCTCGCAATAATTGCGTATCTGTTCCAGCCTGCCCTGCTGGTAAGCCTCCCAGACCTTGCTGCCGTCCATGCCCAGCTTGCCGGGGAAACCGATCAGCTTGGCCAGTTCGTCCAGCGGTGCGTTGGCGCGGCCGCCATACATCGCCAGCAGGTCCATCAGGTCGAGATGGCGCATATGATAGCGGCTGATGTAATTGTTCCACTTGAATTCCCGGTCGTCCTCGCCCATGTCCCAGTAGCGTGCACACTGCACGCCGTGGATCAGGCCGCGATAGTGCAGCACCGGCAGATCGAAACCGCTGCCGTTCCACGACACGATCTGCGGGATATATTTGTCGATGCCGTCGAAGAAACGCTGGATGATGCTGCCCTCTTCTTCCTCCAGATCACCCAATGACCAGACCTTGAAATGATCGCCCTCGCGCAGCGCGCAGGAGATCGCCACGACGCGCTGCAGATGATGCGGCATGAAATCACTGCCGGTCTTCTGGCGGCGCAACTGGAAGGCCATCTCGGCCACTTCGGTATCGCTTACGCGCGCATCCAGGTCGTGCAGGGTGCGCAGTCCGGCGATGTCAGGGATGGTTTCGATATCAAAGACGAGGGTGGGATTCATGGAATGATGGCCTGGCGGATTTCGTAAAGGCGAATTGTTGCACAAACCGCCCGACCCTGCGCCGGATGAACCGTCATGTGTATCGCGTGGTCCAGTTTGCCGCGATGTGCGGGCTAGCCGATATGATCCTCTTTGAAGCGTTGCTGTATCGCCTCCACTTCCGCCCGGCAGTTGATCAACGCATGCACGCAGTCGATGTCGAACTTGGTGCCCGCCATCGACTGCAGGAAGATGAAGGCCCGTTCTATGCTCCAGGCTTCCTTGTAGGGACGTGCGCTGGTCAGCGCATCGAACACGTCGGCGACCGCGACGATCTTGGCTTCGATCGGAATGTCCTGGTCCATCAGGCCGTTATAGCCGCTACCGTTGATCGCCTCGTGGTGATACAGCGCGATATTGCGCAGGATCTCCGCATGCGGGAATTCGTCCAGGCCAAGATTCTTCAGCATCATGTCGATGATCTCGCCACCCTTGAAGGCATGGGTCTTCATGGTCTCG
>JBBRDZ010000066.1:0-12888 GCA_038203435.1 Burkholderiales bacterium
GAAATTGGACATGACGATTGCAATAGGTCGGGATGGCAGCCTTCATTATAATGGCATGACCGACTACTCCCGGGAATTTTCATGCGCATCATCACGATCAATCTGAACGGAATCCGTTCGGCTGCCGGCAAAGGCTTGTACGACTGGCTTGCGCAACAGGACGCGGACATCGTTTGTCTGCAGGAACTCAAGGCACAACAGGCGGACATGAGCCAGCAGATGCTGACGCCGCCGGGGTATCACGGCTATTTCCATTACGCCGAAAAAAAGGGATACAGTGGTGTCGGTATCTACTGTCGGGAACAGCCACGACAGGTCATTTCAGGCTTGGGCATCGCCGAGTTCGATGTCGAAGGACGCTATCTGTGTGCGGACTTCGCCAACTTCAGCGTCGTTTCACTGTATTTGCCTTCGGGATCCAGCGGTGAAGAACGCCAGGCGGTGAAATTCAGGTTCATGGCGGCTTTCATGCCGCGCCTGCGCGAGTTGCGCGCCAGCGGGCGCGAGGTGGTGATATGCGGTGACTGGAACATCGCGCATAAGGAAATCGATCTCAAGAACTGGCGCGGTAACAAAAAGAATTCCGGTTTTCTGCCTGAAGAACGTGCCTGGCTTACAGCGTTATTCGATGAAGTCGGGTTTACCGATGTGTTTCGCAAAGTGCACCCGGAATTGGAAGCATATACCTGGTGGTCGAACCGGGGCCAGGCCTGGGCCAAGGATGTCGGTTGGCGTATCGATTACCAGATCGCTACCCCCGGCATCGCGACACTGGCTGAATCAACAAGCATCTACAAGGCACAACGATTTTCGGATCATGCGCCGCTGGTTATCGATTACCGGGATTAACTCTGTTCCCATGGCAGTCCGGCGGCGCGCCAGCCGCCGATCGTGTTGCGGTGTTTGCTGCTGTCCATCTCGCCTTCAAAACCTTCCAGCATGTTGTAGCAATCGCGGTAGCCGGCACCGGTGGCGGCTGTCGCGGCGTGGTGCGAACGGGCTCCGCTGCGGCACAGGAATATCACCAGGGCTTCCCTGTCGACTTGCTGTTCCAGTTGCGCGATAAAGTGCGGGTTGAGTTTCATCCCCGGGTAATTCGCCCATTCAATCACGGTGGCGCCGGGCAAGCCGCCTACCCAATCCAATTCCGCACGACTGCGCACATCAACCAGTCTGGCGCCAGGAGCAGATTGCTGTATTTCATAGGCCTCGTCGGGGTAAAGCGCGCCCGCATAGGGCAGATTGAGATCCTTGGCACGCTGTTGGGCGGCTTGCAGAATGGCGGTGATTTTGCCCATGGCGACCTCTCTCTGGTTGGGATGTATAACGCGGTTTGCGCAGATGTTATGCTATATAGTATAGATGCATACTGGTGCAACCGAAATGAAAAATCATAACAAGCCTCACCAATCACAGACCGATATCGGGGCATTCGAACCAGTACATCCCGAGCGTTTTGCCGCGGCACAAAAGAGCACCTGGGTGAGCATCGTTATCAATGTGCTGCTGACGACGCTACAGATGTTCGGCGGTTTCTTTTCGCATTCCCAGGCTTTGATGGCGGACGGATTGCATTCCCTGTCGGATCTGCTTTCTGATGTGTTGGTGTTGTTCGCCAACCGTCACGGTAACCGCCACGCTGATGCAGATCACCCGTATGGTCATGCCCGTATAGAAACTGCCGCCACGCTCATACTTGGAACATTTCTGGCCGTGCTCGGCGTGATATTGCTGGTGGCGGCAGCGATGCGTCTGCAGCACCCGGAGGCGCTCCGCGCAGTCAATCCGCTGGCACTTGCCATCGCGGTTCTGGCATTGCTCGCCAAGGAAGGACTGTTTCGCTACATGTTGGCAGTGGCCAAAAAGGTGCGTTCGCAGATGCTGGTCGCCAACGCATGGCATGCCCGCTCTGATGCAGCATCCTCGTTGGTGGTGATCGTCGGGGTGGCGGGCAACCTGCTGGGCTATACCTTCCTCGACCTGGTTGCGGCGGCGGTAGTGGGAGTCATGATCGCGCACATGGGCGGCAAGCTGGCGCTGGAAGCGATGGCTGAACTCATCGACACCGGTCTGGGTGCGGAGGAGGTCGAGGCGATACGCCAAACCCTGCTTCAAGTGCACGGTGTGCGTGGCTTGCACGAGTTGCGCACCCGCAAGATGGCGGATAACGCACTGGTCGATGCGCACATCATGGTCGATCCCAAGATCAGCGTTTCTGAGGGGCATTTCATCGCGGAATCCGCGCGGCATGCCGTGCTCAAGGGGCATCATGTGCTGGATGTGATGGTGCATATCGACCCCGAGGACGACATGCAAGCCAAGCCGAATGCGCATCTGCCCAGCCGCCCCGGCCTGATGGCGTATTTGGCGGAACATCTGGATGTGCAGGGATTGGCCGACAACCGGGTGGTATTTCATTATCTCGATGGAAAAGTCGATGCCGAGATCTATCTGGTCAACCCGAAGTCGGCCGAGGCGGTTAAGGCGTTGCAGGAACGCTGTGATGCTTTAGCCAGCGACGATCCGTTATTTCGTGCAGTACATGTTCACCACAGTCACGCACAAGACTAGTGCACGGTGACTTGTCGTGCACTTTTTAGGTGCAAATATTTGCTGAATTATGTAAGTGGCTTGTGGCACAATGACGCCCTGCCGCGCAGACAGGGTTGGCACGCTTTCTGCAATTGGAAATCATGGGTTTTTGGGTTAACTGTTCAATTTGATGTTTTGGGAGATAGTTATGTCGATGTCGGCAACTGATGTGTTAAAGATGATCAAGGACCGCGAAGTGAAGTTCGTGGATTTTCGCTTTACCGATACACGCGGTAAGGAACAGCATGTGGGTGTACCGGCCAAGTATGTGGGCATGGACAAATTTGAAGACGGTCATGCATTCGACGGCTCATCCATCGCCGGCTGGAAAGGTATTCAGGCTTCGGACATGTTGTTGATGCCGGACCCGTCGACCGCTTTTCTCGACCCGTTCATGGATGAAAATACCCTGGTGATCACCTGCGATGTGATTGAGCCCACTGACGGAAAAGGATATGACCGCGACCCGCGATCGATCGCCAGGCGCGCCGAAGCGTACCTGAAATCCACTGGAATCGGCGATACCGCTTATTTCGGTCCGGAACCGGAATTCTTCATCTTTGACTCGGTGAACTGGCAGATCGACATGTCGGGATGTTTCGTGAAGATCAACTCCGAAGAAGCCGCCTGGTCTTCCGCCGAAAAATTCGACAGCGGCAACACCGGACACCGCCCTACAGTCAAAGGCGGTTACTTCCCGGTCCCCCCGGTGGACAGTCTCAATGACATCCGTGCGGCTATGTGCCTGGCTCTGGAAGAAGTCGGCATCGAAGTCGAAGTGCATCACCATGAAGTGGCAACTGCCGGCCAGTGTGAGATCGGCACCAAGTTCAACACGCTGGTGCGTCGCGCCGACCAGACCCAGGTGTTGAAATACATCGTGCACAATGTTGCGCACCAGTACGGCAAGACGGCAACCTTCATGCCCAAGCCCATCGTGGGTGACAACGGTTCCGGCATGCATGTGCATCAGTCCATCTGGAAGGACGGCAAGAATCTGTTCGCCGGCAATGGCTATGCGGGTTTGTCCGAACTCGCGCTGTATTACATCGGCGGCATCATCAAGCATGCCAAAGCGTTGAATGCGATCACCAACCCCGGCACCAACTCGTACAAACGCCTGGTTCCGCATTTTGAAGCGCCGACCAAACTGGCTTATTCGTCGAAGAACCGTTCAGCTTCGATCCGGATACCGCATGTGCCCAACG
The DNA here is from genome assembly GCA_038203435.1 of Burkholderiales bacterium. GTDB lineage: Bacteria > Pseudomonadota > Gammaproteobacteria > Burkholderiales > Gallionellaceae > Gallionella. The sequence goes on from JBBRDZ010000066.1 coordinate 3,801, forward strand.
AAAAGGCGCGCCGTATCGAAACGCGCTTTCCGGATCCGACAGCAAATCCATACCTGGCTTTCACAGCCCTGATGATGGCCGGACTGGATGGTATCCAGAACAAGATCCACCCCGGTGACCCGGCCGACAAGAATCTGTATGACCTGCCGCCGGAAGAAGATGCAAAGATCCCTACCGTGTGCAGCTCGCTGGATGAGGCCTTGGCACATCTGGACAAGGATCGCGAGTTCCTGACCCGCGGCGGTGTGTTCTCCAACGATTTTATCGATGCCTACATCGCATTGAAAATGGATGAGGTGACTCGCCTGCGCATGACGACACATCCGGTCGAGTTCGATATGTACTACAGCATCTAGCTGTTAACGCATTATTCGGGCAAGCAAGCTGTGTTCCTGTTGTATCGGGGATGCAACGAAAACAGACGGGGCTTGCGCCCCGTTTTGTTTTATGGGGCAAATGTTTGTCTGTGCCCGATGCTTGACCTATACTTATTGTGTCATTTCAAGGGATATGAACATGAAACTCGGATACTTGCTTGTCATAGCGTGGGCCTGCCCGTTGGTCGCGCAAGCCGAAATTTACAAGGCTGTGGATGAAAACGGGCATGTCACCTATTCCAGCTCACCGATCAAGGGAGGCAAGAAGCTCATGCTGGAGCCGCTGCCGACCATGCTGCCGCAACAGGTCCCAGAAGATTTTCCGCGCGTCGATAATGAAACCCAACGGGGACGAGACGATACCCGTCGCAACATCCTGCAGGATGAATTAAATGCCGAACAGGTGCTGTTTGACGAGGCCACGCAGAAATTGAAGGCAGGGGAATCCGATCCGGAAGTGTTCAAGGGAGCGGATGGCCGCACCTATCGCAATGTTGCAAAATATGATGAGAAGATCAAACCGCTCCAGGAGCAGGTCGATTTGCACAAAAACAATATCGAAGCAATCAAGACAGAGTTGTCCAGACTGGCAAGATAATCATTGTTAAGCCTGGCATACTTTCTGCTCTACAGTTTGTTATGCCCGACCTTACCTATCTGACTCTGGAGTATCTGGCGACCGCAGTGATCCTGCTGGATGACGAGTCGCGTATCGTCTATATCAACCCGGCTGCCGAGCATCTGTTTGATATCAGCGACAAGAATATCCATGGTTTGCCGTTGCAGCAGGTGTTCACGCATACCGAGCAGCTGGCCAGCGCGATGCAGCAAGCGGTGCAAAATAATGCCAGTTACATAGAATATGATTTGACGTTGGGAACGCATGCGCATGGCAAGTTGCATTTGCGCTGCGCCGCTTCCCCGCTGCAATTTGCCAGGCCGCATCTGCTGCTCGAGTTTTATGCCATGGACAGACCGCTCAAGCTGGCCCGCGAAGAACAGATGCTGGACCAGACCCAAGCCAATCGACTGCTGTTGCGCAACCTGGCTCATGAAATAAAGAATCCGCTGGGCGGCATTCGTGGCGCAGCGCAATTGCTCGAGCAGGAATTGGAAAAGCCTGCTTTGCGCGAGTACACCCAGGTGATCGTTCAGGAGGCAGATCGTTTGCGCTCCCTGATGGAGAAGTTGCTCTCCCCGCAGACTGCATCCCACTATAGTGCGCTCAACATCCACGAGGTGCTGGAACGTGTGCGCAGTGTGGTGCTTGCGGAAATGCCCGAAGGCTTGTCGATACAGCGCGATTACGATATCAGCTTGCCCGCCCTGGTGGGTGACAAGGAGCAGTTGATACAAGTCGTGCTCAATATCGTGCGCAACGCCGCACAGTCGATGCAAGGTAACGGCCGCATCGTGTTGCGCACCCGCATCGCGCGCCAGGTGACGCTGATCAAGCAACGCCATCGGCTGGCGGTCAAGTTGCAGGTCATCGATAATGGTCCCGGGATTCCGACGGAACTGAAAGACAAGATCTTCTATCCGCTGGTATCCGGGCGAGCCGATGGCCACGGTCTCGGCCTGACGCTGGCACAGGATTTTGTCAACCAACATCGCGGTTCGATCGAATTTGACAGCGAGCCCGGGCACACCTGCTTTAGCGTACTCCTACCGCTTCCTTCCCCTGAACAATAGGCGATATATGATGAAACCTGTCTGGATAATTGACGATGACCGCTCGATACGCTGGGTGCTGGAAAAGTCGTTGGTGCGCGAAGATATCGAGTTCAAGAGCTTCGCCAGCGCTGATGATGCGCTGCGCGCATTGCATGATGATGTCCCACAGGTTGTGGTCAGCGATATTCGCATGCCGGGCAGCTCGGGACTGGATTTTTTGCATGACTTGCATGAGCGCCATCCGCTCATTCCGGTCATCATCATGACGGCCTACTCGGATCTGGAAAGCGCTGTCTCGGCATTCCAGGGCGGCGCGTTCGAATACTTGCCCAAACCGTTCGACATCAATCATGCCGTGGAGTTGATACGGCGTGCACTGGAACAGAGCAGGCACAAGGGCGGCGAGTCCGAGCAGCTCGACGTGGCGGCAGACATACTTGGCCAGGCCCCGGCAATGCAGGAGGTGTTCCGCGCCATCGGCAGGCTGTCACAATCCCACGCTACGGTGCTGATCAACGGCGAATCGGGTACCGGCAAAGAACTGGTGGCTCGGGCGCTGCACCGGCACAGCCCGCGTGCCGAAAAGCCATTCATCGCCATTAACACCGCCGCCATTCCCAAAGATCTGCTTGAGTCGGAGTTGTTCGGGCATGAACGCGGCGCTTTCACCGGTGCGGCGGCGACCCGGCGCGGCAGATTCGAACAAGCAGAGGGGGGCACGCTGTTCCTCGACGAGATCGGCGATATGCCAGCGGATTTGCAAACCCGATTGTTGCGCGTGCTCTCCGACGGAAACTTCTACCGCGTCGGCGGCCACCAGCCGATCAAGGCCAACGTGCGCATCATTACCGCCACCCATCAAAATCTGGACGAACGGGTCAAACAGGGTTTGTTCCGTGAAGATCTGTTCCATCGACTGAATGTGATCCGATTGCGCCTGCCGCCATTGCGCGAGCGGCGCGGGGATATCCCGTTGCTGGCAAAATATTTTCTGCAAAAGAGTGCGCGCGAACTGTCGGTAGACCAGAAGCAGTTCGGCGATATGACCCTGCAACACCTGAGCGCGCAGGAATTCCCGGGCAACGTCCGGCAGCTGGAAAATCTCTGTCACTGGTTGACTGTAATGACACCCTCGCAAGTGGTCGAAATCGCCGACCTGCCTCCCGAGTGGCGGGAAGCCGGTGTGGCTGGTGCAATTTCAAGCAGCGACTGGACCGAGGCGCTGGCGCAGCAAGCGGCACTCGCCCTGCAACGCGGCGATGAGCGCATCATGGATAGTCTCACGGCACAATTTGAGCGCACCCTGATTCTGCAGGCATTGCATCACACCGGCGGAAGACGCATTGAAGCGGCCACCCTGCTCGGGATCGGGCGCAATACTTTGTCGCGCAAGGTACAGGAACTGGGATTGGAGAATCTTCCCGGATAGTTCAGGCTTGCAATTGCTTCAGGAGTTTTTCATGTATGCCGCCAAAACCGCCATTGCTCATCACCAGGATGTGGTCGCCGGATCGCGCGGTAGCGACGATCTTGCCGATCAGCTCGGTCAGCACGTCCTCAACAACCGCCTTGCTGCCCAACGGCGACAGTGCGGCGCGCGCATCCCAGCCCAGTTCACCCGAATAGCAAAACACCAGGTCGGCATCTTTCAGGCTGCCGGGCAGTGCATTTTTCATCACGCCCAGCTTCATGGTATTGGAACGCGGTTCCAATACGGCCAGTATGCGTTCAGCGCCGACCTTGTGGCGCAGCCCGGCGACCGTGGTGGCGATGGCAGTGGGATGGTGCGCAAAATCGTCGTAGACGGTGATGCCTTTGCCTGTGCCGCGCACTTCCATGCGGCGTTTCACATTTTTGAACTCGCCGAGCGCGGCCAGGGCTTGCGCAACAGGTACGCCGGCATGGCGCGCGGCCGCGATCGCCGCGAGTGCATTTTGCCGGTTGTGTTCGCCGAGCAGGGACCATTCCAGCGTACCTTGCAACTGGCTGCCGAGCATGACGCGGTTGGCCGCGTCGATGTGCCAGCCATCATCAGTTCCGAAACGTTCCGCCGGGGTCCAGCAACCGCGCTGCAACACCCGATCCAGCGAAGCCTCGCGGCCGTTGCTGACGATCAAGCCGTTGCGCGGGACGGTGCGCACCAGATGGTGGAACTGTGTTTCGATCGCAGCCAGATCGGCAAAGATATCGGCATGATCGAATTCCAGGTTGTTGAGTATCGCGGTACGCGGATGGTAATGGACGAATTTGGAGCGCTTGTCGAAAAAGGCCGTGTCATATTCGTCCGCCTCGATGACGAAGAAGGGTGACTCGGTGAGCCGCGCGGAAACGCCAAAATTCTCCGGTACTCCGCCGATCAGAAAACCGGGAGTCAATCCGGCATATTCCAGTATCCAGGTCAGCATCGCGCTGGTGGTGGTCTTGCCGTGCGTACCCGCGACCGCCAGTACCCATTTGTCCTGCAGTATGGTTTGCGCCAGCCATTGCGGCCCGGAAATGTAGGGCAGGTTGCGGTCTAGTATCTCCTCCATCAGCGGATTTCCGCGCGACACCACATTGCCGATGACGAACACGTCCGGCATGAGCTCGAGTTGCTGCGCGCCAAAGCCCTCGATCAGCTGTATGCCCTGTGCCTCAAGCTGAGTGCTCATCGGCGGATAGACATTGGCGTCACAGCCGGTGACGCGATATCCCGCACGCTGGGCAAGCGCGGCGATACCGCCCATGAAGGTGCCGCAGATGCCCAGGATGTGTATGTGTGTTGATTTGTTCATCGTAATTTCACCGCAGAATCCGGATTATGCCATTGCCGCGAAAGGCAACGCTAATCCGTTTTGAAAAGAGCGAGGCGGCACAAGCGCCGCATCCTGCAAACGGCCGGAGTCTAACGCATAACTTTCTGGCCATGCCCAATTGCTTCGCTTGATCCCTTGAAACTGCGCATATAGCAAAATGTAGATTCCAGGAATCTGTTAAATTGCGGGAGCGTATTCACGCGTGATGGAAAATGACAATACAAGAATTTAAGGAGAAACTATGTTGAAGAAGTACCTTGCAATGATTATTCTGTCCATCCTGTCTGCAGCACCAGCGTATGCGGGACATTGGGCTTACGAAGGTGAAGAAGGTCCGGCGAAGTGGGGTGAATTGTCACCGGATTTTGAAGCTTGCCTCAAAGGCAGGAGCCAAAGCCCTATCGACATTCGCAATGAGATCGGTGCGGCAAAGGCGGCACCGATCAAATTCAACTACGCCACCGATGTCAGCGAGATATTGAATAACGGACACACTGTGCAGGCCAATCTTATCGCGGGAAGTTCGATCACCGTCGATGGCATCGACTACCAGTTGAAGCAGTTCCACTTTCATACACCGAGCGAGAACCTGATACATGGTGAAGCGTTCCCGATGGAGATGCACCTGGTGCATGTCGACAAGGACGGCAATCTTGCCGTGGTCGGCGTGATGATCAAGGAAGGCAAAGAGAATGCGGCATTGGCGAAACTCTGGGCGCAGATGCCGCACCATGCCGATGACAAGCATGCGCTGATTGCCAAGGTAAACCCGGGTAGCCTGTTGCCTGATGCACCGGGCTATTATCGCTTTGACGGCTCGCTGACCACGCCACCATGCTCGGAAGGCGTGCGCTGGATGGTAATGCAGCAGCCGATCAGCGCTTCCAAGGAACAGATCGAGATGTTTGCCGAAGCGGTGCATGGTGGACATAATGCCCGTCCGGTACAGGCCGTTGGTGCGCGCGTCATCATCGTGGAGTAATCGTATCCTGCATCATAAAAAAAGCGGCATATGCCGCTTTTTTTATTGCGCTCGTTCCGTAAGGTCGCCTGAGAAATGATCGTCAAGGCCAGAAACACGATCTTCCGGAACGATTGCAGGCATCAGATGGTCTGCAAGCGCCCAGTTCGGCAAGCTGCTGTCGTCGTTCACAAACGACCGCTTCAGGGACGATATCGGCAGCAGATGGGACATTGCACAGGTGCTTCCTTGAAATGATCAGGTAAATACATTTGCTAGGCGCTGCGAAAAATGAAATATGCGGCCCCCACCAGGCACAGTGCCGCATAGATGTAATCCAACTTCAGCGGCTGATTCATGTACAGCACTGCGAACGGAACGAATACTGTCAACGTGATGACTTCCTGCAGTATCTTCAGTTGCCCGAGGCTGAGCGCGGTGTAACCGATACGATTGGCCGGCACTTGCAGCAAATACTCGAACAGTGCGATACCCCAGCTTATCAGCGCTGCCACATACCAGGGTGAACCCGACAGGTTCTTCAGATGTCCGTACCAGGCGAAGGTCATGAACAGATTGGAAACGGCGAGCAACAGTGCCGTGATCAACAGCGGGTTTGAAATCAGATTCATGCCCAGTATGCTAGTTTAGTCCGAACAGCCGCGCGCCGCATCGAGGTCGCTTATGCAACGGGCTTTCGCTAGTGTACGCCCAGCAATTCGACATCGAACACCAGCGTTGCGTTCGGCGGGATCGCGCCGCCCGCACCGCGCGCGCCATAGCCAAGATGCGCCGGTATGATCAACGTGCGCTGTCCGCCGACTTTCATGCCCGCCACGCCCTGATCCCAGCCCGCGATGACACGGCCCGCACCCAGCGGGAATTCGAACGGTTCATTGCGGTCGCGTGAGCTGTCGAATTTTTTACCGTGATGATCCGCTGCAGCTGCATCGTACAGCCAGCCGGTGTAATGCACGGAAACGCTCTTTCCGGGTGTGGCCAGATCGCCGGTTCCCAGTTTTACATCGGTCTTGATCAATTCAGTCATGCTGCCATTCTCCATTTTTGGTGCGGCCTGTTCAGAGCACGCGGTGGTTGAAATGATGCTGCCAGCCAACAACAGTGCCAGCGATAAATAAGTCGTGCGTTTTGCCATGTCGATCCCCGTTTGAATTAATAGCCCAGTACCGGTGCCAGCCACCGTTCCGCCTCTGCAACTGACCAGTCCTTGCGTTTTGCGTAGTCATGCACCTGGTCCCTGTCTATCTTGCCGGTGGCAAAATATTTTGCTCCGGGGTGCGAAAAATAAAAGCCGCTCACCGCTGCGGTGGGCAGCATAGCAAAGCTTTCAGTGATCGTGATGCCCGCGTTCAGCGGTGCCTGCAGCAATTCGAACAGCGGTCCTTTTTCGGAGTGTTCCGGGCAGGCAGGGTAACCGGGAGCAGGACGGATGCCACAGTATTTCTCAGCGATCAGCGCGTCGTTGTCCAGCGTTTCGTCCGCCGCATAACCCCAGAATTCGCGTCGCACGCGGGTATGCAGCAGTTCGGCAAAGGCTTCGGCAAGGCGGTCGGCCAGTGCCTTGAGCAGGATGGCGTTGTAATCGTCATTGTGTTTTTCGAATTCCGCGACGCGCGCGTCGATGCCGATGCCGGCGGTGACGGCGAATGCGCCGATATAATCGGCAATGCCGGATTCCTTAGGTGCGATAAAATCGGCGAGGCAATAGTTCGGGATGTCCGCCGGCTTTTTGGTCTGCTGGCGGAGGTTGTGCCAGGTCATCGCCACGTTCTTGCGCGTATCGTCGGTGTAGATCTCGATGTCGTCACTCTTGACGCTATTTGCCGGAAACAGCCCGAACACCGCATTCGCGGTGAGCCATTTTTCCCCGATGATCTTTTTCAACATCGCCTGTGCATCATCGAACAGCTTGCGCGCTTCCTCACCGACCACGCTATCCTGCAATATCTTCGGATAGCGCCCGGCCAGTTCCCAGGCCTGGAAGAACGGCGACCAGTCTATGTATTCGGCGATCTTGTCGAGCGGATAGTCTTCGAATTTGTGCACGCCCGTCAGCCAGGGCTTGGCTGGCGTGGAAGATTTCCAGTCTGTCATTACGCCATGCGCACGGGCTTCCGCAAGCGGGACATATACCGCCTTGCTTTTTTTGCTCTCGTGCGTTTCGCGCGCCGCGGCGTATTCGGCCTTGATGCCCGTGACGTACTCATCACACAAGGTGGCGCTCAACAGGTTGCTGCACACGCCCACCGCGCGCGATGCGTCAATGACATACACGGTGGGCCCGCTCAGATAGTTGGGTTCGATCTTCACCGCCGTGTGCACGCGCGAGGTGGTCGCGCCGCCGATCAGCAACGGAATCCTGAAACCCTGACGCTGCATCTCTTTCGCCACATGCGCCATTTCTTCCAGCGACGGGGTGATCAAGCCGGACAGGCCGATGATGTCGGCGTTGTGTTCGCGCGCGGTGTCCAGGATCTGCTGGCACGGCACCATCACGCCCATATTCACCACCTCGAAGTTGTTGCATTGCAGTACCACGGTGACGATGTTCTTGCCGATGTCGTGCACGTCGCCCTTTACCGTCGCCATCACTATCTTGCCCTTGGGCTTGTTGTCGCCGGTACGCAATTTTTCCGCTTCGATGTAGGGCACCAGATGCGCCACGGCCTGTTTCATCACGCGCGCCGATTTCACCACTTGCGGCAAAAACATCTTGCCGGCGCCGAACAGATCGCCCACCACGTTCATGCCGGTCATCAGCGGGCCTTCGATCACCTCAACCGGGAACTTTGCCTGCAGGCGTGCCTCTTCTGTGTCGTCGACGATGAAAGTGGTGATGCCGCGCACCAGCGCGTGGGTCAGGCGTTCCTGCACCGTTCCCTTGCGCCACTCAAGATCTTCCACCTGCGCTTTGCCGCCGCCCCTGACAGACTCCGCCATCTTCACCAGTTTTTCTCCGGCGTCGGGGTTGCGGTTCAACACCACGTCTTCCACCGCATCGCGCAGATCTTTGGGTATCTCCTCGTACACGCCGAGCTGACCGGCGTTGACGATGCCCATCGTCATGCCCGCCTTGATGGCATGGTATAAAAATACCGTGTGGATCGCCTCGCGCACCGGATCGTTGCCGCGGAACGAGAACGACACATTGGACACGCCACCGCTGACCTTGGCGTAGGGCAGATTCTTCCTGATCCACGCGGTTGCCTCGATGAAGTCCACCGCGTAGTTGTTGTGCTCCTCGATACCGGTGGCAATCG
>JBBRDZ010000067.1:0-12536 GCA_038203435.1 Burkholderiales bacterium
ATGGTATAGCCAGCAGACTTGAAAGCCCTGCCGAAACCATTCAGCATCGGGAAGTGCTGGAAGTGGCATGCAGCACACACCATACCGGTTTGACGGGCGAACAGCGGCAGCGCCGAAGCGTCCGCTGTCCATGCCACTCCGGCCAACAGGCCGGCCAAAATGAGAGGGATATTTTTCATGGATTGGTTCCCAAAGCAATAAGAATTTGATTGGCCGGCTTCGTGTCAACATCTGGCTGTCAAACCAGCGATTACAAACATGTTTTCAACCTGCCAATGGACGTAGACGGCACTTGTCCGGTACGCGCAAAGTATTGTACATGACACGCAAGGCTGAATCGAACCATTTACAATATTGGCACTCAAAGTCCGCGAGTGCTAAAATGTTGTCCATGGAGGAAACACCACAATGAATGCAACAATCAGTTTGCCCATCGCTAATTTGGCAATTCCAACTACGGTTGGCAGCCTGGAGGGATATGTCCAGGCGGTGAGCCGCTTCCCGGTTCTATCCCAGGATAGGGAGCTTGAACTGGCGACCCGCTTCAAAACCGAAAATGACCTGGAAGCAGCGCGCGAGTTAGTGCTTTCTCACTTGCGAGTGGTAATCAGCGTGGCGCGCGGCTATGCGGGGTATGGCTTGCCGCAAGCCGATCTGATTCAGGAAGGCAACATCGGGCTGATGAAAGCGGTTAAACGCTACGATCCTGAGCGCGGTGTGCGCCTGGTGTCGTTCGCGTTGCATTGGATACGCGCCGAGATCCACGAATTCGTGGTGCGCAACTGGCGGCTGGTGAAGATAGCCACCACCAAATCACAACGCAAACTGTTCTTCAACCTGCGCAGCCTGAAGAAAGGACTTGAACCACTCAAGCCGCAACAGATCAGCGAGATCGCGCAACAACTCAGCGTCAGCGAGCACGATGTTGTAGAAATGGAAGCACGTTTCTCGGGGCATGAAATCGCGCTGGAACCAGGTTCAGGCGATGACGAGGATAGTTATGCGCCGATCAATTACCTGGCCGACAATGCCGAGCACGAGCCGTCGCAAATACTTGAGACCGCCGAACGCCAGCAGCTGCAAACATCAGGCCTGGCCAATGCCTTGGCGGGCCTTGATGAGCGCAGTCGCCGCATCGTTGAAGCGCGTTGGCTATGCGAAGAAGGCAACGCAGCCACGTTGCATGATTTGGCCAGCGAGTTCAACGTGTCCGCTGAACGAATCCGCCAGATTGAGCAAAAGGCAATGGGCAAGATGCAGCTTGCGCTGGTCCAGACTACTGCTTGACAGTGACATGCGCATCGAAAAACAAAGCCGCGAAATTCGCGGCTTTGTTATTTCACGATCTTCAGATTGGGTTTTTGCACGACCGGCTTGGCGTCCTGTATTCCGCCTGCCGATGGCGTCGGTTGTTGCGGATCGCTCTCCTGGAATACCAACCCCTGCCCTGTCTCTTTGGCGAATATGCCTATGGTTGCCATCACCGGCACCATCAGGTCGAAAGGCACGCCACCGAATCGTCCAGTGCAGGTAATCATTTCATTACCCAGCAACAGGTTGTGTACTGCGTCTGCACTGAGGTTTAGAACGATCTCGCCATCCTTTACATGAGCGCGAGGCACTTCGGTATGCTCATCGACGCGAACCGCCAGATAAGGCGTCAATCCGCTATCTACGCACCATTCGTGAATCGCCCTGATCAGATAGGGGCGTGTGGACAAATCGCTCATAGCAATTTCAACACACAGATCACCAACGCCCTATTCTGTATCGCGTCATGTCTGAATACCATGGGTTGCCCGGCCGCGAATACCGGTTTGGTGAACTGGCGATATTCCATTACAGCCGCATCTACAGAGACCAGAAGAAAGACATGGGAAAGTTCGATCTGGATGCGGCAAAAATCACTTGCGCATCGCTCTTTCGGATGCGGTCAATGCATCGATAAAACCTTGTCGGGAGAATAGGCGCTCGGCATATTTCATCAGCGGTGCCGCATCTTTCCCCATCTGGATACCGTAGTGATCGAGTCGCCAAAGCAGCGGCGCAATCGCCACATCCAGCATGGAGAACTCATCGCCCAACAGGAATTTCTGGTTGGTCAGTATCTGCGCAAGCTGGGTAAGATTGTCGCGTATGTTGGATCGCGCCTTTTCCGCAGCCTTGGGCACCCCATGCTCTATCACTTCGATTTGACTGTATATCTCTTGTTCGAAACGATGCAGGAACAAGCGGGCACGGCCACGCATGACCGGATCGGGCGGCATCAGTTGCGGATGCGGGAAACGCTCATCAATGTATTCATTGATGATGTTCGCCTCATACAGAACCAGGTCACGCTCGACCAGTACCGGAACCTTGCCATAGGGATTGATCGCCGCCACGTCTTCCGCCTTGTTCATCAGATCCACATCGATGACCTCGAAATCCATGCCCTTTTCGAACAGCACGATCCTGCAACGGTGACTATAGGGGCAAGAAGTCCCCGAGTACAATCTCATCATAAATAACTGATTAACCTTTAACTAATTGGGTACTTTGCAAACGCATACGCACCAGGAAATAACCGATAGTCGCCACAACGCCGCCAACGACTACCGTAGCCAGAATCGGATATGTGCCAACCCCGCCATTCACGCCGCCTATCCAGACATAGCGCTCGAACAGGGTGCCTATGATAATACATGTCGCCACCGCCACCGTAGCTTTTACATTGTGTCGTGTGTACGGTATCGAAAGTGCGGAAAAAGGAATGACCAGCTTCAGTGCGATCATCGCCCACCAAATGAAAGTGAAATCGCCGTTTTCCATCCCGTCCACCCGGTTCCTTTCGGAAGGGATATTGCCGTACCAGATAGTCAGGTATTGTGCAAAGAAGGTATAAATCCACAGCAGGGTAAAAGCGAGCAGCATCTGCGCAAGATAATTGTAGACGAAAGGCTCGACGGGGCGCACCAGTCTGTCGCGGCTATTCAAAGCATAAACCCAGATGACCAGGAATGCGAGGAACATGCCAAAATTGCTGATGAAATGCTGCATGCCGTAAATCGCGCTGTGCCAGGTGGGCAGCATGGTCATTTCAAAATCCCACGCGACCATCGTGCCATATAACACGTACACATACGGGATCCAGCAAGCGATGGTATGGAATCGTGCGGCATCTTGTTCACTGCGCTCGCTGACCGCCTGACGCCCGATGAATACCCAGTGTATCGCCATGACCAGCAACATCCCTATCACCTCGCGCGACACCAGAAATGTATAGTTGTACCATCCGGACTGATGATGGGTATGATCTGCGCTGTGCTTCAGCCACGGGAAAGTCGCATCCCCGTTCGCCAGCAACACCAGCAGCAAAACGAACGCCAACGGAAACAGCGCGAAAAGCGAGCTCGCCAGCAGGCGTATCTGATACCGCCAGCGCGCACCCACCAGATGCAATACGGCGCACAGTGTCACGCCACCCAGCGCCAGATACAACACCACCAGAAAATTCACGGTCACAACCGACCAATTACTGAATGAAAACATTTCGACCGTCTCCTATTTTGTCTTCTTTGTGGCGGCTGCGGTAACGGGAAATTCCCGTTTCTGCAGCACAGTGCGTATGTAATTTACGACTTCCCAACGTTCGGTCGGACTCAAGTCTAGGGCATAAGCGGGCATGATCGCGCCACCGAAGGTCATCATGCCGAAGATATAGCCATCGGGATAGTCTGGTGAATTCCACGGATGCAGATCATTGCTTGAGGTCAAGTTCCACGGTTGCAGCACCAATTTTGCGCCAACCAGACCGTCTCCCGTGCCGGACTTTCCATGGCATGGCACGCAATAAATGGAAAACAGGCGGCCGCCCATATCTACCGTTCCAGCATTGGCGGGAACGGGATTGATCAGCTTGAATGCAGCATCCTTATCCTTGACTTCAATCGAAGAAGTCGGCGTGCTCGGAACAGGAATTGATCGTTTCGGAAATGGGTTCATTCCCACACTAGCCTGATCCACGCTTTCCTGTGGCTTGATGCTGATCTGGTTACCCTGATCCATAGACCACGGCCAGGCAAATGCCATCGCGGGCGTAATCAACAATGCAATTGCTAAGGATATATTTCTCATTTCCCCGCCTCTTCCTGAATTTCCAATGCCTGGTGTTTGGTGAAAATCGACTTCAGCGTGCCACTGGCAGATTCTTCAGCCTGCACCAGGATACCGATCTGATCTTCGGATACCTTGGCGCTATACAATGGCGAACGCCTGGCCGGCAGACCTGCACATATCAGGAACCCCAGCACGGTAATGTATACCCCTCCCAAAATGAACAGCTCATAAGTCAGCACGAAATTCGGCGGAAATGGAACGATAGGTTTGCCGCCCTTCATCTGAGCAAAGAAACTGCCCTGCGCAGCCGCAATCAACAGGAATGCCAGCAGGCCCCCGCCCAAAGCGCCGCCAAGAGTGAACCACTGAACACGCACCGGTTTGTCACCCAGGAACTGCTCCACCTCCGGATGCTCGATCGGCGATTTCACAATCATGTCTTTATCTGCGTTGAAGCCGCTGATTCGCAGATTTTTCAGTTCGCTGACGACCGCTTCGGCCTCGTCAAAATTGCTGAATAGTGCGAGTAAATGACGTTTGCTCATTTAGTGTGCTCCCTTTCCGGCTGCGGCAAGTTGGCCAGTTGCCAGCAACTTCTTGGTCTCCAGACTGCGGTGATAAACCATTTCCTTGACCTCGTACATCGAAACCGACGGGAATATCTTGCAGAAGATCATGAACAGCATGGTAAACCACCCGAAGCTACCGAACACCAGACCCCACTGGACCAGGCTGGGCCACTGATCGTGATCCCAAGTCCATGGGTAATAGCCATGCGAAAAAGTCGGCGCAACAATCATCCAGCGTTCCAGCCACATGCCCAGATTCAGCAGCAGCGAAACCGCAAACAATACCGGGATATGGGTTTGAAAGCGCTTGAAGAACATGATGAACGGCAGTACGGAACCGCAGACGTTCATCGTCCACCAGAATGGGGCGTATGCTCCGGTGGCTTTCTGGATCAGCAGGTCCTTGGAAGCCTGGTCATGCCCGTACCACACCGATGCGTATTCGATCATATTCAGGTACGTCCAAACCATCGCAATCGCGAAAGTCAATCTCACGATCTTCTTCAGGATCGGCATCGTCATGTATTCTTCGAATTTGAACACATAGCGCAGGATGATGAACAGCGTAATGATCGCAGCACAACCCGAATACAGCGCCCCGGCAACAAAGTACGGCGGGAAAGAAGTGATGTGCCAGCCCGGTTGTTGTGACATCGCAAAGTCGGAAGCCACAATGGAGTGCACCGACACGGCCAGTGGAATCAGGAAACATGCGATGGTCAGATAGGTCATGCGGAAATTCCGCCACTGGCGATCCGTACCCTCCCAGCCGAGAGACAACGCGGTGTACAACTTCTTGCGCCAACCCGGATTCATGTTGTCACGGCAAATCGCCAGATCGGGGATCATCCCCACATACAGAAACAGGATCGACGAACTCAGGTAAGTAAAGATCGCCATCGCGTCCCACAGCAGTGGCGACTGGAAGTTCGGCCATACCTGGCGCATATTCGGATAGGGAAGGGCAAAGTAGATCTGCCAAACACGCCCCAAATGAACCGCCACAAACAAACCGGCAGTCATCAGCGAAAACGTGGTCATTGCTTCGGCAAAGCGATAGATCGGTTTGCGCCAATCTGCGTGCATCAAATGCAGAATTGCCGACAGCAACGTGCCAGAATGGCTCATCCCGATCCAGAAGATGAAACTGGCGATGTACAACCCCCACATCTGCGGATTGTCAAAATTGCCCACGCCCAGTCCCATGTTGTATTGGTATATCTCGCAACCCACCGCGACGCCAACCATCGCAATCGCGACGAACAAAATGACCCAATACAACTTTCTGGGATTTTCCAGGCTCTTGAGCACATCGGTATTGATCTTTGCCCAAGCGATGTCTTCGCGTATATCTTTCATCGTTTATTTCCTAAATAAATTGCTGCGATATTGCCAATTTAAACAGCGCTTTCGCGCACGCGTTCCATATACATGACCGAAGGATAAGGGCGCAGCTCTTCCAAAATCCGATACCCGCGCAGTTCACTCCCTTCCTCAGCCATATCCTTGGTTTGTGTATCTTTGTCTAACTCGACCTGCTGGGCTTGCCACTGCAGGTGTACCTTGGACTTGGGATCAACCAGATTGCCAAAGCTGATGGCACTCGTCGGGCAAGCCTGCTGGCAAGCGGTCTGGACTTCACCATCACGCACCAGACGCCCCTGGCTCTTCGCGTCACTTTCCGCACCCCTCAGACGCTGGATGCAGAACGTGCACTTTTCCATCACACCCTTGCTGCGCACCGACACATCCGGGTTCAACTGCTGATTCATTTCGGCAGGCCAGACGTTGTCGGTGGTTGGGTAGTCGTACCAGTTGAAGTAACGAACTTTGAACGGACAGTTGGCAGAGCAATAACGAGAGCCGATGCAGCGATTGTAAATCTGCGAATTCAACCCGTCTGGAGTATGGTTGGTCGCGCCAACCGGGCAAACGGTTTCGCATGGCGCCGCCTCGCATTGCTGGCACATCATCGGCAAGAAACTTGCGCCCTGGTCAGGGAACTCCCGGTCATCCTCATCCCAGTAACGTTCGATGCGCATCCAGTGCATCGCCTGGCCACTGGCAAACTTGTCCCTGCCGACTACCGGCAAATTGTTTTCTGCATAACAGGCGACCGCGCAGGCATTGCAACCACTGCACGCGTCCAGATCGATGGCCATTGCCCATTTGTAGGGATTGTGCGGAACATCGTCCTTGGGATGCTGGTGGCGGAATTCCGAGTAATTTTCGAATAATGTTGTTATAGACATCTTAGATCTCCTCCGAAAGCTTGACTTTATCGCTGGACAGACGCGGTACTATCTTTTTGCCCATCTGCCTGCCGCCTACCGGTCCTTCATCCTTGACCACGATCACGCGCTTGCCGGTTTTACTCAACTTGACGCGTGTTTCATGCAGCGCCAATTCGCCGGTCTCAGCGTCAAACACCATATCGAGGATCTGGAACGGATTCACGCCGTATCCTTTGGCGTACCGGCCCATCGCCTCGTGGCCGCGACCCAGCGGTATCGAGATCGCGTCAGGGTGTATCCCCGGAAAAAGATATGCTTGCACCTTGATCGAGCCGTTTTTACCGCTCACTTCGACGATATCACCCTCTTCTATTCCCAATTCAGCGGCCTTGCTGGGGTGTATCTCCACCCATGAGTCCCACACGATAGTCGTCAACGGGTCGGGGGATTCCTGCAACCAGGGTTGGTTGCTATTGCGTCCGTCGCGCAGGCTGGCATTCACGGACGGGATCAGCTGCAGGGGATATTGCGCATCGATCGCTGCGGGAGCTGGCAGCGACAATCCCTTGGCTGCGGATTTGACCGACAACGTAGCGTGCGTCGCGCCCACCGGCTTGACGATACCTTTGCTCAGGGTCTCGTTCCAGAACACGTCGTCGTCTGACAAGGCACCGCCACCCAGCGCCGCCTTGTTCTGCAGCACTGCGGCACGCAGGTAGCCGTAATAATCATCGAATTTCTTGTATTCGTCAGCGCGGCGCTGTTTGATCAATGCCAGGATGATATCGCCCATACCGCGGGTATCCGGGTGCAACTTTTCCATCAATGGTTGCTGGATATTGATTTGCGCGCCATCGGCCATATATTCCGGAACCTGCGTTCCCCAGTCTTCCAATGCGGAATCAAGGGGCAACACCAGATCAGCCTGCAGTGCGGTTTCATCCAGATAGTGGGCAAATGCCACCTTGAAACCAGCCTTGGCCATATTGTCCGGGAATTTCATCGCACCGGGCGCGGTAAATACCGGATTGGCAGCATAGCTGAACAAAACCTTGTACTTGCCCGCAGCCAAACCGTCATTCAGTGACTTCAAAGCAGCCGTATTGCCGGTTGCGGGTGCCATTTGCGGGAACGGAACGACCGCGGCAGCTTCAACCGTTTTGCCGACATTGCCCAGCACCTGATTGAGCATATTGATGGCTGCGGCGTTTTGCGAGCCATGCGCATACCCTTCCGCCGCGCTTCCAAGCAGCACCAGACTGGGTGTGCGCGCTTTCAGCAATGCAACGATCCGGTCGATCTGCTGCGCCGACACACCGGTATCCTTGCTGACGCGCTCCTTGTCATAACCCTTCACTGCTGCGGCGATGTCACCCGTCGCGGTACCCAGCGCATTGATGATACCCAGCGCCAGAATTCCTTCGGTTCCGGGACGCACCACCAGCCAGCGATCTGCATTCGCGCCGGTGATGGTCATTTTGGATTCGATCTGCACCAGCACGCCGCGCTGTCCGCCATTACCCTTGCGGAACTGCGCATATTGCTGCGAGAAATGCACCGGGGAAACCCATGCGCCCAGAAAGTCGGCACCAAACGACAACACCACCTTGGCCTTGTTGATATTGATGCGCGGCATTTCCACACCATAGGATTTCTTGTTCGCGGCACGCATCACTGCAGGAGCAACCGCCTCGTACACGAAATGATTCTTGCAGCCGAAGCTGTCCAGATAATTGCCCAGCAACACCCTGAGATGCCCGCTCACGCCACCGGTCAGAAAGGCGATCTCTTCGCCGCTCACGCCTTTGAGTTTTTCGGCAATCAACGCATAAGCCTTGTCCCAGGTGATCGCTTCGCCGGAATTTCCAGTTCGCAACAACGGCGCACGGACACGATCCGGATTGTAATGATGCTGCACGCCGGCCTGACCCAATCCGCAGGTCTTGCCGCGATTGATGGCGGAATCCGGATTGCCTTCCAGTTTCAGCACGCGCCCTTCGCGGATACGCCCGGTGATGTTGCAGCCCGCATCGCATTGCGCGCAGGTGGAATTGAAATATACGCTGATGCTGGGCACCATGTAGTCGTTCGTTTCCACATAGGAAACCACTTTTTCCTTGCCGTCCTCAACCATACCGTTACCACAGCCACTCAACGCAACTGCCGTACCGCCCCAACCCAGCACCTTCAGGAAATCACGCCGATCAAAATCGCTACTCATCATAACAACCTCTCTAAACTATTTATGGCATACCGAACAGTCGTTCGGACCTTGGGCTTTGACAATTCCGGACGCATCGATAATGGGTTTGCGCATGCCGTACCAGTAGGCCTGGTCACCTATCGGCGTACCACCTTCGGCCGTGACAGGATGATCCGTTTCGTGACAGGTGACGCAGAAACCCATGGAAAGCAATTTCTGGCGGCGCGCCACCGTCATAGTCTTCACGTCACCATGACAGTAGCCGCAAACTTCTTGAACCGGGCGGTTAAGCTGGAAGATAAAGCGCTGGATATGGCGCTCATGGCTAAAGCGCACGAAGTCGGGAAGGTCATGCACTTTGTTCCAGGGAATCGCCTTTTTGGCATCCCAGAATTCGAACAGCTTTTTGATACGTGTCTTATCGCGCACCGAATCGATGTTCTCATGGCAGCCTATGCACTTTTGCACGGGCGGTATCCCCGCCACCAGGCTGCGCCGGGCATAGGTATGGCAGTACATACAGTCGATCTCCATGCCGCCTTTGTCTTTATCGCCGGCATGCCGAAAATGCGGGAACTCGATCGGCTGCTCCACTGCGGGGCCTGTATCCTCAGGACCCGAGCCGAAGTATTTTGATTCCCAGGCTGAAATGGCAGAACCGCCATCATCAGATTTTTCCTTTGCGGACTTGTCGATCGCAGAGCCTTCAATACCGGGATCAGCCGGTTCGGATCGCGGTGCATCGGCAGCATAACCGCCAAAGGCAGCAAGCAGTCCCATCAGTAAAACGGATAAACGTAGAAATCGGTGCATCGTTAAGGCTCCCCCAGCAAACAAATGATCCCACACCAACTAGATTGCCGGCATGACAGAACAGGTAAATCGGATTATTTTTTGATGCGTTGTGTCGCGATTCTAATTATCATCTGTATTTAAATTTCCCCGCCCAGATTAGTGCGGCATAACCATTGTTTTTTCCGCCCGAATGACCGCGGCGCGACAACACGGGCGAATAATGTCTAGTCTGAAATATAAAGTCAACTCTGAATATCGCAACCTATCCCCCGCGTTACTAAAAAAGTTATATGCCGCACACAATTACAGCAATCACTTATATACAATTACGTTTTTTAATTGTCGCCATATTGGGATTTGAATCATGAATGAAGAACAGGCGATTTTGGATTTTTTTGGCAGGGCAGAAAACCTGTCTTTGGGGCTGTCAGTCGCAGAGCAGATGGATGAGCTGCGACTGCGCATGAACAACCAGGTTTGGCGGGATTTGCTGATCCGCATGAAATCGTTTGTCAGCGAACGGGAATTGCCATGGCAGATCGAACTTACCGAAGACCGGAACGCAAGCGATAGACTGGTCGGATTGTATTTCGCCGCCAGACTGGAGCAGGAAGTTCACCTCCGCCCGATGGTGGAACAGCAATTCCTTGGCGGTGAGTGGCGCGTATATTTTGGTTTGATGTGGAGTGCTGCACCTACTCCCGAACTGCTCGGATTGCCACCGGTAAACAATCTGAAAGTTTCATTGCAGCTTGCCGGATTCAAGGCCAACGAGAGCTTTCTCGCCTGGCAATGGACCGCGTTTCACCCGCGTCGCAGGGATTTTCTGTTGCGTTACTCGCAACGACCCGAGGCGTTGCTGGATGAGATGGCAGCCATCTTGAAAACAATGCTGACAGACCACGGCGCAGCGCTCGCTTTAGCAAATGCCGCACTACAAAATGCGCCACACAGCACGACCGTTTCGCTGGCACAGCTGCGCAAAAACCTGCCCGGATGAACGTATGCCCGTGCGATCAAACCGGATTGGCCTGATCGAAAAAGCGATGCTCCAATCCGAATCTGCTGGCCAGATGTACGCCCAACGCCTGGATGCCGTAACGCTCGGTGGCATGATGTCCGGCGGCGATGAATGCCACGCCGGACTCATTGGCCAGATGAAAGTTCTGCTCGGATATCTCACCGGTGATGTAGGCGTCCGCACCCAGGGCGATCGCGGCCTCGAAGTAATTCTGTGCGCCGCCGCTGCACCAGGCCACTTGCCGCAGCTGTTTGGCACCGGCTCCGATGACTTGCGGAGTGCGCTGCAACACTTGTCCGATCTGCCGGGAAAATTGTTCCAGTGTCAGTGGCTGCGCCAGCTTGCCCATCCAGGCGATGTCCTGCTCTGCGAAGCGGCCCTGCTCGACCAGACCGAGCAACCTGCCGAGTTGTGCATTGTTGCCCAGCTCTGCATGGGCATCGAGCGGCAGGTGATAGGCGAGCAAACTCACGTCGTTGCGCAATAATTGCGCGATACGCCTTTTCTTTATCCCGACTATCGTGGCTTCCTCGTTGCGCCAGAAATAGCCATGATGCACCAGTATCGCGTCCGCACCCCATTCGATAGCCTCATCCAGCACAGCTTGCGATGCAGTCACAGCGGTTGCGATACGACTGACTGCCGCACGACCCTCCACCTGCACACCATTCGGGCAGTAATCTTTGAACAGATTGGTTTGCAGCAGGCTTGCGTTATAATCGCGCAATTCCATTAACAACATTTAATGTTCCCTTCTTCAATTGAAGCAACCCCATTCTCCAACACGGGCACGTTCATCATACCATGCGTAAACACTGGCTTTTGTTCACCCAAACCGTCACGATCGCACTTGCGCTATTGTTCATAATACATACGCTGAAACCGGAATTGTTGCCGAATGCCGCACGCAGCGGTGTAGTCACCCTGTATCAGAACACACCGCTGGCCGGCGACGAAAAGTCGCCGGCGATGGGCTTGAGTAGCGCTGCGAAAAAAGCCATGCCTACCGTGGTGAACATCTTTACCAGCACCATCATCAAAACTCCGGTTAACCCCTTCATGGATGACCCACGCTTCAAATTCTTCTTTGGCGACCAGCTCGATACGGAACCCCAAACCAGTTCCAGCCTCGGCTCCGGCGTGATCGTCAGCAAGGATGGTTACATCCTGACCAACCAGCACGTGGTGGAAGCGGCCGACCAGATCGAAGTCGCGCTGTCCGATGGCCGAAAAGCCAAGGCCCATGTTATCGGTTCAGATCCGGAAACGGATCTGGCCGTCATCAAGATCGAGTTGCCAGGCAACCTTCCGGCCATTACTTTCGGCCATCCGGAACAGGCACAGGTGGGCGATATGGTGCTTGCCATCGGCAACCCGTTCGGGGTAGGTGAAACCGTCACGATGGGCATCGTCAGCGCGCTCAAACGCGACCATCTGGGCATCAATACTTTCGAAAATTTCATTCAGACCGATGCCGCGATCAATCCGGGGAACTCGGGCGGCGCGCTGGTGGACGGGAACGGCGACCTGATCGGTATCAACAGCGCGATCTATTCGCCGAATGGCGGGTCACTGGGTATAGGTTTCGCCATTTCTTCCAGCACCGCGAAAAAGAC
>JBBRDZ010000068.1:0-12439 GCA_038203435.1 Burkholderiales bacterium
CGAGACCATCATCAAAATGGGCTTCCCGGGTTACTTCCTGATCGTCGCGGACTTCATCCGCTGGGCCAAGGAAAATGGCGTGCCGGTCGGTCCCGGTCGCGGCTCGGGCGCGGGTTCGCTGGTCGCCTACAGTCTTGCCATCACCGACCTCGACCCGTTGCGCTATGCGCTGCTGTTCGAGCGTTTCCTGAATCCCGAGCGTGTGTCGATGCCCGATTTTGACGTGGATTTCTGCCAGGATGGTCGCGAACGCGTCATCGACTATGTGAAACAGAAATACGGCGCGGCCAGCGTCGCGCAGATCGCCACCTTCGGCACCATGGCCTCCAAGGCGGTGATCCGCGACGTCGGACGGGTGATGGATTTCCCCTATGGCCTGTGTGACAGGCTGTCCAAGGCGATCCCGCTGGAAGGCGTGAAACCGGTATCGCTGAAAAAAGCCCGTGAGATGGAGCCGGAGATCAACAGCATCGCCGAGAGCGAGGAAGGTGTGCCCGAACTGCTCGAACTGGCCGGTCGCCTGGAAGACCTGACGCGCAACGTCGGCATGCACGCCGGCGGCGTGCTGATCGCGCCCGGCCAGCTCACCGACTTCTGCCCGCTGTATTGCGCCGACAGCAGCACCAGCGTGATCAGCCAGTTCGACAAGGACGATGTCGAGGCCATCGGCCTGGTGAAGTTCGATTTTCTCGGTCTGCGCACCCTGACCATACTCGACTGGGCGATGCGCCATATCGCGCGGCTGGCCGGAGGCGTCGCGCCGTTCGCGCTGGAGATGCTGGCACTGGATGATGCCGCGACTTACGAACTGCTGAAGGCATGCAACACCACCGCGATCTTTCAGTTGGAATCGCGTGGCATGAAGGACATGCTGAAGCTTGCCAAGCCAACTCGCTTCGAGGACATCATCGCGCTGGTGGCGCTGTATCGTCCCGGTCCGATGGACCTGATCCCGGATTTTTGTCGACGCAAGCACGGTGAAAAATTCGACTATCCGCATCCTGCCGTCGAAGGTGTGTTGAGCGAAACCTACGGCATCATGGTCTACCAGGAACAGGTGATGCAGATGGCGCAGATCGTCGGTGGCTATAGCCTGGGCGGTGCCGACTTGTTGCGCCGCGCGATGGGCAAGAAGAACGTGGAAGAGATGGCCCAGCAACGCGAGATATTCATCGCGGGCGCGCTCAACAACGGCACATCCCAGGAAGTAGCCGGCAATCTGTTCGACCTGATGGAGAAATTCGCCGGCTACGGCTTCAACAAATCGCACGCCGCTGCTTACGCTCTGGTGGCTTACCAGACCGCCTATCTGAAGACTCACCATACCGCGGCATTCATGGCGGCGACCCTGTCGGGTGATCTGGACAACACCGAGAAGGTGCGCATCTTCTACGCCGACACGCTGCAGCAGAACATCCGCATCCTGCCGCCCGACGTGAACAGCTCCGGCTATGTGTTCTCCCCGGTGGATGAACAGACCATCGCCTACGGGCTGGGCGCCATCAAGGGCACCGGCGAGGCGGCCATCGCCAGCATCGTCAGGGCACGCGAGCAGGGCCCGTTCAAGGACCTGTTCGATTTCTGCCGGCGCGTTGACAAGCGCATCGTTAACCGTCGCACCGTCGAGGCGCTGATCCGTGCGGGTGCCTTCGACGCGCTCAACGACCACCGTGCCAGCCTGATGGCCAGCGTGGATGCGGCCTTGGCCAGCGCCGACCAGCAGGCGCGCGCGGCGAACCAGGACAGTTTGTTCGGACACGAAGAAGCCGATGTGGCACTGATCGATAAATATGCCGATGTGCCGCGCTGGCGCTTGCGCGAACAGCTGGCCCACGAAAAAGCCAGCCTCGGGATATATCTGGGCGGTCATCCTTATCAGGAATATGCAGATGAGCTGGCTAATTTCATCAAGGTCGGCCTGAGCGACCTTACCCCGCAATTCGTCGGCCAGGCGAACGGCTCGGCAGCCGGCAGCGGCTACACTTCGCGGCGCGGCGTGCCGGTGGTGCTGGCCGGCATCGTCGCCGGTCTGCGCATCCAGCAGACGCGACGCGGTCGCATGGCGGTGGTGACGCTGGATGACGGCAGCGCGCAGGTCGAGCTGACGCTGTTCAACGAGATCTTCGAGGCCAGCCGTCCGTGGCTGCGTGAGGATGAATTGCTGGTGGTGCGGGGCAAAGCCACGCTCGACGAGTATTCCGGCAATGTCAGGGTGAGCGGTGACGAGCTGTTCGATTTCGCGTCGGCACGGTCTCATTTTGCCCGGCAACTGGCGTTGCGCTGCAACAGCAATGCCAGCGTCACGCAACTCAAGAAGCTGTTCTCTCCGTACCGCGATGGGAAATGTCCGGTGCATATCCATTACCACAGTGCCGCTGCCAGCTGCCAGCTGCGCCTGGGTGAGGCCTGGCAAGTGACGCTGCATGACGATCTGTTGCACGATCTGTGCGACTTGCTGCACGAGGAGAACGTCAAGGTGATCTACCACTAAACCGGGCTAGCCCGTCAGCAGTATTGAGACCGGCGCGGCAGAGGGAGTAGAATCGCGCACTACTGCAGTTCGGCCTAACTAGCTTCGGTGAAAAAACAATCAGGATGGACATTGTCGGTGTATTGCCGTTAGATATCGCCGGCGCGGCCATCGTGCTGTGGCTGCTGCTGGGGCTGCTGGGGCTGGCACTGCAAAGCAACACCAGACTCATCGTCAATTTCATCTTTCCCGCCGGCGCGATCATTGCGCTGCTGCTCGCCGCAACCGGCTTCTGGGCGCTTGGCAGCGCTGCCAGCTACGTGGTGTTGCCGCTGGGCCTGCCGGATCTGCCGTTGCATCTTCGTCTCGATCCGCTATCCGGCTTTTTTCTGATCCTGCTCGGCGGTGCAGCATTCGGGATATCGCTGTTCAGCGCCGGTTATTTCAAATCCATGCAGGGCGCCACGCTGGGACTGCTGGCGCTGGAATATCACCTGTTCCTGGCCAGCATGGCGCTGGTGATGCTGGCCGACGATGCATACATGTTCATGGTGGCCTGGGAGACCATGGCCCTGTCGTCCTATTTTCTGGTCACCACCGACCACAGCATCCCCGACATCCGCAAGGCGGGGTTCCTGTACCTGCTGATCGCGCACGTCGGCGCGATCGCGATCCTGCTCAGCTTCGGTGTGATGCAGGGCGGGCACGGCATAGGTGCTTACACCTTTGCCGCGATGCGTACGGCGCAGCTGTCGTCGTTCTGGTCCTCGGTGGCATTCCTGCTGGCGCTGTTCGGTTTCGGCGCGAAAGCCGGTTTGCTGCCGCTGCATGTCTGGTTGCCCGAAGCGCATCCGGCCGCGCCTTCGCCGGTGTCCGCATTGATGAGCGGCATCATGCTGAAGACGGCGATCTACGGCATCCTGCGCTTCACCTTCGATCTGCTCGGCGCGCAGCAATGGTGGTGGGGTGTGCTGGCGCTGGCGCTCGGTTTGATCACGGCGATCTTCGGTGTGATGTTCGCCGCCGTGCAGGGCGACATGAAACGCTTGCTGGCCTATTCCTCGATCGAGAACATCGGCCTGCTGCTGGTGGGTATCGGCCTGGCCATCATCTTCCATGTCTATGGCAAGGATGTGCTGGCCGCGCTGTCGCTCACCGCGACGCTGTACCACAGCCTGAACCATGCGTTCTTCAAGAGCCTGCTGTTCATCGGCACCGGCTCCATCCTGCATGCGACCGGCGAACGCAACATGGGTCGCATGGGCGGACTGATCCGCCACATGCCGTGGGTCGCTGCGCTGATGCTGGTCGGCGTGCTGTCGATATCCGGCCTGCCGCCCTTCAACGGATTCGTGTCGGAATGGCTGTTGCTGCAGGCGTTCCTGTTGTCGCCGGGTTTGCCGAACAACTACATCAATATGCTGATCCCGGTGGCGGCGGCGGTGATCGCGCTGGCCGCCGCATTGGCCGCCTATGTGATGGTGAAGTTCTACGGCATCATCTTTCTCGGCCAACCGCGCGGCGAGACGTCCAATGAGTCGAATGGACAGCCGCATGATGCCGGCATGTTCGAACGCATCGGGCTGGGCTGGCTGGCACTGGGCTGCGTGGTGCTGGGTCTGGCTCCGGTGTATGTGGTGCGCCAGCTGGATCAGGTCACGCACTTGCTGGTGGGCAGAGGGCTGGGCAACGCGAACGCCGGTTGGCTGTTCCTTGCGCCGGTCGACATCGATCGCGCCAGCTACGGACCGGTATATTTTCTGCTGGCAGTGCTGGGCGTGATGCTGGTGACCGTTTTACTGGTGCATTATTTCTATCACGGTCGGCTGCGCCGCGGCCCGGCGTGGGACTGCGGCTTCCCGGCGCAGACGGCGCGCATGCAGGACACTGCCGAAGGATTCGGCCAGCCGATCCGGCGTATCTTCGAGCCATTCTTCCGCATCGAGCGGGAACTGCCCAGCGCGTTCGACACCCATCCGCGCTATCACGGCCGCAGCGAAGACCGTATCTGGTATGCGCTGTATCTGCCGATCAAGCACATCACCGAGAAACTCTCGGCTTGGGTATCGCTATTGCAACACGGGCGCATCCATCTGTACCTGAGCTATACCTTCGTCACGCTGGTCGTGTTGCTGGCGTTCGTATGATGAGCGCCGATCTCGCCCTGGGTATCCTGTTCCAGCTCTACCAGTCGTTGCTGGTCGTCGTGCTCGCGCCGCTGTTGACCGGCTGGGTAAACCAGTGTCGCGCCTGGCTGCAGAACCGCTCCGGCCCGGGGGTGTTGCAACCGTACCGCACGCTGCGCAAGCTGTTCCACAAGGACGCGGTGATCGCCTATAACGCTTCGCCGCTGTTCCGCATCACGCCCTATATCCTGTTTGGCTGTATGTGGCTGGCGGCGGCCATCATCCCGATCATCGCGGTGGATCTGCCGTTCTCGCCCGCTGCCGATGTGATCGCGCTGGTCGGTGTGTTCGCGCTGGCGCGGGTGTTCATCGCGCTGGCCGCGATGGATATCGGTACTGCATTCGGCTCGCTCGGTGCGCGACGCGAGATGCTGGTGTCGTTCCTTGCCGAACCGGCTTTGCTGATGGTGTTCTTTACCGCTTCGCTGATCAGCCACTCGACGCAGCTGCCGCGCATCGTTGATGCGCTTGCGCATCATCAATTCATCTTGTATCCCAGTCTCGCCTTTGCCGGCCTCGCCTTCGTGATCGTTCTGCTGGCCGAGAATGCACGCATCCCGGTTGACAATCCGGCCACGCATCTGGAACTGACCATGATCCACGAGGCGATGATCCTGGAATATTCGGCGCGCCATCTGGCGCTGGTGGAGTGGGCGAGCAGTCTCAAGCTGTTCGCCTATATCTCGATCGGCATCGCGCTGTTCCTGCCCTACGGTATCGCCGAAGTGGGCAACTGGGGCGCACTGCCGGTCGCCATCATCGCGCTGCTGGTGAAAATGATATTGGCCGGTGCCACATTGGCCTTGCTGGAAACGGTACTCGCCAAGATGCGCATTTTTCGCGCGCCGGAATTCCTGGGTACCGCGTTCCTGCTGGCGGTGCTGGGTTTGCTGATCCATTTCCTGCTGGGGGCATGACATGACGGTCAGCTACAGTGTACAGATCATCAATCTGCTCGCGGCGATGCTGCTGCTGATCGCGTTCGCGATGCTGTCGCAACGGCGCATCCTGTCGCTGATCAAGCTGTTCGCCTGGCAGGGGCTGGTGTTGTCGCTGAGCACTTTCATCGTGGCGTATTCCACCGGCCAGCACCACCTGTATTACTCGGCCGGGCTGACGCTGCTGCTCAAGGTGATGGTGTTGCCATGGCTGTTGCATCGCTTGATGCGCAAGCTGAACGTAAGATGGGATGTGGAGACCTTGATCAACATCCCGACCACGATGCTGGTCGGTATCGCGCTGGTGATCTTTTCCTTCAATCTGGCCGCGCCGATCTCGCAGCTTTCCGAGAGCATCACGCGCGGCCTGATCGGCATCGCGCTGGCCAGCGTGCTGCTGTCGATGTTGATGATGCTGACGCGGCGCAAGGCGATCCCGCAGGTGGTCGGTTTCCTGGCGATGGAGAACGGGCTGTTCTTTGCCGCGACCAGTGCCACACACGGCATGCCGCTGGTGGTGGAATTGGGCATCGCGCTGGACGTGCTGGTAGCCACCTTCATCTTCGGCATCTTTTTCTTCCAGATCCGCGAGACCTTCGACAGTCTGGATATCTCACACATGGAGAAGCTCAAAGATGACAACTCCTGAAAATCTACTGCGCGATTCGATGCACCCGCAAGGAGTAGGCCGGTGGGTTCCCGGCTGCAATGCAGCCACCCATCCGCACGCTGTGTTGCACAGTGCTCGTTCCTCGCCTACCCCATTTGGCATGTCTCGTTCGCTGCGCTCTGTGCGCCTTGCTCTCGAGGCGGCGGCTGCGACACGTTACTGGCGAAGCCAGCCGATTGCGGGAGCAGCCGCCAGTTGCCCCTCCCGCACCGGATGCTTCGCAACACCGTGTCAAGGCAACCTCGCTACGATTTTCAGGGGTTGTCAATGATTGACCTGCAACTGATGGCGCTGTTGCTCACCCCGCTGACCGGGGGTCTGCTGCTGGCCGCATTCGGCTCGCGCAGCTGGGCTGCGGAATTGAATTCGCTGATGAGTTTCTTCACCTTTGTCGCGGCGGTGATATTGACCGTGCGCGTAATCGACTCGGGACCGCAAGTTGCATTCAGCGAGGAATTCTTCATCGACCAGTTCAACGTGTTCCTGGTCGCGCTGACCGCATTCGTCGCATTCACCACCTCGCTGTTCTCGCGTCCCTATATGCGCATCGAGCAGCATCACGGCAAGCTCACCACCCCGATGCTGCATCTGTATTACAGCATGTACCAGATGTTCACGCTGGCGATGCTGGTGGCGCTGACCTCAAACAACATGGGCATCATCTGGGTGGCGATGGAAGCGGCCACGCTGACCACCGTGCTGCTGGTCAGCCTGTACCGCACGCCGGCCAGCATCGAGGCGGCATGGAAATATTTTATTTTGTGCGGGGTGGGTATCGCGCTTGCGCTGTTCGGTACGATCCTGCTGTATTTCGCCGCTGAGCGTGTGCTCGGTGAAGGCGGCACGGCCTTGCTGTGGACGCATTTGAATGAGGTCAAGGCCGGCCTCGAGCCGACTGTGCTCAAGCTGGCCTTCGTGTTCCTGCTGGTCGGTTACGGCACCAAGATCGGCCTGGTGCCGCTACACAGCTGGTTGCCGGATGCGCACGCGGAAGGACCCACGCCGGTTTCCGCGGTGCTGTCCGGCCTGTTACTGAACGTCGCACTGTGCGCGGTGATGCGTAGCAAGGTGTTGGTGGACGGCTCATTGGGTACCCACTTCGCCGGCAATCTGATGATGGGCTTCGGCTTGTTGTCGGTGATCGTCGGCGCATTGTTCCTGTCGCGTCAAAAGGACATCAAGCGCATGTTCGCCTATTCCTCAATCGAACACATGGGTTTGGTCACTTTCGCCTTCGGCATGGGCGGACCGGTGGCCACCTTCGCGGCGATGCTGCACATGACCGTGCACTCGCTGACCAAGTCGGCGATCTTCTTCGCGGTCGGTCATGCAGTGCAAAAAGCCGGCACCCAGCAGATGGAGAACATCCGCGGCATGATGCAGATCAGTCCCACGGTGGGCTGGGGGCTGATGCTCGGCACGCTGTCGATTTTGGGTATGCCGCCGTTCGGCGTGTTCGCCAGCGAATTCCTGATCATCACCACCGCGATGCACGATTATCCGTGGACCACGCCTTTCCTGCTGGCTGCGCTGGGCATCGCATTTGCGGCGATCTTCGGCAAGGTGCAGCCCATCGTGTTCGGTGAAACCACGGCGCGCCGCTTGCCGCACCAACCGGCGCTGGTCCCGGTGTTCGCGCACCTGTTGCTGGTGCTGATCCTCGGGTTGTACATGCCGCCCTATCTGGCCGACTGGTATCGCCAGGCGGCGGCTTTGCTGGGAGGATAAGTCATGCCGATCACACATCCCAATCTGCAACTTAAGCCGCTCGACGGTGCAATACCGGCGTGGTCGGGGAGCATCTCTTCCGACGATCTGGTGCCGATCTGCCAGAACGTGCAGGACGGTGGCGGCAGGTTGGTGGCGTTGTGGGGCAGCGATCAGCGCGAACTGGGCGGTGGCTACGCGCTGCATCTGGCCTTGGTCAATGAAAAAGGGTTGATCTGTCTGAACGTGTCGCTGCCCGACACACAACCCGGCTACCCCGATGTCAGCCGGATCTTTCCGGCGGCCAACCGCATGCAACGCGCGGTTTATGACTTGCTCGGCATCTACGCTCACGAGGCCGGTGACCATCGCAAATGGCTGCGCCATGGCGCGTGGCACGGCGGTAGTTTTCCGCTGCGCAAGGATTTTGACGCGGTACAGAGCCGCACCGGCGAGCCTGACGCTTATCCCTTCGTGCAGGTTGAAGGGCAGGGCGTACACGAGATCGCGGTGGGGCCGGTACACGCCGGTATCATCGAGCCGGGACACTTCCGTTTTTCCGTGGTCGGCGAAACTCCGTTACGTCTGGAGGAACGTCTGGGCTATGTGCACAAGGGCATCGAAAAACGCTTCGAGAGCATGACCGTGCAGCAGGCCGCCAAACTTGCCGGACGGGTGAGCGGCGACAGTACGGTCGCCTATGCATGGGCCTATGCGATGGCCGCGGAAAGCATCGCCGCCGTCACGCCGCCGGACCGCGCGTTGTGGCTGCGCGCGCTGTTCCTGGAACGGGAGCGCATCGCCAATCATCTCGGCGATCTCGGCTATCTGGGCAGCGATGTCGCGCTGTCGTTCGGCTTTTCGCAGTTCTGGATATTGAAGGAGCAGGTGTTGCGCAACAACGCCGCGCTGTTCGGGCACCGCTATCTGATGGACAAGATACAGCCGGGCGGGGTCGCGACAGACTTGTCAGACCCGGGCAAGCAAACGCTGCTGGCAGAATGCGCGATGCTGGAACGCGAAGTGCGCATGCTGCGCAGTATCTACGAAGAACATGCCGGCGTGCAGGATCGCTTCATCGGGGCCGGACGAATCGAGCCCAGGCTGGCCTCACAGCTTGGTCTGTGCGGCCTGGCCGGTCGCGCCAGTGCGGTGGCATGGGACGCACGCGTACAATTCCCCTGTGCTCCTTACGATCAACTGGACGTGCGCATGGCGACCTATCGCAACGGTGATGTCGCGGCGCGCGTCATCGTGCGCTTCGACGAATTGTTCGAATCGTTGCGCTTGCAGCGCGAGATATTGGCAAGGCTGGTGCTCGGCGGCGAATTGGCAATAGCGCTGGTGGAATTGCCGGCGCACGGTTTCGGCGTCGGCATGGTGGAAGGCTGGCGCGGCGAAGTGCTGGTGGCGATACACACCGATGCGCAAGGCAACCTCACGCGCGTGCACCCGCATGATCCATCCTGGCAGAACTGGCCTGCACTGGAACATGCCGTCACGGGCAACATCGTGCCGGATTTCCCGCTCATCAATAAATCGTTCAACCTGAGTTATTCAGGTCATGACTTGTAGAGGCAACCATGTACCAACTTATCAAACAGATCATCAAGACCGGCATCAAAACCGAACCCCCTCCTCAGCCGGACGAGGCGATGCGCGTCGATACGCAGCGGTTGCATGAGGATATCCTGCGTGTATTCGGCAATGCGCTAAGCATACGCCACGTCGATGCCGGGTCATGCAACGGTTGCGAGCTGGAGCTCCATGCGGTCAACAACGCCTATTACAACATCGAGGGTCTCGGCATCAAGTTCGTCGCCAGCCCGCGTCATGCCGACATGCTGCTGGTCACCGGCCCGGTGTCGCGGCACATGGAGATCGCACTCAAGCGCACCTACGATGCCGCGCCGGAACCGAAGCTGGTGGTGGCGATCGGCGACTGCGCCTGCGACGGGGGAATCTTTTGTTCTGCGGGCGGGGGCGAAAGCTATGCCAGTTGCGGACAAGTTTCCAATGTCATTCCGGTGGATGTGGTGGTGAGCGGTTGCCCGCCGACACCGACGGCGATCATGCAGGGCATACTCACCGCGATCAGCGCGAAAAAACAGGGCTGAGATCCGTCAGGTTTTTTTCGACTGCTTCAGTTGATGCATGCAGTCCATCGCGGCCAGCTTGTAACATTCCGCCAGGGTTGGGTAATTGAACACATTGCTGACCAGGTCGCGCACCGTGCCGTTGAAGTTCATCACCAGTTGGCCGATGTGGATCAGTTCGCTGGCCTGTTCGCCGACGATGTGCACACCCAGCAGTTTCTCATTGCGTGTATCGACCACGAGTTTGAGCATGCCCTGTGCGTCACCGATGATCTGTCCGCGTGCACTGTCCTTGAAATTCGCGCGGCCAACCAGGTAGGGAATGTTGTCCTGCTGCACTTCTTTTTCGGTTTTGCCGACGTAGGAGATCTCCGGAATGGTGTAGACGGCCATCGGCAGATTCTCCGCCATGACATGTTGCTCGCGGTCAAAGGCATACAGCACCGCGGCACGCCCCTGCTCCATGCCGGTCGACGCGAGCGCGGGACGGCCGATCAGGTCGCCCACCGCGAAGATGTGCGGCACGCTGGTCTGGAAATGTTGGTTGACCGCAATCCAGCCGTCTTTAGCGGCGATGCCGGCATTTTCCACCTGCAATATCTCGCTGTTGGGTTGCCTGCCCTGCGCGTAGAGCACCGCGTCGCTGCGTATCTGCTTGCCGCTTTCCAGTACAGTGAGCGTGCCACTCAGCTCGCTGCGAGCGTTCTTTTCAATTCGTATTTGGGTGACGCGTTCTCGCATATGGAATTCCACGCCCATGCCGAGGAAGCTGTCCGCCAGCACGCCGACCACATCTTCGCTCAGGTACTCGAGCAGTTGGGCGTGGCTGTCGACCACGCAGACCTTGACGCCCAGCGCGGCGAACATCGAGACGAATTCGCAGGCGATCACGCCGCCGCCGATCACTGTCAAACTGTCGGGCAGATGGCGCAGGTTGAGGATCGAGGTGGAGTCCAGCACGGTCTTCTTGTCGAACGGCACATCAGCCGGGCGGCGCGGCCGCGAGCCGGTGGCCAGCACGATGGCTTCGGCAGAGATGCGGCGCGACTTGCCGGCACGGTCAGTGACCTGCATGGAATGCGCGTCGATGAATGCTGCATCACCCGGTATCAGTGCCACACCGGAGCGTAGCAGTCGCTGCAGGATCACCGATTCCTGCTGCGCGATCACGACTTCTTTGCGCCGCACCGCATCGGCCAGCAAGCCGTGTCGATTCACCCCGTCCCGCGCCAGTGCCTGGCGCATGCCGCCGGCACTGGCGCGCGACAACAGGTAGGCGACTTCGCGCAGCGCTTTGCTGGGTATCGTGCCGGTTTGCAATCCTGCTCCGCCAAGCTTGGGCTTGCGCTCGATGATTGCGGCGCGTTTGCCCATACGCGCGGCCTGCCAGGCCGCCTGTTGTCCGGCGGGGCCGGAGCCAATTATCAGGATGTCGTAGTCCATGCATGTACTCCGAAAAATCAATGGAACAACAAATCGTTCGCCCTGATAACCAGCGACTTGGCTGTCGATTTTTGACAGCTTAGTCGAATGGCTAGTAGTTTCACCAGCTTGTCGAAGGGGTAATTCAGTTCAACGTCTATTTTGTCCTCCGTTATGGTTCGACAGGCTCACCACGAACGGAGGAGTTTTTCAGCTACTTGATACGCATGCCGGGTTGGGCGCCGTCATCCGGGCTGAGGATGAACAGGCCGGGTGTCTCGCCCGATGCCGCCAGCACCATGCCTTCCGACAGCCCGAACTTCATCTTGCGCGGCGCGAGGTTGGCGACCATCACCGTCATGCGACCCTTGAGTTTTTCCGGATCGTAAACCGACTTGATGCCGGCGAACACCGTGCGTGTATTTGCCTCGCCGATGTCCAGCGTCAGCTTCAGCAATTTTTCTGCGCCTTCCACATGTTCGGCATTGACGATCTTTGCGACGCGCAGATCGACCTTCATGAAATCGTCGATGCTGATGGTCTCAGCGATTGGAGCTATAACGTGTTGCTGCGCTTCGGCATGGCGTGCAGGGGAATGAGATTCGGTCATGGGTTCAAGATTTTCGCGGTTGTCGGCGACCATCGCTTCGATCAGTTTTGGATCAAGGCGGGTTGCCAGATGTTGATAGGTGTTGATGGCGTGATTCTGTAACAGTGTTTGAGCATCACTCCACTGAAGCGGTGAAATATTCAGGAAAGATTCAACACTTTCAGCCAATTTTGGCAGTACCGGCTTGAGGTACAAAGTAAGTAGACGGAAAGCATTGAGCGCAATTGAACAGCCGATATGAATTCGAGCGGAGTTCTCCTCAAATTTTTTCGCCAATGTCCATGGTGCCAGCCGATCAACATAGGTATTGCACATATTGGTTAGTTCCATGATGCGCCGG
>JBBRDZ010000069.1:0-12285 GCA_038203435.1 Burkholderiales bacterium
ATCAAATTCTGGAAATATCTTTGGGGCGGCCAGGTTTTTCTGGTCAACGACAAACTGGTCTCCGCTCTGGCCTGTTTTGCATTGGTTCTGGATATCGCGATGGTGGGCAGCGCGGTGGCGCTGTTCTGGGCAGCCTGGAAATGAAGCCTGTTAGCGCAGCGATCCAGACATCGGGCAGTTGAATTTTTTACGGAGAATCTATGCCGCACGTATTCAGAATCCATCAACCAGGCGGCCCCGACGTGCTGCAATGGGAAGAGATCGAGGTCGGCTTGCCGGGCTCCGGTCAGGTCAGGTTGAAACAAACTGCCGTGGGACTGAACTTCATCGATGTCTATCACCGCACCGGACTGTATCCGCTGCCGTTGCCATTCGTGCCGGGCATGGAAGGAACAGGGATCGTGGATGCGATCGGCGCGGGCGTCACCGAATTGAAAGCGGGCGACCGGGTCGCCTATCCGTCGATGATCGGTGCCTATGCCGAAGCCAGACTGATCGCGGCGGACAAGGTGGTCAAACTGCCGGCCTCGATAGATGACCGCACTGCGGCGGCGATGATGCTGCAGGGCATGACCGCACGCTATCTGATCCGCGACATCTACAAGGTCAAGGCGGGCGACACGATATTGATCCATGCCGCCGCCGGCGGTGTCGGACTGATCGTGTGCCAGTGGGCCGCGGCGCTGGGGGCGACCGTGATCGGTACCGTCTCCAGCAATGAAAAGGCGGCACTGGCCAAAGCCAACGGCTGCCACCATACCATCGTCTATACCCGCGAGGATTTCCCGGCGCGTGTGCTCGAGATCACCGGCGGCAAAAAATTGCCGGTGGTGTATGACTCGGTCGGCAAGGACACCTACATGAAGTCGCTCGATTGTCTGCAAGCGCGCGGCCTCATGGTGTTGTTCGGCGCGTCGTCCGGCCCGGTTCCGCCGTTCGACCTGTCGCTGCTGGCGCAGAAGGGCTCTTTGCTGATCACCCGGCCGACACTCGCCACCTTCATTGCGAACCGGAAGCTGCTCGATGAGAACGCGGCCGACCTGTTCGATGCGGTGGTCAGCGGCAAGGTGAAGATCCACGTCAACCAGACCTACCCGTTGAAAGATGCGGCCAGAGCACATCGTGACCTTGAGGCGCGCAAGACCACTGGATCGACCGTGCTGACGGTATGATATGAAAATACTCCTTGTAGAAGATGCCCGGGCAATAGCCGCGTTGATGCAAGCGCGTCTGGTGTCATTCGGCTATGAAGTGATCCTCGCTGAAAACGGCCAGATCGCATTCGAAAATTTCTGCACGTCGTCGCCGGATCTGGTGCTGATGGACATCGAGATGCCGGTGATGAACGGTTTCCAGGCCACCGAGAAAATACGTGCCCATGAGGCCAAGCAGAAATGGGCCTGGACCCCGATCATCTTCCTGACGGCGACCGATACACCGGAGAACCTGGTTACGGCGATCGAGGCCGGGGCGGATGATTTTCTTGCCAAGGGTCTGTCCGAGGATGTGCTGCGCGCCAAGATGAAGGCCATGTCGCGCATCGCGACGATGCGCCAGTTGTTGTCAATCGCCAATTTCAAACTGGAAAAACAGGCCAGTCGCGACGGATTGACCGGATTGTTCAACCGTGGCTGGATGGATATCAAGATCGACCAGGATTGGGCTGTATCTGCGGGTAATGGCGGACCGTTTGCCTTGTTGATGCTGGATGTGGACAACTTCAAGAAGTACAACGACGGCTACGGGCACCAGGCTGGCGATGTCTGCTTGCGTGCTGTCGGTCAAGCCATTGAAGCAGTGGTCAGTGAAACCAACGGCGAAGGGTTGACCAAAGATGCCTTTGCGGCGCGTTACGGCGGCGAGGAGTTTGCTGTCGTGATCCCCGGCGCATCGGTCGCGGCGTTTCAAGGTTGCGCCGCGCGTGTCCTGGACGCGGTGCGCAAACTGGTGATCCGGCACGAACAAAACGGCGAGTGGGGTATCGTGACCGTATCTGTCGGCGGATGCCGTTGCGAAATCGCGTCCGGCAAAGTGGCCAAAGTGTTTCGTGAAGCCGATGTGGCGCTGTACCGTGCCAAGGAAAACGGCCGCAATCGTATCGAATTGGCGGACTGAACCGGCTCGTCACCTCTATCCCCGGGTTAAACATCGTCAAGCAGCGATCTGCAAGGGAGATGGCGTGATGGCAGCGGATTGATGCTTCGCTACCGGCAGGCACTGAACTGAAATCCGGTTCGATGTTCCGCATCGGAGTATGATGGTCGGGCAATCAAATCTTCGCGGTCACGGCCGCGAGCAACTATGTCCGAACTCACGATACAAGAAAACATACTGAACGCATTGGCCGGAACTTCCAGCCAGATGCCGGTCAACCTGGGCAACCTGCAGTCGCTGCTGAAACCGAAAGTAAAGTCGGCAGAACTCGAGGCGGCGCTGGAAGTGTTGTGCCAGAGCCGGCAGTTGCAGACCTGCAGCGGTTTCAAGGATGGACAAGAATATGTCTGTTACTGGATACCCGGCAACATACCATCCAAATCGCCGCCGCTGTACTAGACCACCCGGATGATTGCTGCGTGCGTCCGCGACTTGAACCGATGAGAAATCTTCCACACCATTCCACCAATCCTTTGCAAAAACTGTTTGTGATCGTCACGACGGTCGCAGTGGTTGCCGTGACATTGATGTTCTCGGCGGTGGTGTTCGCGGTCCTGCTGGTCGCGGGCGTGCTCGGCTGGTCCTATCTGTGGTGGAAGACCCGCGAGGTGCGCAACATGATGCGCAACCGTTCCGCCGCGGCGATGGAGCAGCGCAGTGCGCAAGAAGATGCGGTCGGCGGTATCGTGATCGAGGGTGTGGCCGTGCGCGTGGACGACAAGCCGGAGCATAAATGATCGTCTGATCCGTGCAGGTCCCGTTCAAATGCCGTTCTGCGGCAGACGTAAAAGCCCCATCTGGGTGTTACCGTTTACTCAAAGTGCTTTAGTTCTCCGCTGAAAGTCTGCTTTTCAAAGCGGACCCCATGCGAAGTTATACCTTCTGCTCCACAACCAACACCTGCCATTGATATTTATTCATCAATGCTATCAGCTAGCTAATTCTCCACTAATTCTTGTTTGTTACCTTTACAAACACGAAAATATCCGTGCGACTTGCCTGATGCAAACATAAGGCAAGCATACTGGCAGGTGATATTTTCGCCATATCGTTAAACAGAAATAAAAAGGAAAGTGTCATGTACAAATCAAGCGAGCATGCTTTGAGCAAGGTCCCGGAAATCACGCTGCTGTTCTGGATCATCAAGATCGCAGCGACCACTCTGGGCGAAACAGGTGGCGATGCAGTCTCCATGTCGATGAACCTGGGCTATCTGGTCGGAACAGGGATTTTTGCGGCGATCTTTTTAGTGGCCGTGTTGGCCCAGATCAAGGCAAAGGGCTTCCACCCGATGTTGTACTGGACCACCATCATCGCGACGACCACGGTTGGCACAACGCTGGCGGATTTTGCAGACCGTTCCCTCGGTATCGGCTATGTGGGCGGCTCCACGCTGCTGTTTGTGCTGTTGATGTCCGCTTTGGCCATCTGGTACAGGACACTCGGTTCGGTATCGGTCGACACCGTCGTATCTCCGAAAGCCGAGATGTTCTATTGGGTGACGATCATGTTCTCCCAGACTCTGGGCACGGCGCTCGGCGATCTGACCGCCAACACGGCCGGCCTAGGCTACGAGGGAGGCGCGTTGCTGTTCAGTGCTATGCTGTTGGTGATCGTCGTTGCATATTACCGGACGAAGATATCCCACACCGTGCTGTTCTGGGCGGCTTTCATTCTCACCCGCCCGCTTGGTGCGGTCGTGGGGGATTTTCTGGACAAGCCCATCAGTGCCGGCGGGTTGGCTTTGAGTCGCTACTCTGCTTCATTGGCACTATTCGGATTTATTTTGACCTGCATACTATTTTTCAAACACAGGGCGGCAAAACAAGCGCATTGATGACAAATAATATATTCGCTAATGGTGCACTAACTATGACCGGGT
Organism: Burkholderiales bacterium; assembly: GCA_038203435.1. Classification (GTDB taxonomy): domain Bacteria; phylum Pseudomonadota; class Gammaproteobacteria; order Burkholderiales; family Gallionellaceae; genus Gallionella. Next base: position 4,037 of record JBBRDZ010000069.1, read on the forward strand.
ACAGTGGCCACAACGGTAAGCATAAAACGATACCGTTTTTGATCAACTCGAAAAGGAAAGTAAACATGAATCAAGTTACCATTAGCAAAGCAACCTATAAACGCCATCTGATGAGTTTGCTGGCCATCACGGCAGTGGCATTCTCGGTGAACGCTTCAGCCTATACCGGTCAGGAGCTTGCCGGCGAGGCCAAGGTCAGCATGGAAGAAGCGCGTGCAATCGCACTTAAAGCCCATCCGGGCACGATCACCGATGGCGAACTGGAGAACGAGGGAGGCGGTAGCGGTTTGCGTTACTCCTTCGACATCCGGCACGGCAAGGTCATCCAGGAAGTTGGCGTGGATGCCAAGACCGGAGCACTGCTGGAGAATGCGCCGGAAGGCAAGAATCCTGACTAGTCGTTGAACTGGAACCGTCCCTTGTGGACGGTTTCTTATTTCTGCAATTCAAATTGAAACGATATGCGCATTTTATTGATTGAAGATGACCAGATGATAGGCGAGGCAATATCAATTGCGCTCAGGGATGCCGCCTATGCGGTGGACTGGGTGACGGATGGTGTGACCGCCAGCAGCGTGCTTGAACACGGCGAACATCAGGCCGTGCTGCTGGACCTTGGCTTGCCCAAGCGCGACGGGCTGGAAGTGCTGCACCGCATGCGCCTAAGCGGCAATAAGATGCCGGTCATCGTCATCACGGCCCGTGATGGTGTGGGCGACAAGATCAAAGGGCTGGATATCGGTGCGGATGATTATCTGGTGAAGCCTTTCGACATCAACGAATTGCTGGCACGACTGCGAGCCATTGTCCGCCGTCAGGGCGGGCAGGCTGCCGCGCTGCTCTCCAACGGCATCGTGACTCTGGACCAGGCGACCCATGAGGCGCGCTGCGGGGATGCAGTTGAGATCCTCAGCGCGCGCGAGTTCGCGCTACTGCATGCAATGCTGCTGCATCCGGGTGCGATACTCACGCGAGCCGAACTGGAAGAACGAATCTATGGCTGGAATGAAGAAGTGGAAAGCAATGCCGTGGATTTTCTGATACACGGTGTACGCAAAAAGCTGGGTGCGCATGTCATCAAGAATGTGCGCGGTGCCGGCTGGATGGTGGGAAGACCGGCATGAAGCGATCTTTGCAGCGGCACCTGTCGATGGTATCGGCCATCGTCATCCTGCTTGCGGGACTGATCGCCGCTATCGCTTCGTTCAGCCTGGCTTACTCGGATGCGAGAGAGCTTCAGGATGACATGTTGCGACAGATTGCCAAACTTTCAGTTGGCAGGGCTGGTGTACCTATTACACCGAATTCACAACAATCAGACACGGGTATTGACAGAATTACCGATCAGGAATCCAGGATCTCAATATTCTATTTACCCGGCAAAAATTCGCCTGCATGGCTCAAATCCGATCTGTCTCCCGGACTGCACACGCTGGATAATGGCTCAGAAGAGCTGCGTGTTTTTGTCAGCGAAGATAATAGCGGCAATCACAAGGTCGTTTCGCAGCCGACCGAAGTGCGCGATGAGATCGCCTTCAACAGCGCGCTGTTTACGTTGATTCCGTTGCTGTCCCTCCTGCCTGTCCTGGTCGGGCTGATTGTCTATATCGTGCGCAAAGAGCTTGCACCGGTCTTGTTGCTCTCCGCGAGCCTGGACGAGCAGTCGGCAGAAAACCCCCGGCCTGTTTCCGACGATGGCCTCCCGCTCGAGATCACTCCCTTTGTACAAGCGATCAATCGTTTGCTTGGCCGGGTGAATCTACTTGTGTCACAACAACGGCGCTTCATCGCGGATGCAGCGCATGAACTGCGCAGCCCGCTTACCGCATTGTCGCTTCAGGCGCAAAATTTGATGAGTGCTGGTTCTATCGAAGTTGTGCGTGAAAGAGTCGCACCGTTGCAGGAAGGCATTTCGCGTGCTCGACTGTTGACCGAGCAATTGCTCAGCCTGGCCAGAACACAATCGGCAGAAAGTACCCGATCCGGGGTCAATGTTTCAGCGTTGACTCGCGAAGTGGTGGCCGAATATCTGCCACTTGCAGAAGTCAAAAATGTCGATCTGGGTATCGAAGAAATTGCATCACTTTCTTTGCACGCTGATCCGGAGGCACTGCGTCTGATACTCAGGAACGCGCTTGAGAACGCCATCAAGTACACGCCTGCGGGCGGCAAAGTCACGTTGAGGTTGCTTGCCGAAAACGATAGCGCCGTGATCGAAGTTGTCGACGACGGCCCGGGGATCCCGGTGTTGGAACGCGACCGTGTTTTCGAACCGTTTTATCGTATCAACGGCACGGCTTTCGAAGGAAGCGGGCTTGGGCTGGCCATCGCAAGAGAAGCCGCAGTTCGTTTGGGCGGGATCGTGAGTATGCATGAAACACACGATGGTGGCGGCTCGGTATTTCGGTACAGGCAAGCATTAACAAAGGAGATGTGATGTTGAAAGGTATTATTTCAGGTGTCGCGATAACCATCGGCGTGGCGCTGATCGGCGCTTTTGCTCTGGTGGAAAGCGGCTTGATCCCGGCCAACGCGGATGCAAAACCCGGTTGGCTGGAAACCTGGATGGCGCATACATCGCTGGACGCGACGCTGGGTCGGGTCGCCCCGAAGGCAGAAAATCCGGTGGCACCAAACGATCAGAATCTGCTCGAGGGCGTTCATCTTTTCGCTCAAAACTGCGCGGTTTGCCATGGTTCCGCGAAAGGCAACAAGTCGCCGTCTCCAATTGCGAAAGGCCTTTATCAAAAGCCGCCCCAGTTGGCGACTGATGGGGTTGAGGATGACCCTGAAGGCGAATCGTTCTGGAAGATCAAACACGGCATCCGTCTGACCGGCATGCCTTCGTTTGGCTACACGCTCAAGGACGAACAGATCTGGACGCTCGCACTTTTCCTGAAGCACATGGACAAGTTGCCGCCCGCTGCAGAACAGGCTTGGCAACAGGTGCAGAATTGGCCGCTATCAACGGCTGATTCGACAAGCAATAAATAGTCAACTTTGCAATAGTTGAACAGGAATAATATGAAAACTCCCCAACAAATAATGCTCAGCAAAGTCCCGGAAGTCACCCTGTATTTCTGGATCATCAAGATCCTCTGCACGACGGTCGGTGAGACCGCATCGGATTTCCTGAACGTGAATCTGGGTCTTGGCTTGACCGGGACGTCCATTGCGATGGGGATCTTGTTGTTGGTCTCACTGTTCTATCAATTCTGGGCAAAGAAATACGTACCGGCGATCTATTGGCTGACAGTGGTATTGATCAGTGTTTTCGGCACGCTAGTCACCGATATTATGACCGACAGCCTGGGCGTCCCGCTTGAATGGAGTACGGCTGTCTTTACTGTCGCGCTGATGCTCACTTTTGCGGCCTGGTACGCCAGGGAAGGCACGCTCTCGATCCATTCCATTTTCACCAGACGCAGGGAGCTCTTCTACTGGCTGGCGATCCTGTTCACTTTCGCACTGGGAACAGCTGCGGGGGATCTGATGGCAGAAGGCCTTGGCCTGGGCTATCTGGTGACGGGCATCATCGTTTGTGCTGTCATTGCGGGCACGACGGTCGCGTGGCGTTTGGGGTTGGATGCGGTGCTGGCATTCTGGATCGCCTATATCCTGACGCGGCCGCTTGGCGCTTCGCTGGGAGACTATCTCTCACAGTCGCACGTGAACGGTGGATTGGGGCTGGGCGCAACGGGCACCAGCGCGATATTTTTGATTGCGATTCTCGCAGTGGTGATTTTTCTCACCGTCACATGCCGCGATTTCATTGCTGAACCAAAAGTGTTGGATGCGGCAGAAAATAAAGGATCCGCGATTGTATGGCAGGCTGTTGCGGTGGTGGCGCTGCTGATGATTGCTGCCGGATCAGGCTACACTTGGCGCGTCGGACAGCTCGAGAATATCCAGAATCAGACGATTGCCGCCGTATCCCCAGCTGCGCCATTGGGCGATCTGTCCGCGTTCCGCCAGATCGCGACAGATACGCTGGACCTGGTGCGCACTAATGATCTGTCCGCTGCAAAGACGCGCATCGCCGATCTGGAATTTGCCTGGGACAACGCTGAAGCACACCTGAAACCGATGAACAAAGAGAAATGGACTGAACTCGATGAAGCTATCGATGTCGTGTTGAGGAAACTCAGATCCGTTCGACAGGATGCCGCAGCTTGCAATAAGTCGTTGGAAAATTTAGTTGCCTTGATCGACGGCCTGGATAACAGGAGAACTGAAAAAGGAAAATAAATATTAAGGAACCTCTGATTAACTTCGATATTGTCATTCCGGCGCAGGCCGGAATCCAGTATATTCAATCAACTGGACACCGGCCTCCGCCGGTGAGACGGCTTAATCAGAGATTCCTTAGAATGTGGATATGCATCGTACTGGAACGCGTTAACGCCCGGTTCGGATACCGAGCAGACCATATGGATGGTTACGCTTACGACTGCTTCACCCAATACGGACACTGACAAAGAACACTCTTCCAACACTTTAACTAATCGGCTTGCGCTCGAGTGAGGCTTCGCTTTGCCGACTGCGCGTCTAATCTTGTGTTGGTGGCGCATTTAATCGGGGTGATGCCGGCTGAATGGATTTTCGATCAAATTCACGGGTAAACAGTAATAGAAGTTGCGCTGGAACAATGCATGATTAACAGGCATTTACCCGCCCGTACAGATACGGATACACCAAATTATTTTCGGTTGGAAATTTATGGCGCTGAGCGATAGAGACAAGACGGTCCACCTGCTGTTCGACATCGGCCTGATCGGCAAGGCGATAGACGGGGTGCTGGAGATCATCGGTGCTGTCGTGCTGTATCTGGTCAGTCCGGTGCAGATCGACGGCTTGTTGAAACTGTTGACGCAGCACGAGCTTGGCGAGGACCCGTACGACTTTTTCGCCAATCTGTTGTTGCACTCGGCCCAGCAAATATCCGGCGACAGCAAGGCGTTCGCCGCGTTGTTCCTGTTGTGGCACGGTGCGGTCAAGGTCGGCCTGGTCTGGGCGCTGTCGCGCAGGCTGCTGTGGGCCTATCCGCTCGCGATCACGGCATTCGCGCTGTTCCTGGCCTACCAGTTGTATCGCTACACGCACACCCATTCGGTGTGGCTGCTGGCGCTGTCTATGCTGGATATATTCGTGATCGTGCTCACCTGGCTGGAATACCGGCGCTTGCGCGATACAGGTCCGTTGCGCGCGGACGGCCGCTAGAAAAATCCGCCAGTCAGGCCCTGGCCTTGCTGCCTTTCTTGCCGGCGCGGTGTTCCAGTCCCAGCGTGTCCAGCGTGCGCTCGCGCACCGCGTGCAGCAATTCCTCGTTCTCGTCCAGCGACTCGCCGTAAGAGGGGATCATCAGTTTCAGTTTGCGCTGCCAGTCGGCGCTCTTGACCCGCGACTTGAAGCAGCGCTCGATCACCTCGATCATCGCCTGCACCGAGGTCGATGCGCCCGGCGAGGCGCCCAGCAATGAGGCGAGCGTGCCGTCCCCGGCCGTGACGATCTCGGTGCCGAATTCCAGGCGGCCGCCGTCGACATCGCAGCCTTTGATGATTTGCACGCGCAGTCCCGCCGAGGCCAGTTCCCAGTCCTGTTCTTTTGCATCGGCATAGAATTCGCGCAGGCTGGCGACACGGTCCTTGTGCGAGCGGAATGCCTCGGCGACCAGATAGCGGGTCAATTCAAGATTGTCCCGCGCCACCGAGAGCATCGGTTTGAGGTTGTTCGATTTGATCGAGGAAAACATGTCCAGCACCGAGCCGCCTTTCAGGAAGCGCGTGGTGATGCTGGCGAACGGGCCGAACAGCAGGCCCGGTTGCCCGTCGATGATGCGCGCATCGAGGTGCGGCACCGACATCGGCGGTGCCCCGCTGGGCGCCTTACCGTAGACCTTGCTGGTATGGCGCTTCACCACGGCCGGATTCTTGCAGATCAACCATTGCCCGCTGACCGGGAACCCGCCGTAACCCTTGCCTTCGGCGATGCCGGATTTTTGCAGCAACGGCAGCGCGCCGCCGCCCGCGCCGAGGAACACGAAAGCCGCATCGATGGTCCTGCTCAGTTTGCTGTGATTGTCCCTGACCCGCACATGCCAGCGTCCGTCCGGATATTGTTTCAGACTGGTGATGGTGTGACTGAGCTTGAGATCGAAGTTGGGATTCTGGTTCAGCGCCTGTACCAGCTTGCGCGTCAGCACCCCGAAATCGACGTCGGTGCCGTGCTTGACGCGGGTGCCGGCGACTTTCTGTTTCGGGTTGCGATGCTCCATTACCAGCGGCATCCACTCGCGCAATTGCGCGTGGTCTTCGCTGTATTCCATCTCCTCGAACAGATGATGGGCGCGTAACGCTGCATGGCGTTTGCGCAGGAACGCCACGTCGGCTTCACCCCAGACGAAACTCTGGTGACAGATGGGATTGATGAATTTTTCCGGCTCGGGCAAAACGCCGGTCTCGACCAGATAGGACCAGAACTGCAGCGACACCTCGTAGGCCGCGTTGATCGCCAGCGCGCGTTCGATCTCCACGCTGCCGTCCGCCCGTTGCGGGGTGTAATTCAATTCGCAATATCCGGCATGGCCGGTACCGGCATTGTTCAGCCCGTGCGAACTTTCGTGCGCCACCGTGCTGAGGCGCTCGACCATCATGATTTTGAGCGCGGGATCCAGTTGTGCCAGCAACTTGCCCAGCGTGGCGCTCATCACGCCCGCACCCACCAGCAATACATCCACCTTTTTAAGCGACATGAAACTGCATTCCTTTACCTGATCCGCACACGGCCATGCCATGCATAACAGAAATCCGTCGCTTTACCCGCACACCATCATCAGTCGAATTCAGAAACCCAGCGCCAATCCCGTCCCGCGCCGCGGATCGTTGGCGCCGTAATAGCGATTGTCGCCGACCGGTTTGCCGCCCAGCCTGGGCGCACCGATCAGGATCGCCGCGACATGGTTGGCTTCCTGCGGGGGGCCAAACACCTGCCCCCAGCCTTCCAGGATCTTGCGCGTGTCGGGACTGATCGCGTTGGGTTCGATATTGGTCAGGCCCGGCAGCCATTGCTGGTGAAAGCGCGGCGCATCGACCGCTTCCTGTATGTCCATGCCGTAGTCGATCACGTTGAGCAGGGTGAGCAGCACCGTGGTGATAATGCGGCTGCCGCCCGGCGTGCCGAGCACCATCACCGGCTTGCCGTCCTTGCTGACGATGGTCGGGCTCATCGAACTGAGCGGGCGTTTGCCGGGTGCGATCACGTTCGCTTCGCCCTGCACCAGTCCGTAGCTGTTCGGTACACCGGCCTTGATGGTGAAGTCGTCCATTTCGTCGTTGAGCAGCACCCCGGTGTGCGCGGCGGTGACCTTGGCGCCGAACCAGTTGTTCAGCGTGTAGGTGACCGAGACCGCGTTGCCCCACTGGTCGACGATGGAATAGTGCGTGGTGTTGCTGCCTTCGTTTGGCGTGGCAGCGGGGTGGGGAAACACGCCCGGTTTGATATCCAGCGATGCGCCGGCTTTTTCCGGAGCGATCATCGCGCGGATCTTTTCGGCATAGGCCTTGTCCAGCAGCTTGCCGACCGGGTTCTTTACGAAGGTCGGATCGCCGAGGTAACTGTTGCGGTCGACATAGGCGTGGCGCATCGCCTCGATCTGGTATTGCACCGCCTGCGCGGAGCGATAACCCAGTTCCCTGAGCGGGTAGCCTTCCAGGATGTTGAGCATCTCACACAGCGCCACACCGCCCGAACTCGGCGGCGGTGCCGAGATGATGTCGTAACCGCGGTAGTTGCAGATGATCGGCTTGAGTTCGCGGGTCGCGTACAGGTCCAGATCGTCCTGCGTGATGATGCCGCCACCGGCGCGGCTGCTCGCGACAATCGCGTTAGCGACGCGGCCCTTGTAAAAGCCGTCCTCGCCTTTTTTACTGACCAGCTTGAGCGTCTTCGCGAGGTCTTTCTGCACCAGTTTCTGGCCGGCCCGGAACGGTATGCCGTGGTTCAGGAAGATCGCCGCCGAGGCCGGGTCCTTGCGCAACGCGTCGGTCGCAGTCAGCAACATGTCGACGTCGCCCTGTTCGAGCACGAAACCGCTTTTTGCGTATTTGATCGCCGGAGCGAGCAGTTTGGAACGCTTCATCGTGCCATACATGCCGAGCGCCATCTCCATGCCGGACACGGTTCCCGGCACACCGACCGCAAGCTGGCCGGTGGTGCTCAGGCCCGGCACCACGTTGCCGTCGCGGTCGAGG
>JBBRDZ010000070.1:0-12255 GCA_038203435.1 Burkholderiales bacterium
CAGGGCCTGGGCATTCAGATCTTGTGTGTAGCTTTTCAGCGCGCCGCCGGGCAGCTGTTCCGGATCCGATTCGGGTTCGGTCTGGGGCTTGGCCGGTGAGCCCTGCTGTGTCTTGTCGATGCCGTGCGCGATGTAGTTCACCACATCGAGGCGGGTGACATTGCGCTGGGTCAGGAAATAGACGGCGTGAGAATCCTTTTCGCCGAACAGCGCGACCAGGATGTTGGCGCCGGTCACTTCTTTTTTGTTGGTGGATTGCACATGCAGGATGGCGCGCTGGATCACGCGCTGGAAACCCACCGTGGGCTGGGTGTCCACTTCCTGGTCGCCGGGTGTGACCGGGGTATGGGTCGCGATGAAATCGACCAGCACCTGGCGCAGCTCGTCAATGTTGACGCTGCAAGCGCGCAACACCTGTGCGGCGGAGGCATTGTCAAGCATGGTGAGCAGCAGATGTTCGACGGTGATGAACTCATGACGCTTCTGGCGGGCCTCTACAAACGCCAGATGCAAGCTGACTTCCAATTCTTGAGCAATCATTTCAGTTCTCCTCCATACCGCATCGTAGCGGATGTCCGTGTTGTTTTGCAAACTCTGTTACCTGACTTACCTTGCTTTCCGCGACATCCAGCGAATAGACCCCGCAAACAGCCGAACCCTCGTTATGCACTTTGAGCATGATTTGCAGCGCACGTTCCCGATCCATCGAGAAAAACCGCTGCAGTACCTCGATCACGAACTCCATCGTGGTGTAATCGTCATTGAACAATATCACTTTGTACATGCGCGGCGGTTTTGTCTTTGCGCGCTCAGGAGCGAGAACCGTGCTGCCGTGTTGTTTGGTTGCCATAATCCCTATCAGTACATGCCTGCAAAATCCTTACCTGCATAATTGATGATAGTCGAGGCTTTTTCAAGTGCAAACTTGAAATATTTTACAAACCACTTGACGTTATCAAGCAAACAGTAGTAAAAAGCGCGCTGGTGTTTGACTCAAAGTATCTGCAGTACTGGTTTTGCCGAGTGCGGTCTTGGATTCAAACAGTTCGCGGGGAGGCTCCCCGTTTTTTTGGCAAGGAAGCAATCACATGGCAACTGGTACAGTAAAATGGTTCAACGATGCAAAGGGATTCGGTTTCATCACTCCCGATGATGGTAGCGAAGATCTGTTCGCGCACTTTTCAGCAATCAACATGAGCGGATTCAAATCGCTCAAAGAAGGCCAGAAGGTCACCTTTGAAGTCGTTCAGGGTCCTAAAGGCAAGCAAGCTTCCAACATCCAGGCTCCTTAATCGGTTCTTGAGTTGGTAAAAAAAGCCCGGCACGAAAGTGCCGGGCTTTTTTGCTTTGCGATCACCGCAGGTGTTGTTTGCGCGGAAGGTTAACGTGACGCGTAGACGTATCTTTCATTGCATACTTCAGTGCGGGGTATGGGTATCGTTACTCTGCAACTGGCTCAAATGGCATCCAAGGCGGCGTTAAATGTCGCGCTTGGGCGCATGGCTTTCGTTACCTTCTTGAAATCGGGGTGATAATACCCACCCATATCCACCGGCTTGCCCTGAGCGGCGATCAATTCGGCATTGATCCTGGCCTCGTTGTTCGCAAGAGCCCTGGCCAGCGGTGCAAAGCGTGCCTGGATATCCTTGTCCCTGGTCTGCGCGGCGAGTGCCTGAGCCCAGTACAGTGCCAGGTAGAAATGGCTGCCGCGGTTGTCGATCTCTCCCACCCTGCGGGCAGGGGATTTGTTGTTATCAAGGATACGGGCGTTGGCCTGGTCCAGTGTCTCAGCCAGGACCTGGGCTTTCTTGTTGTTGAATTTCTGGCCCAGATGTTCCAGCGAAACGCATAGCGCCAGGAATTCACCCAGTGAATCCCAGCGCAAATACCCTTCCTGCCGGAATTGCTGGACATGTTTCGGCGCCGAACCACCCGCGCCGGTCTCGAACATGCCGCCGCCATTCATCAGCGGAACGATGGAAAGCATCTTGGCGCTGGTGTTGAGTTCCAGGATCGGGAACAGGTCGGTGAGGTAGTCGCGCAGCACATTGCCGGTGACGGAGATGGTGTCTTTGCCCAGTCGGATGCGTGCCAGCGATGCACGGCAGGCGTCCGCCGGTTCCATGATCTTGATGTCGAGTCCCGTGGTGTCGTGATCCTTGAGGTATTTTTCGACCTTGGTAATGATCTGCGCATCGTGGGCGCGGTTCCTGTCCAGCCAGAAGATGGCGGGCGTGCTGGACAGGCGCGCGCGCGTGACGGCGAGTTTCACCCAATCGCGGATGGGTGCATCCTTGGCCTGACAGGCACGGAAGATGTCGCCCTGTTCGACTCGCTGTTCCAGCAGGACCTTACCTGCGGCATCGACAATGCGTACCACGCCGTCGCCGGCGATCTCGAAGGTCTTGTCGTGCGACCCGTATTCCTCGGCCTGCTGCGCCATCAGACCGACGTTGGGCACACTGCCCATGGCGGCGGGATCGAGCGCGCCATGCTTTTTACAATCCTCGACCGCCGCGACATACACGCCCGCGTAACAGCGGTCGGGAATCATCGCCAGCGTGTCGTAGGGCTTGCCGTCGGCACCCCACATCTTGCCGCCATCGCGGATCATCGGCGGCATGGAGGCGTCGATGATCACATCGGAGGGTACGTGCAGATTAGTGATGCCATTGTCGGAATTCACCATCGCCAGCGGCGGCTGGTTCCTGAAACAGTCGGCGATATCGGCTACGATGGCGGCGCGCCTGGCTTCCGGCAATGCAAACACCTTGGCCTCCAGATCGCCGAAGCCGTTGTTCACGTTCACGCCGATCTCTTTGAGCAGTGCACCATGTTTGTCGAACACACTCTTGAAAAATACCGAAACGGCGTGGCCGAACATGATAGGGTCGGAGATCTTCATCATGGTGGCCTTGAGGTGCAGGGACAGCAGCACGTCCTCGTTCTTTGCCGCTTCGATCTGCTCGGCGTAAAACTTGCGCAGTGCGCGGCGGCTCATCACCGCGGCATCAATGATCTCGCCCGCCCTGAGTGCAAGCTTGTCCTTGAGCACGGTGACCTTGCCGTCGCTGCCGACGAATTCGATGCGGGTGTCGACGGCTTCCGGCACGGTCACGGATTTCTCACTGCCGTAGAAATCTCCGCCGGTCATGTGCACCACATGGGTCTTGGAATCTGGCGCCCATTTGCCCATGCGATGCGGGTGTTTGTGCGCGTATTGCTTGACTGAAGCTGCAGCGCGACGATCCGAGTTGCCTTCACGCAACACCGGGTTCACTGCGCTGCCCAGCAACTTGGCATACCGTGACCTGATTTTTGTTTCAGCATCCGTTTTCGGAGCTTCCGGGTAATCCGGAATCTTGTAACCTTGTGTTTGCAATTCCTTGATGGCGGCCTTCAATTGCGGAATAGATGCGCTAACATTGGGCAGCTTGATGATGTTGGCTTCCGGTTTCAGCGTGAGTTCACCCAGTTCGGCCAGTTGATCGGCGATCTTCTGTGCGGCGGTGAGGTTTTCCGGAAAGTTTGCGAGTATGCGTCCCGCCAGGGAGATATCCCGCGTCTCGACGGCGATGCCGGCCGCTTTGGTAAAAGCCTGAACGACAGGCAGCAAAGAATAGGTTGCCAGGGCCGGCGCTTCGTCGGTCAGGGTGTAGATGATTTTTTGGGTGGTCATGGCTGTTCTCGGGTATGGAAAACTTTGTAAAGATCGGGAAATGGAATGAGTCGACTCTTGCTGTTCAATAAACCGTTTGGTGTGATCTGCCAGTTCAGTCGCGATGGCAAACATCCGACGCTGGCCGATTATATCCCTGTTCCCGGCTTTTATCCCGCAGGCCGCCTGGATACCGACAGCGAAGGATTGCTGGTGCTGACTGATGATGGTCAGTTGCAGCATCGCATCACCGATCCGAAACACAAGCTGCCGAAAACCTACTGGGCGCAGGTCGAAGGAGTAGCGGCGCAAGATGCGCTGGAAAATTTGCGGCAAGGTGTCAAGTTGTCGGACTTCACCACCCGACCTGCCGAAGTGCACCTGATGGCTGAGCCGGTCAACCTGTGGCCGCGCGATCCGCCGATACGCCAGCGCAAAAATATCCCGACCGGTTGGATCGAGCTGACCATAGCTGAGGGCAAGAATCGTCAAGTGCGGCGCATGACTGCGGCTGTCGGCTTGCCCACCTTGCGCCTGATCCGTGTACGCATCGGCGATTGGTCGCTGGACGGATTGGCGCAGGGAGAATATCGGCTGGAGGATACGTGATCGCGTTGACAAACGATCGGCAGCCTTTTAAGGTATGCGGCATGATCTGACCGGTGAGGCCCCGATGGTTGCTGTTCGCAGTTTGTTGCTGATTGTTGTGCTGTTTTTCGCGGGATCGCCTGCCGGCGTTTATGCTGCAGATCGGTCGCACGGGAGTACAACACAGGCCGCTAGATCTCTGAGGGGTAGCTGGTACAGCGCGGAGGGTGCCATCACGTTCAGGAATGACGGTCTCATCTATTTGAAGGGCAAAAAATATTATTACGCGGTGTCCAACGGCGGCATGATACAACTCAGCGGTCACAACAGCTCCAATGCGATTCCTTACCAGCTAGCCGGCGGCAGGCTGACCCTTACCTGGGACGGAAAAACCACGGTATATACCCGCAAGCGCAAAAAATGAACAAGTTGCCGCGCGGTGCGACGGCAACCGGTTCTCCGCTATAACTTCCCTGCAAAGTTGTAATTGTCAGCGAACCCGGCGCGGACCAGGTTTCGGGGAGAACAGTGCGGGCTGAGGCATGGCTTGATGCCGAGCGGCTTCGGAAAGAAGTGCCCCCCCCTCAGGTTTCTGCGCCGGATGTGGTTTGGCTGCTTGCTTTCCATTGCGCGGTTGTTGTTCGCGCTGTTGCGGGTTGCGCGGCTTCTGGCCGTCGCGCTGCTGTCGATTCCCGGTGCCCGCGTTGCGCGGTCCGTTGTTCCGTCTTTGTCCCTGGGCCTGTCGTGGCGGGCGCGGGGCTTCGGCGGGAAGGTTGGCGGGGGGCACGAAACTGTCGATCTCGACCACCGGGATCTCACGCTTGATCAGACGTTCTATGTCCCTGAGAAATGACAACTCTTCCTTGTCCACCAACGAAATCGCCGCGCCGCTGCTGCCGGCACGACCGGTGCGTCCGATGCGGTGCACATAATCTTCGGGGACGTTCGGCAATTCGAAATTCACCACATGCGGCAACTGATCGATGTCCAGACCGCGCGCAGCGATGTCGGTGGCGACCAGCACCGGCAGGGAGCCGTCCTTGAATTGCGCCAGTGCCTTGGTACGCGCCGGCTGGCTCTTGTTGCCGTGTATTGCTGCGGCGGGGATGCCATCGGCGATCAGCTTCTCGGTCAGTCGGTTCGCGCCGTGCTTGGTGCGGGTGAACACCAGCACCTGTTTCCAGTCGTGATGTTTGATCAGATGCGACAGCAGATAGCTTTTGAGACGTTGCGGCACCAGATGGATGCTCTGCGAGATCAATTCCACTGTCGAGTTGCGGCGTGCCACTTCGACATAGCCGGGATTGTGCAACAGCCCTTCGGAAAGCGTCTTGATCTCGTCCGAGAAGGTCGCGGAGAACAGCAGGTTCTGGCGTTGTTTGGGCAGCAACGCGAGGATCTTTTTGATGTCGCGGATGAATCCCATGTCCAGCATGCGATCGGCTTCGTCCAGCACCAGGATCTCGACAGCGGAAAGATCCAGCGTCTTTTGACCAATATGGTCGAGCAGGCGGCCGGGTGTGGCGACCAGGATATCCATTTGCCCGCGCAATGCCTTGATCTGCGGATTGATGTTCACCCCGCCGAACATCACCATCGATTTCAGCGACAGATATTTGCCGTAGGTCTGCACCGATTGCTCAACCTGAGCAGCGAGTTCGCGGGTCGGCACCAGGATCAGGCAACGCGGCCGGCCGGGACGCGGATGCGCAACGGGATTCGCGGTCAGCAAGTGCAGGATCGGCAGTGTGAAGCCGGCCGTCTTGCCAGTGCCGGTCTGAGCACCCGCCAGCAGGTCGCCGCCGGCCAGTACCAGCGGTATCGCCTGCGCCTGTACCGGAGTCGGGTTGGTGTAACCCGCATCTGCAATCGCGCGCATCAGTGGTTGTGCCAGATTCAAACTGGCGAAAGTGATTTGGTTGGAAGCAGTGATATTTTCTGGCAAAGCATTACTCCTGCGGCGGCCTGCCGCTCGCAAGAGCTGCACCAATCGAGGCAGACGAATAAGTGATCGGAAAGATCGGAAGTGGATAGTTAAGACCGCTACGCTGATTGGTTTGGCGCAGGGCGGTGCGCATTATACCCGTCCTGCGGGAGTCTATGGTGGCCTTGTAAAGGGTGAGTGCAGATCGGCCAACTGTTGCCGGGAATACAAGCCAGCGCTTCACGCCAGGCGCGCTATATTGCCTTTGCGCATCTGAACCCCAGGTCGAGCAGCGCGCTATCCGGCGGTAGATGGGCACGCTTGGCGTTGCGGAACATCAGGCTGAGTGCATCATAATGTCCGGAACTGGTGATGCCGCCACGGGTCACCTTCTGGCTCTTGCCGTAAAACTTGGTGTCTGCATCCGGATGCGCGCCCGGATAGGCATCATACCAATCAGAAACCCATTCTGCGACGTTGGCCGCCATATCGTATACCCCATACTCCGACTTGTCGCCGGGAAAGGAGCCTCCTGAAGAATAGGGTGCTTCCGGATTTTCCGACATGGTGTTTATCTTTTTCGGATCCCAGTCATTGCCCCAGGGATAACGGTATCCATGCGGGCCACGCGCAGCTTTCTCCCATTCAGCCTCGCTCGGCAGATGCTTGCCCGCCCAGCGGCAATAAGCATCTGCATCTGACCAGGTGACGTGCGTGACCGGCAATTTATCGCGTTCGGCCTGCATCCTGAGCAGTTCCGCCAACAGCGAGTCTCTGGGCATGGTGGTGACATCCATATCCAGTCTGAATCGCTCGGACGCGACCTGCTGCAAGTATTCCACCGGCAGTGTGGCGAGGAATTTGTTGGTTAACAGATAGCCGTTCTGCTGCCATATCGCGGGCGGAGGATGCTTGGATGCAATGATGAATTTGCGGTATTGGGCGTTGCTGGTTTCAAACTTATCCATCAGGAAAGCGGGGAGGATGACCTTGTGCGCCGGATGTTCATTGACGTAGAGCTTCTCGTTGAATCCGTAGGGATTGAGCGCATTGGCTCCGCGCCACATGGCGTCGTTCTCTTCTTTGTTGCTGCCCATGGTGAACTCGCCGGCCGGGATCAACACCATCCCGGCAGCGCGATCATTGCGAGCAGCATGGCTCACGGCAGGGAACACGATGCTGCTTGCCAGCACCAAACAATGGATTACTCCGGAAATGCGCTTACTCGGCACTCTTCGCACACCGGAAGCCGACATCGATCAGAGCAGCATAGGGTTTCAGGTGATTGCGTTTGGCGGCCCGGAACACCATGCTGAGTGAATCATAATGACCGGAACTGGTCATGCCGCCGCGAATCACGCGTTGCAGCTTGCCATAGTATCGGCTGTCGTCTTCGGCTGCGGCACCGGGATAGGCGTCATACCAATCGGCCACCCATTCAGTGACGTTGGCAGCCATATCGTATACGCCATAACCCGACTTGTCTCCCGGAAACGAGCCCACGGCGGAATAGGGCGCATCCGGATTTTCCGACATGGTGTTGATCTTGGTCGGATCCCAGTTGTTGCCCCAGGGGTATTCGTAATTTTTCGGGCCGCGCGCGGCATGTTCCCACTCGGCTTCACTGGGCAGGCGTTTTTTCGTCCAGTGGCAATATGCGTCGGCATCCGGCCAGGATATGGTGGTTACCGGCAGGGTGTTGCGTGACTGCTGGACCTTGTCCGTTTCGGCAAGTATCTGCTCCTGGGTCATGTTGGGAACATCCATGTCCAGGCGGAACCGGTCGGTAGCGATCTGGCGCAGATGGTCCAGCGGCAATGACTCCAGCAGTTCTCTGCTCAAACCGTAGCCATTGGCCATCCAAGTGTAGGGAACGGTGTGATCTGTAGCGATCACGAAGTCCCGGTATTGTTCATTGGTGACTTCGTATTTGTCCATAAAGTACGCGGAGAGCGTGACTTTATGCGCGGGGTGTTCGTCGGCATAGAGCTTGTCCTTGAAGCCGTAAGGATTGAGCGCATTGGCTTCGCGCCACATCGCTTCATTGGTCTCCCGGTTGCTGCCCATGGTGAACTCGCCCGCCGGGATCAGCATCATGCCGTAGTCCATCTGTTTGACCGGCGCAACCGTTTTGTCGGTAGCCTGCCCTTGCGGGGAATGCGTGACGCAGCCCGCCAACGCAACACAAATAATACCGCCCAACAAATTTTTATTTATCATCTTTAGCGCACCGGAATCCGAAACTTGAATTTTTCACACTTTGCTTGAAATAGCTGCGGTTGAACACCGGTGCCGAAACGCCGCACTGGTAAAACGAACAATCCCACCACGAGCCGCCCTTTAATGTTTTATACATCTCGCCATAATTCTCGCTTGGCCATTTGTTGCCGGGATACTGGGTGTACCAGGAGTCGGTCCATTCCCAGGCGTTACCGGACATGTCATACAAACCATAGGGGCTCTTGCCGCCCTCGAAAGCTCCGGCAGGCGTGGTATCGCCCTGCATGTGCAGGGATTCCCAGCGCACCGGCGAGTTGACATTGGTCACGTCAAAGGTGTCGCCCCAGGGATAGTCCCTGTCATCTGAGCCGCGCGCGGCCTTTTCCCATTCGATATCTGTGGGCAGACGTTTGCCGGCCCATGCGCAATAGTCATGGGCATCGTACCATGAGACAAATACCACCGGATGATCCACTTTCCCTTCGGGATAGGTGCGGTTGCGAAAGTTGGAGGGGGATTTGCGGTTGGTGGCGTCGATGAATTGTTTGTATTGCAGGTTGGTGACCTCGTACTTGTCCATCCAGTATGCCTTGGTCTCGGCAGTGTACTGGGGGCCTTCATCCGGCAGCCGGTTATTCGATCCGCGGGTGAATTTTCCGGCCGGGATCAGTACCATGGGATTCGGTTCCTTGCCGATGCGCGTTTCGTCGTAGTACATCGGCACGCTCATACCTGCGGTGGCGCCAGGTGGGGGGGCTACCTGCAATTTGTTGGCATAGGGGTCGATGAATTTCTTCTCGGAGACCTTCACGACAGGTTCGCTGTCGTCGGACGTGTGACATTCCATGCAGTCGCTCGCCATGCTGGCATTGAAAGCATCCACCCGGTTCTTCTCGTGGCAGGATGCACAGGATTCGGTCGCCTGGATATCGTGCTGGTATCCGGCCAGGCTGGCATCATCCTTGGCCACCGCACCCGAGTTGAATGCTGATAAAGACAGAAACAGAACCAGACAGCTATATTGTATCGGTGGCATCAGATCAGACCCAATCTATGGAATTGACATATCCGTTCATTTTCCCATGATATACGCCGCGACTCAAGCCTGTATCTGAGATGATGCGGCTGACCGGCTGCTTCGTGTCCGTGAGCGATTGCGGCACACCCAGTGCAACTTGCTTGTGGTCATTGCACAGATGATTCGCCGCAAGGCTGATGTATGCCGCACACCGCGGTTTGTCTTTGCAGCACAACGGTGACTCGACACCGGGGATCGCGAACCGATTTGTCCGGCGATTCCATTGCGGCTCACCGATAGCTATCGATTTAGCCAGCGCTGCCGGTATAATGTGCGCTTTTGTAAACCACCCGACGGGAAGTTGAAATGCCAATTTACGCTTATGCTTGTTCCGGTTGCGGCTTGCAAAAGGATGTGATGCAAAAGATCAGCGATGCGCCGCTGCACATTTGTCCGGCGTGCGGGAAAACGACCTTCACCAAGCAACTGACCGCCGCCGGATTCCAGTTGAAAGGCAACGGCTATTATGTGACCGATTTCAAGGGCGGTTCCAAAGGCGCGGATGCAGCGAAGGCGGACAACAAACCGGCCGAATCGTCACCCGCGCCGGCGGCAAATGCGGCTGCCCCTGCAGTAACGAACGGGACCGTGCAGTAATGAAGAAATATTTTATCACTGGCCTGCTGGTCTGGGTGCCGCTGGGCATTACCCTGTGGGTGCTGAATCTGACCATCGGTACCATGGACCAGACGCTGTTGCTGTTGCCGGAGGCCTGGCATCCCGACATACTGCTCGGAATACATATTCCCGGCTGGGGCATCATCCTGACGCTGCTGATCGTCGGTTTGACCGGCATGCTGGTGCGTAATGTACTCGGACAGCAGTTGCTGCTGTATTGGGAAAGCCTGTTGTTGCACATTCCTTTCGTGAACAGCATCTACAAGGGTGTGAAGCAGGTCAGTGATACGGTGCTGTCGGGCAAAGGCAATTCGTTCCGCAAGGTGCTGCTGGTGCGTTACCCCCATCCACACGCATGGTCGCTGGCATTTCAGACCAGCGTGCCCGGTGAAGTGATCGACATGTTCGACGAAGAATACGTGGCGGTATTCATCCCCACCACACCCAGTCCGGTGAACGGATTCTACTTCTTCGTGCGCAAGGCCGAGACCATCGAGCTGGACATGACGGTCGACGTGGCTTTGCGTTCCATCATATCGATGGGCGTGGCGACCGCTTCCGATACCGGCAAACACCAGGCCATCAAAGACGGCACAGCAGCAGACCAACCTTAAACCTCAACAGAACCGAAACATGCGAACTCATTATTGCGGACTGCTCAACACCGATCAACTCGACCAAACCGTTAGCCTGTGCGGCTGGGCGCATCGCCGCCGTGATCACGGCGGGGTGATCTTCATCGACCTGCGCGACCGCGAGGGGCTGGCACAGGTGGTCTGCGATCCGGATCGCGCCGAGATGTTCAAGATCGCCGAGTCGGTGCGCAGCGAATTCGTGTTGCGCATCACCGGCAAGGTGCGCCGCCGCCCGGCCGGTACCACCAACGCCAACATCACCAGCGGCGAGATCGAGGTGCTGTGCCACGAGATCGAAGTACTGAACGTGGCGGTCACACCGCCGTTCCAGCTCGACGACGAGAACCTGTCCGAGAACGTGCGCCTGACCCATCGCGTGATCGACCTGCGCCGTCCGCAGATGCAGAAGAACATGATGCTGCGCTACAAGGTGGCGATGGCATTCCGCCGTTTCCTCGACAGCCGCGGTTTTATCGATATCGAAACGCCGATGCTGACCAAGTCCACACCGGAAGGCGCGCGCGATTACCTGGTGCCGTCGCGCGTTCATCCCGGCGAATTCTTCGCGTTGCCGCAATCGCCGCAACTGTTCAAGCAATTGCTGATGGTGGCCGGTTTCGACCGCTATTACCAGATCACCAAATGCTTCCGCGACGAGGACCTGCGCGCCGACCGCCAGCCCGAATTCACCCAGGTGGATATCGAGACCTCGTTCCTCAACGAGACGCAGATCACCGCGCTGATGGAAGAGATGATACGCACCGTGTTCAAGGATGCGCTGAATGAAGAGCTGCCCAACCCGTTTCCGCGCATCAGCTATACCGAGGCGATGGCGCGTTACGGTTCCGACAAGCCGGACCTGCGCGTCACGCTGGAGCTGACCGAAGTGACCGATGCGGTGAAAGACGTCGCGTTCAAGGTGTTCGCCGGTGTGGCCAATTCCGGGAGCGGTCGCGTTGCGGCATTGCGCGTGCCCGGCGGCGGTGCATTCTCACGCGGCGAGATCGACGAGTACACCAAGTTTGTCGGCATCTATGGCGCGAAGGGCCTGGCTTACATCAAGGTCAATGACATCACGCAACTCAATGAGACCGGCTTGCAGTCGCCGATCGTCAAGAATCTGCATGAGGCCGCGCTGAAAACCATCATCGCCCGCACCGGTGCGCGGAACGGCGACATCATCTTCTTCGGTGCGGACAAGGAAAAGATCGTCAACGATGCGCTCGGCGCGCTGCGCAGCAAGATCGGCCACGACAAGGGTCACACCAACGGCAAGACATGGGAACCGGTATGGGTGGTGGACTTCCCGATGTTCGAATACGACGACGAAGCCAAGCGCTGGAACGCCTGCCATCACCCTTTCACCGCGCCCAAGGACGAACATCTGGCGCTGCTGGAAAGCGATCCGGGCAAGTGTCTGGCCAAGGCCTATGATCTCGCGCTGAACGGCTCGGAGATCGGCGGCGGTTCGGTGCGTATCCATCAGGAGAAAGTGCAATCGCAGGTGTTCCGCGCGCTCAATATCGGCGCGGAA
>JBBRDZ010000071.1:0-12245 GCA_038203435.1 Burkholderiales bacterium
GGTGGACATGGTGATCGTCGGTACCGACCGCGTCACCGCGTGCGGCGACGTGTGCAACAAGATCGGCACTTATCTCAAGGCGCTCGCCGCATTTGATAACGGCGTGCCGTTCTATGTGGCGCTGCCGACACCGACGATAGACTGGATGCTGCAGGACGGTGTGAAGGAGATTCCCATCGAGGAACGCGCGGCAGAAGAAGTGACGCACATCTCCGGGCTGTGCGACGACGGCCAGGTGCGCCGCGTGCAGTTGACGCCAACCGGTTCACGTGCTGCCAACTACGGCTTCGACGTGACCCCGGCGCGGCTGGTGATGGGGTTGATCACCGAGCGCGGTGTGGTAAAGGCTGATGCGGAGGCGATGCAGGTGTTGCGGTAACGTAGGCCGTTCGTGCTGAGCTTGATGAAACTACTAGCCATTCCACTAAGCGCGATGAAACTTGCGCTAAGTGGCTGGTTATGTCGAAGCATGAACGATTCTGGTGCGGCTTCCGACCCTTCGACAGGCTCAGGGCGAACGGTATATTGATAGAGAGTGTGTATCGATGAACGAAAACAAATTACGCAGCGCACTGGTGCGCTACGCCAACAAGCTGGATGAGCAGGGATTGAATCGCGGCACGTCCGGCAACCTTTCCGCGCGCCTGGGCGAGGGCATGCTGATCACGCCTTCCGGTATGGGCGCGGAAGGACTGACGGCAGAGGACATCGTGTTCGTGCATAGGGATGGCACTGCACGCGGACATTGGCAGCCTTCCAGCGAGTGGTTGTTCCATCGCGACATCTATGCGCAGCGCCCGGAATTCGGCGCGATCATCCATACCCATTGCATTGCCGCGACCGCGCTGGCCTGTCTCAGGAAGGACATCCCACCGTTCCACTACATGATCGCGCTGCTCGGCGGCGACAACATACGTTGCGCGGACTATGCGACCTTCGGCACGCAGGCGCTCTCCGACAACGCACTGCTCGCGATGCGCGGGCGCAAGGCATGCCTGCTGGCCAACCACGGCATGATCGCTGCGGATGAAGATCTGGCGGGAGCATACAAGGCTGCGGTGGAAGTCGAAACGCTGAGCGAGATGTATCTGCGCGCGATACAGGCGGGACAGCCGGTATTGCTGAGTGTGGAGGAATTCAGCGAGGCGCAAAAAAGGTTTGCCGGTTATGGCAAACCTGACGCAAAAAGATAAAGTCCGGGATTATTCGATACAGTCGTACACGTATTTTTCCGGCGAGGCCTTGATCGACAGCTGAGCATGCAGTCCGCGCTTGTTGCATTCTGTTTCGGCCAGCGCGGTGGCACCGGCGACATCATTGCCGCGCGCCTTGATCACGACGGTTCGTTCGCCCGCGCTGAGCACCTGGGCAGCGCATCCGGACAACAGCAGAGCCAACACGAGATATCCGAGCTTGAGCATATATTTTCCTTGTACGTCTTGAAGATTGAGCCGTTGAGTGCATTTGCGTCCAACCGATATCCGGTACTCTTGCAACGAATTCAAGCGGATCCGTGGCGGATATGCAAATACAGGAATCTGGTGTCCTCGACAGGAATCGAACCTGTAATTGACCCTTAGGAGGGGCCGGTTATATCCATTTAACTACGGGGACATAGGCGTGTATTCTAGCGTAAACATCGGGCAAGTTACATGACCACGCACAAATGACATCATACAAATTACCCGCCACCGTGATCAGCATCGGTCTGGTCAGCTTCTTCAACGACCTCGCTTCGGAGATGGTGACGCCGTTCATCCCGATACTGGTCGCTACGGTACTGGGCGCGGGACCGGTGATCCTGGGCCTGGTGGAAGGGGTGGCGGACGCCGCGGCGAGTCTGCTCAAATTGTGGTCGGGGCGCTATTCTGATCTCAAACATGGCCGGCGCAAACGGCTGATGGTGTTCGGCTACGGTCTGTCCAACCTGGCGCGTCCATTATTGGGACTGGTATCGAGTTGGGGCGCACTGCTGCTGCTGCGCAGCCTGGATCGCGCCGGCAAGGGTTTGCGTAATGCACCGCGCGACGCGCTGCTGGCGGACAGCGCACCTGCCGAGATACACGGCCTAGCCTACGGCTTCCATCGCGCAATGGATAACGCGGGCGCACTGGGCGGCACACTGCTCGCGATCGCCGCGCTGAGCTGGATGCACTGGCCGGTGGGCGAGGTGATCTTGTGGTCAGCTGTTCCCGGGGTACTGGTTTTGCTGGTACTGATCTTCGGCGTGCGCGAACCGGCGCGCCTACTAAAATCCAGTCCGGAATCTGTTCCAGCCGCCGTTCGTGCTGAGCAAATCGAAGCACACGAATCTTTGCGCCCTTCGGCAGGCTCAGGACGAACGGTTTTCCAAAACGTACTGTTATCCTGGTCGCTGCTCTCGCCCACGATGCGCCGCTATCTGTGGGTGCTGGTGCTGTTCACTTTCGCGCGCGCATCGGAGACTTTCATCCTGCTGCGCGGCAACGAGCTGGGCATGAGTCTGGTGCAGGTGTTGCTGTTGTGGGCGACGCTCAATGTCAGCAAATCCGTGGCATCGGTGCCGGGCGGGCACATGGCGGATAGGTTTGGAAAAGGGCGAATGACGATCATCAGCTGGTCCGGTTATGCGCTGAGTTTTTTGCTGCTCGGCCTGGTCGAACACAGCAATGCATTATGGTTCGCCACCGTGTTTTACGGTTTACTGATCGGCGTGGGAGAAGGTTCGGAGCGGGCATTGATCAGCCTGTATGCCGACGAGCGCGAGCGCGGCACGGCGTTTGGCTGGTATCATCTCGCCGTGGGCATCAGTGCGATCCCGGCCGGCGTATTGTTTGGCGCGGTATGGCATTACTGGAATGCCGGTGACGCATTTATATTTGCCGGAGCGCTGGCCCTGCTGAGCGTGCTGCTGCTGCGCTTCTGGAGCTTCCGGGATATATCGGGCGGGGGTGTGAGATGAAATGGTTGATAGTCGTAGCTGCATTGATCGTGTTCGCCGCGTTGCTGGTTGCCCGCGCGGCGCGTTCCGGTGAATTGCCGGTAGTGGGCCAGCCCGCGCCGGACTTCAACCTGCCCGACCAGAACGGCCTGTTACACACTTTGCAGGACTATAAAGGCAAGTGGCTGGTGCTGTATTTCTATCCCAAGGACGACACGCCGGGCTGCACGCAGGAGGCCTGCGCGTTTCGCGATGACCTGCAGCAGATCGACGAACTCGGCGCGCAGGTGATCGGCGTGAGCGTGGACGATACCGACAGTCATGCCGAATTCGCCAGGAAATATCATCTGCCGTTTCCGCTGCTGGCCGACAAAACCACCGAGACCGCAGAACGCTATGGCGCGCTGATGAATCTGTTCTTCATCAAGTTCGCGCGGCGTTATACCTTTCTGATCGACCCGCAGGGCAACGTCAACAAGATGTATCTGAGCGTGGAAACCTCGCGTCACTCCAAACAGATCATTGACGATCTGAAGAAATTGACGGCAGCCGGTAAGGTATAATCCGCAGCAGTTCGCTTCAGGTCGGCATGTGCGCCGGTCCTCATATTTAATCTTTTATACAAACAACCTATGCCGTTTATCACTCTGGACAAGGCGAGCCTCGCCTTTGGTCACGTCGCATTACTGGATCATGCCGATTTCCAACTCGACGAGGGTGAACGCGTCGGCCTGATCGGGCGCAACGGCGGCGGCAAGTCCAGCATGATGCGCGTTCTGGCAAACCAGGGCACGCTGGATGACGGGCTGGTGTGGCGTACGCCTACCGCGCGTATCTGCTACGTCAGCCAGGAACCGGTGCTGGAAGCCGACGACAGCGTGTACGACGCGGTGGCCAAGGGCGTGGGCAAACTGCAAAAGCTGTTGCACGATTACCATCATGTCTCGCACCAGCTCGCCGAACCGGATGCGGACTTCGACAAGCTGCTGGAACAGATGCAGCATCTGCAGACCCAGCTTGAAGCGCAGGACGGCTGGTCGGTGCAGGCGCGCATCGAGACTGCGATCACCAAGCTGGAACTGGATCCCGACAAGCGCGTCGGCGACATGTCCGGCGGGCAGCGCAAGCGTGTCGCGCTGGCGCAGGCACTGGTGGGCGAGCCGGACGTGCTGATCCTCGACGAGCCGACCAACCATCTGGA
This sequence comes from Burkholderiales bacterium, assembly GCA_038203435.1. Lineage (GTDB taxonomy): Bacteria > Pseudomonadota > Gammaproteobacteria > Burkholderiales > Gallionellaceae > Gallionella. The sequence goes on from JBBRDZ010000071.1 coordinate 4,122, forward strand.
TTTCGCCTCGATCGAATGGCTGGAAGGGCTGCTGAACAATTTTCTCGGTGCGGTGCTGTTCGTCACCCATGACCGGCGCTTCCTGGACAATGTCGCGACGCGCATCGTCGAACTGGATCGCGGCAAGCTGGCCAGCTTCCCCGGCAATTTCTCCGCCTACCAGGCGATCAAGGAACGCATGCTGAGCGACGAGGCGGTGGTGAACGCCAAGTTCGACAAGGTACTGGCGCAGGAAGAAGTGTGGATACGCCAGGGTGTGAAGGCGCGCCGGGTACGCAACGAAGGCCGCGTGCTGCGCCTCGAGCAATTGCGTCGCGAGCGCGCCGCGCGCCGCGAGAAGGTCGGCAAGGTCGAGATGAGCGTGGACACCGGCGAGCGTTCCGGCAAGCTGGTCGCGGAACTTTCCAACGTCAGCAAAACGTATGGCGGGCGCAACATCATCGATGATTTTTCCTGCCGCATCCAGCGTGGCGACAAGATCGGCCTGCTCGGACCGAACGGTTGCGGCAAGAGCACGCTGCTAAAGATCATCCTTGGCCAATTGGAACCTGATAACGGCCAGGTCAAGATGGGCACCAAGATATCGGTGGCCTACTTCGACCAGTTGCGCGCACAGCTCGACGACAACGCGACGCTCGCCGACACCATCAGTCAGGGCTCGGATTTCGTCGATATCGGCGGGCAGAAGAAACACGTCATCAGCTACCTCGGCGATTTCCTGTTCGCACCGGAGCGCGCCCGCTCGCCGGTGAAGAGTTGTTCCGGCGGCGAGCGCAACCGTTTGCTGCTGGCGCGCTTGTTCACCCAGCCCGCCAACGTGCTGGTGCTCGACGAGCCGACCAACGACCTCGATATCGAAACGCTGGAACTGCTTGAAGAATTACTCGCCAACTACGACGGAACATTGTTTCTGGTTAGCCACGACCGCGCCTTCCTCGACAACGTGGTCACGCAGGTGATCGCATTCGAGGGCGACGGAAAATTGATCGAATACGTCGGCGGCTACTAGGATTGGGTGCGCGTAAAAAAATATCAGGCCGGCGTCGCGGCGAGCAAACCTGCTGCGCCCGCGCCACAGCGCGCGACGGCACCGGTCGAAAAGCAGAAGGCCGGCAACAAGCTCAGTTTCAAGGAGCAGCGCGAACTGGATGAGTTGCCCAAGCGCATCGAGGTGTTGGAGCGCGAGCAGGGCGACATCGCTGCGCATCTTGCCGACGGGACGATCTTTCGCAACGACGCCAAGCGCGCCAAGCAGCTGCAGATGCGCAACGAGGAGATCGACGCGGAAGTGTCGGCGGCGATGGCGCGCTGGGAAGAGCTGGAGAAACGCAAAAGCTAGCCGGCTTGCTGGTCAACAAGCAAGCCTTGAGTGTTACAGGTATATTGAGGGTTGTCCGCCTGATCCGGTCAACGACGCTGACCCGATCAGGTCTACCCTGATATGATGACGGCATGGGCTGGACGATAGTTTGTCGATGAATGGTGGTATCACCCATCGCGTACCTGGTTATGAGCGGTACAAAAGGGACCAATTGATGGATATTAAAGCATGGCTGGCCGAAAACGCCAGTTCGAGAACCAACAAGAACGCGCTGCTGCTCGGCCTGATCCTGTTCCCTTTCATGTTGCTGATCGGGCTGTATCAACTCTACCGGAATGTCGATATTCTTGAGTCCACGATACACAAGAACGTCGTGAATCTGACCACCCAGGAAACGCAGATCGTCAACGTGCACCACGCGCGTGCCGGATATTTAATGCAGATGCAAGCCTGGCGGGACGTCGTGTCGCACGGCAACAATGCACGTGCGGTGAAAGCGGATTTCTCCAGATTCCTGGACGAGGAAGATCAGGTGCGCAAGGCGCTTGAAACGATGTACGCCGCCGTCCTGATCGCGCATGACGACGAACGAACCGCCACGTTGAACAAGCTGCGCGAGTCGCACCGGATACTGGGCGAACATTATCGAACAGCGCTGGACAATCACAAGCTGTCGAACAGCAGCGCCGATTCCCTGAGCGGACTGGAGCGGGAGTTCTCTGCCATGCTGGCGCAATTCGCACTGCAGTCCGAACAGAACTATAACGGACTGGCGGCCCGCATCGTTGCCGTACAGGCCGGTGACATCGACGATATGCAGCGTCGTGTCGCGCTGAACCTGATCATCATCATGGTGTTGACAATGGTGGAAGCATTGCTGGTGCTGCGCACCGTCGCCAAGAGCAGAAACGACCTGAACAAGCTGTCGCACGAGAGCGAAAAGACCGTCTATCATCTCGCGTATTCCGATCCGCTCACCGAGCTGCCCAATCGGCGCCTGTTCCAGGACCGGCTGGAGCATGCGATCGTGCTGTCCAATCGCAGCAACCAGTATCGCGCGCTGATGTTCCTGGATATGGACAATTTCAAGATGCTGAACGACACCCGCGGCCACCGCATGGGCGACATGCTGCTGGTCGAGGTGGCGCGGCGCCTGAAGTTGTGTGCGCGCGCGTCCGACACCGTGGCGCGCATGGGCGGAGATGAATTCGTGGTGTTGCTCGGTGAGCTCAGTGAAAACGAGCAGTCCGCTGCGCATCAGGCCCTGATGATCGCCGAGAAGATCGCTCAAGCGCTCAGTCAGCCCTACCAACTGAATAAATTCATCTACAACTGCAGCGCCAGTATTGGCGTGACCATGTTCCGCGATGCGGGGATATCGATCGAAGAGGTGCACAAGCGTGCCGACGCCGCGATGTACCAGGCGAAGAATGCCGGACGCAACACCGTGCGTTTCTACGATCCGCACATCCAGGCCGAGCTCGAGGCGCGCAGCGAGTTGGAGCACGCGTTGCGCCAGGCGATCGGCAATCATGAGTTGCGCCTGTTCTTCCAGATACAGGTCGACCAGGATTCCAGGCCGATCGGTGCGGAGGCGCTGATACGCTGGATACATCCCAAGCTTGGCATGGTGTTTCCCGCAGAATTCATCCCGATGGCGGAAGACACCGGCCTGATCCTGCCGATCGGCCACTGGGTGCTCGAAACCGTGTGCAAGCAGATCAAACTCTGGGAATCGGATGCGAACGCCAGTAGTCTGCTGATCGCGGTCAATGTCAGCGCGCGGCAATTCCGTCAGGACGATTTCGTCGCGCAGGTGGACGACCTGATCAGGCAGACGGGTATCAAGGCGTCGCGGCTCAAGCTCGAGCTGACCGAAAGCATGGTGCTCGACGATGTCGACGGCACCGTGCTTAAGATGAACGCGCTGAAGAAGATCGGCGTGCAGTTCTCGATGGACGATTTCGGTACCGGCTATTCATCGCTGTCGTACCTGACCCAGCTGCCGCTCGACCAGTTGAAGGTCGACCAGTCGTTCGTGCGCAACATCGGCATCAAACCCAACGATTCGGTGGTGGTCAAGACCATCATCGGCATGGCCGCCAACCTGAACATGGAGTCGATCGCCGAAGGCGTGGAGACCCAGGCGCAGCGCGACTTCCTGGCGCAGGCCGGATGCAAGTTGTATCAGGGTTATCTGTTCGGCAAGCCGGAGCCGGTGGAGAAGTTCATCGACTCATTGATGGAAATGGGAACGTAGGCACTATCGTCAGGTAGTGCCCCCTGGGCAGTTCAATACGGCTTGCTGCCGGCCCGGTTTCCGGCCGGTTGATATTGGCATGCCCACACCTGTTCCTTGCTGTCCCCGCACACCGCCATTGCACAGCCGACAGTACGCGTGCTGCGCCAGACCAACTGTGTGTAATGGCCGCACATCTTCCCCGCTGCACAACTGTTATCGGCGTAGTCGTAATCCGCCTGCTCGCTGCCCCAGCCGTCCACCACCATCCTGGGCGTGACCCGCTGCAACTCCTTGCGGCCGTCCGACCACGCCAGCGCGCTGGCCCAGTAGAGATTCTCGCCGTATTTCCCGTTCGGTTTGCTGTGGCGCATCTTGCATCGATTGGTCGATTTCAGTTTGTTCACCCAGGCTTGCGCCGACTTCGCCAGGGCAGGTGAGTAAATCAGCTGTTCGGTGATGCCGACCTTCACCCGCCATTGGTTGTGCGCGGCGACAAAGTCAGCGCTGTTGAACGTTACCGCGTGTAGCGGGGAGGTGGTTAGCAGCAGTGCGATGAGGATCGGCCAGTGCAGTTTCAGTTCCAGCATGTTTGCTTATCCATGGTTGGTCTGGCGCAGTGTATCAAAGCAAACGGTGATGCGCTTGGCGGACCGGCAGCCCAGTACGCAACAGCGCCGGGATGGCCGTGGCGACAAGGCCGCAGCCGGTGTTCGGGATTATTTTGCAACCTTAAGCATTCCTTAAGGTTGGTCTTCTATCTTGCACGCCTCGCAGTGCAATACAAGGAGATCAAAATGAATCGTGTAATAAATATGGCTGTTATGATATTTGCGTCGGTCTCAGGATTGATGTCGATTTCAGCTTTGGCGCAAACACCCGACGAGGTGCTTGCGACGATCAGGCAGGATGCGCTGGCCGGCACACCCGCCTTTCAGGGATTCTCGGCCGCGCGTGGTGAGCAATTCTTCATGCAGAAGCACAGCCATGACTTGAGCTGCGCTTCCTGCCACACCGACAACCCTGCGGCGGCGGGCAAGCATGCCGAGACCGATAAGGCTATCAAGCCGATGGCGCCGGCAGCGAATGCCGACCGCTTCACCGATATCAAGAAAGTCGAAAAATGGTTCAAGCGCAATTGCAACGATGTGCTGGATCGTGTCTGCACGCCGCAGGAAAAAGGTGATGTGATCGCCTATTTGCTAACCGTAAAAAAATAAGGAGACTGACATGTCGTTTAATTACCCGAAATATTCCCGCGCGTTTGCTGTTGCCCTGGTGCTGATGGAGGTGATGATGCCGGTCGCGACGGCAAAAGAACATCATGGTGAAGGTGGTAAATATGCAACCGCCGCCACCAACGCGAAATGGAAGTCCGAATGCAGCGCATGCCACATCGCCTATCCGCCGCGCTTGCTTCCCGCCTCATCGTGGCGCGAGATGATGTCCGGATTGGACAAGCACTTTGGCAGCGATGCCAGCCTGGATGCGGCGAGTGCCAGCGAAATAACCGGTTTCCTGGTGCAGAATGCCGGCAGCGAAAGTTTCGTGTCCTGGGGCAAGCCGGTATTGCGTATTACCGAGACCCGCTGGTTCAAGCATGAGCATGATGAAGTGTCGCAGCGTGACTGGAATAATCCAAAAGTAAAGCGTCCGTCCAATTGCTCGGCCTGCCACACCGGCGCGGATCGCGGCAACTTCAGCGAAGATGATGTCCGGGTACCCAAATAAAGGTGGAAGTGTAGGAGCGGGCCATGCCCGCGACCAATATATCCCGTCCGCCCTGATAACCAGCGACTTGGCTGACGTCCTTTGTCAGCCTAGTCGAATGGCTAGTTGTACCACCAGCTTGTCGAAGGATCGCGGGCATGGCCCGCTCCTACAAACCCGGTACGATGTCATAATGCTTTCACCGACTGAGACCCGATTGAATCAACAGACGAAAACATGCGCGTATTGCTGATCGAAGACGATGCCCTGCTGGGCGATGCGATCCAGGTCGGCCTGAAGCAGTCCGGCTATGCGGTGGACTGGATGAAGGACGGCGTGTCCGCCGACCAGGCGCTCGGCACCGAGCCTTATGCCGCCGTGGTGCTGGACCTGGGGCTGCCGCGCATGTCCGGGCTGGAAGTGCTGCGGCGTTTGCGCAGCCGCAACGCCCCGCAAAATAATAAACAGGTTCCGGTGCTGATCCTCACCGCGATGGATACTGTGGATGAGCGCATCAAGGGGCTGGATGCCGGCGCGGACGACTATCTGGTCAAGCCGTTCGACATGGGCGAGCTCGCGGCACGCCTGCGCGCACTGGTGCGCCGTGCCAGCGGTACTGCTGCGCCGCTGCTCAAGGTCGCCGGCGTGGAACTGGATGCCGCCGCGCATCGTGTGCTTTACCAGAATCTTTCTGTCGAGCTACCGGCCAGGGAATTTGCGGTGCTGCACGCGCTGATGCTGAATACCGGCAGAGTGCTGTCGCGTGCGCAGATCGAGGAGCAGCTCTATGCCTGGGGTGAGGAAGTCGAGAGCAATGCGGTCGAAGTGTATATCCACCATCTGCGCCGCAAGCTGTTTCCGGAGTTGATCGAGACCATACGCGGGGTGGGTTACCTGATTCAATCTGACAAAAATGTGCATGGCAAATAAATATCCCATGAGAAAGCCGAATAACTCCAGCCGTTCGTGGTGAGCTTGTCGAACCATGAGCGGATGGTGAGTAGTTCTATCCTGCCCGGCACGAACGGATTAAATCGGCGCTTCCCCAGGTAAAATAAATGCGCGGAGAAAAAATGCCCCAAGAAAATAAAATAACTGAGCTGCGCGGCCATGGCTCCTTGAAACAACGTCTGTTGGTGTTGGCAATGGCTACGGTCGTGGTGGTGTGGATCGGGACTACTGCGTTTACCTATTATGATGCGCGCCATGAATTCGACGAGATACTGGATGCACATCTCGCGCAATCCGCCTCACTGCTGACTGTGCAGGCATCGCATGACACTGACAAGATCGAAGCCGAGCATGCCCCGTTGCTGCACAAATACTCCCGCCGGGTCGCGTTTCAGGTATGGGAAGGCGGGCGAGTTCTTCGCCTGCATTCTGCCAATGCACCGTCGCAGCCGCTGGCCGACCGCGAGCAGGGTTTCAACGACAGTACCATCGACGGAATCCGCTGGCGTGTGTTCAGCACCTGGGACGAATCCAAATCAAATCTGATCCATGTGGCGGAACGCGCCGAAGTGCGCGACGAACTGGCGCAGGGTATCGCGGGCAACCTGCTCAAGCCGCTGTTGATCTCGCTACCGCTGCTGGCGATCCTGCTGTGGGTGGCCGTGACGCGCAGCCTGCGCCCGCTGGTCAGGCTGGCCGGCGAAGTGGAACGGCGCGAGCCGGATAGTCTGGCACCGCTGGATGCGGGCACCGCGCCGCGCGAAGTGGTACCGCTGATCGTGCGGCTCAACCAATTGTTCGTGCGCATAGCAGCTTCCCTGGAGAAGGAGCGTCGTTTCACCGCCGATGCCGCGCACGAATTGCGCACCCCGGTGGCCGCGATCAAGGCACAGGCGCAAGTGGCCCGTGCCTCGACCAACGACGAGGAGCGCATCCGAGCGCTCGACAACGCGATCCTCGGTTGTGACCGCGCCACCCATCTGATCGAACAGCTGCTGACCCTGGCCCGCATCGATACCCTGGGCGAAGAAGCAATCGAAGCCTGCAAACTCAGGTCCATCGCCGCAGAGACCATCGCCGCGATCGCCCCGGCTGCGCTGAATCAAAACGTGCGTATCGAATTGACCGAAGGCGGTGAAGTCACGGTGCACGGCAATCCGGTGCTGTTGCGCATCCTGTTACGCAATCTGATCGACAACGCGGTGCGTCATACGCCATCGGGTACGACGGTCTCGGTCAATGTCAGCAACGAGCAGGGCAGGGCGAGTTTATCGGTAAGCGATAACGGCCCCGGTATTCCGGAACCAGAACTGGCAAGATTGACGGAACGCTTCTACCGTCCTTTGGCTACACAAGCCAGCGGTAGCGGATTGGGGTTGTCCATCGTCAAACGTATTGCTGAGATACATGATGCGTCGTTGCAAATTGCGGTGGGGAATGAAGGGAAAGGATTGCGGGTCGCGGTAGTTTTTAAGTGAGTGTGAAGTCGGCGGGCAAGGTTCATGTTGTCGAAATGCAATTAGACTCCGGTACCTTAATGAAAGACTAAATACCCACCCCACGACAACCCCACAGATCAACTCAACCTACTGAAGAAAACCAAATCAGGGAAACGGGGGTCAGCTTCGCGTTTAGTTTAGACCGCATGTCTTCGCAAAATATAATGCGATGCTGACACCTTTAGTTCTTGCGCGTGCCCGCCACGCGGCTGCACGAGATCGTCAAGGAACGCCGCTCGATCACACCCGATACCGCATTACGTCTGGCGCGCTACTTCGGCACGGATGCCCAGTCCTGGCTGAATCTGCAACTGAGCTACGATTTGAAGATTGCCGAAGCGGAACTGAAAGATCGTATCGAGCGCGAAGTAGAAGAGATGGCGGCGTAACAAAGCGTTTTACAG
>JBBRDZ010000072.1:0-11902 GCA_038203435.1 Burkholderiales bacterium
ATGTCCGGATTGGGTGTGCGGCCGGCTTGATATTCGCTGAGAAAATCGCTGAATACGCGCTCTTTGTATTGTTTGGAAAAGTTCACTGCTTCGATAGGAATGCCGATAGTGTCGGCAACCGAAACCGCATCGAGCAGGTCCTGGCGCGATGAGCAGTATTCGTCGTTGTCGTCATCTTCCCAGTTCTTCATGAACAGGCCGATCACGTCAAAACCTTGCTGTTTAAGCAGCAGCGCGGTGACCGAGGAATCCACCCCGCCCGACATGCCGACGACGACGCGTTGCTTATTCATAATGTACCAGCAGGTCGAGTGGATAACGCTTGTTGCTCAGATAATCTTCCACGCAACGCAATATCAACGGACTGCGATGTCGTGCTTGAGTGGTACGGATATCTTCCGGGGTAAGCCAGGCTGCTTGCAGGATACCTGTATCCAGCGGTCGATCCGCTTCATGTCCGGTGATTTTACCGGTAAAGGCAAAACGCAGATATGTGGTGTCCGATTCACCGGAATGCCAGCGATAGATGCCAAGCAGATGCTGCGGGACAAAATGGTAGGCGGATTCTTCCAGTACCTCGCGCACCACTGCAGCCAATACCGATTCGTCGGCCTCGAGGTGGCCTGCGGGCTGATTGTAGCGCGGGCCTTGTGCGGTTTCTTCTTCCACCAGCAGGAATCGACCATCGCGTTCAACAACGGCAGCTACCGTCACATTTGGTTTCCAGATCATGTTTGCATTCTACAAATAAAAAAAGGCAGGGTCACCCCTGCCTTTCTTGGACAGCTTGTTGACTTATTTTGCAGCAGCAGGAGCGTCAGCAGCTTCAGCTTTTTTGGATTTCTTTGCTTTTTTGGCAGATTTCTTTGCTTTTTTGGCTTTCTTTTCCACTTTGGCTGGAGCAGCTTCTGCTTTGGCAGGGGCTGTGGCAGCAGGAGCTGCAGCAGGAGCCATAGTAGTGTCAGCAGCAACAGCGGTGAAAGAAACAGCAGCGAAAACAGCAGCGATCAGTACGGATAACAGTTTGCTCATTGTGAACTCCAGTTTTTAGTAGATTAATGAATAATTGAATATTTAAGACACTACTGTGTCGGAGCATATAACGCGCCGCTTATTTGTTCGGTTGACAGCGCCGGACGGCATTCGTCAGCAAACACACCGGAAACTCCGAACCGCAAAAATAAGCGCTGAATCGAGGTCTGTACGCGATATTCCTGGGCAGCAAGCATCCTGATTTGCATGCGTTTTTGACCGGGCGCTTGATGGTGCCGGGGGAGGGACTCGAACCCTCACACCATTTCTGGCACCGGATTTTGAGTCCGGCGCGTCTACCAGTTCCACCACCCCGGCTAAGCGGGCCGCATTATCCATGAAGCTGCGCAGCATATCAACTACAATCCTGTCTTTGCAATTTCACCTTTGCGGTTGATGCGTACTGAAGAATTTGATTTTGTGTTGCCCGATCGCTTGATCGCCCAGCATCCACCCCGGCAGCGCGGCGCGAGCCGTCTGCTGTATGCTCGCCAGGGAATAGTCGAGGATTGTCGTTTTGCCGATTTGTTGCGTCTGTCCAAACCGGACGATGTGCTGGTACTGAATGATACGCGCGTCATCAAGGCCCGCCTGTGGGGCAACAAGGACAGCGGCGGACGGGTCGAGGTACTGGTCGAACGGGTGCTGAATGAGCATGAAGTGTTGGCGCAAGTGCGTGCCAGCCATGCGCCGCTGGCCGGCAGCGGGCTGTTGCTGGCCGGAACGCTGGCGGTGGCGGTGCTGGGACGTCAGGGTGAGTTCTTCCACCTGCGTTTTGCTGCCGGGCAAAACGTGCTGGAATTACTCGAACGCTTCGGACAACTGCCCTTGCCGCCCTACATCACCCACGCGGCGGACGGTGAAGACGAGCAGCGTTATCAAACCGTGTTCGCACGCGAGGCGGGCGCGGTCGCCGCACCCACCGCCGGGCTGCATTTCGACGCGCCGATGTTGCAGGCGTTGCGCGACAAAGGGGTGCGTATCGTCTATGTGACCTTGCATGTCGGTGCAGGCACTTTCCAGCCGGTGCGTACCGAGCTTGTGCACGAACACGCCATGCATAGCGAGCGCTACGAAGTACCGCAAGCCACGGTGGATGCCATCGCCGGCGCGCGTGCTTCGGGCGGGCGGGTGATTGCGGCCGGAACCACCAGTCTGCGGGCGTTGGAGAGTGCGGCAGTGGGCGGCCTGACCGCAGGTTGGAACGAAACCAACATCTTCATCGTGCCGGGATACCGCTTCAACGTGGTGGATGTGCTGCTCACCAATTTCCATCTGCCCAGGTCCACGCTGCTGATGCTGGTGTGCGCGTTCGGTGGTATGGAGGATATGCTGGCGGCATACCGCCACGCGGTGGAAAGCAAATATCGTTTCTTCAGTTACGGCGATGCGATGCTGATCGAACGGTCGCCCAGCGCGGGGAGCAAGCCACCGGGCAATCCTAATCAAGCCGGGCATCGTCCGGAGCACAGGACATCATGAAATTCACTTTACATAAAACAGACGGATCCGCCCGTCGCGGCAGTTTGCAACTTGCCCACGGTGTGGTCGAAACTCCCGCCTTCATGCCGGTCGGCACTTATGGCGCAGTGAAGGCGATGTCGCCGGAGGAATTGCGTGAGGTCGGCGCACATATCGTGCTGGGTAACACCTTTCACCTGTGGCTGCGGCCGGGGCTGGAGGTGATCGAAGCACATGGCGGGCTGCACCGCTTCATGGGTTGGGACGGCCCGATACTCACCGATTCCGGTGGGTTCCAGGTATTCAGTCTGGGTGCATTGCGCAAGATCAGCGAGCAGGGGGTGAAATTCCAGTCGCCCGTCAACGGTGACAAATGCTTTTTGACGCCGGAAGAATCGATGCGTATCCAGCGTGTGCTGAACGCCGACATCGTGATGATCTTTGACGAGTGCACCCCGTTCCCGGCGGACGAAAGGACCGCCGCTTCATCCATGCGCTTGTCACTGCGCTGGGCGGAACGTTCCCGGCGTGCCCACGAGGGCAATGCCAATGCGTTGTTTGGCATCGTGCAGGGCGGGATGTACGAAACCCTGCGCGATGAATCGTTGCAGGAACTTGAAGCGATCGGTTTCGACGGCTACGCCATCGGCGGACTGTCGGTGGGCGAGCCCAAGGACGACATGTTGCGCATCCTCGAGCACACCGCGCCGCGATTGCCACAGCACAAGCCGCGCTATCTGATGGGCGTGGGTACGCCCGAGGATATCGTCGCCGCGGTCGCACAGGGTATCGACATGTTCGATTGCGTGATGCCGACGCGCAATGCGCGCAACGGCATGATGTTCACCCGGCTTGGCGACATCAAGATCAAGAATGCCCAGTACCGTCTGGACCTGCGCCCGCTGGACGAACAGTGCGGGTGTTATACCTGCCGCAACTTCACGCGTGCTTACCTGCATCATCTGCACCGTATCGGCGAGATACTCGGTTCGCGCCTGAACACCATACACAATCTGTACTATTACCAGCAGTTGATGGGCGAGATCCGTGCGGCGATCGAGGCGGGTGGGTTCGCGGATTTCCAGGCGCGTTTCCGGCAACGGCGCGCACAGGGTTGCGCAGCGGGGAATACGGCTGCTTCGTAGCGCTGTCGGGTGTCAAGCCGTGCTTCGGTACTGCGGCAAGCCGGGCGGACTAGGCGTTGACCTGGGGAATGATGCGCATGTCGCGCTGTTCCAGCACCAGTGCCAGGAACTCGTCGGCCGACAGCGGGCGACTGAACAGGAATCCCTGCGCGAAGTGGCAGCCGAGTTGTTCCAGCGCGGTCAGCTGCGCCCGGCTCTCTATTCCCTTGGCGACCACCGACAAGCCCAGGCTGTTCGCCAGCGAGATGATCGTCGCCACGATCGCCTGGTTGTCGGCGCTGTTGGGCAGATCCTGGACAAAGCTGCGATTGATCTTGAGCATATCGATCGGAAAGCTGCGCAGATAACCGAGACTTGAATAGCCGGTTCCGAAATCATCGAGCGCGAACTTGATGCCGATGCGCTTGAGTCGCTCGAAATTCGCGAGCGTGGATTCGTTCATGTCCATCAGCACGCGATCGGAGGTATCCAGGTGCAATTTTCCGGGATCGATCTCTGCCTGTTCGATCACGCCGGCGATCATGGTCGCGAGGCCCGTCGTCGCGAAATGGCGCGGCGACAGGTTCACTGCCATGGTGAAATTATTGATCCCGTGCCCCAATTCCCGCCATGCCTGCAATTGCGCGCAGGCTTCGCTGAGTATCCATTCGCTGAGCGGGACGATCAGGCCGCATTTCTCCGAGATCGGGATGAACTGTTCGGGAGAAAGCCAGCTGCCATTCGCATTGGGCCAGCGCAGCAGCGCCTCGGCGCCAACAATAGCGCCGTTCTTCAGGTCGACCACCGGCTGGTAATGCAGAACGAATTCGTTGTTCTCCAGCGCGTTCCACATATCGTCTTCCAGTTGGACCTGCTGCCGCACCTCGTCGCTCATGTGCTCGACGAACATCTGGTGACGGTTGCCGCCGAGGCGCTTGGCGCTATGCATCGCCATTTCGGCATTGTTGATCAGTGTCTCCGCGGCTTTCCCGTGTTCGGGGTACAGGGTGAAGCCGATGCTGGCGGTAAGATGCAGCTCGCGGCCATCCGCCTCGATGGGGATGGCGATGGCGGCAAGCATTTTCTTCGCGATCTGGAACAGATCCACGTTGGAGCGGATGTCGGGCAGACTGGCGATGAACTCATCACCGCCGACGGGCGATGGTATCGTTCTCGCGCACGCAGCCCGACAGACGTTGTGCCAGGATTTGCAACATCTTGTCACCGACGTGATGCCCCAGCGAATTGTTGACGTTCTGGAAATTGTCGAGATCGACATAGGCCACCGCCAGCAGACTCTTGTGGCGCTCCGCTGCGGCCAGCGACTGTTTGATCCTGTCCAGCAGCAGCACCCGGTTCGGCAGGCCGGTCAGCGTGTCATGGGTGGTCATGTGACGCAGGCTTTGCTCGATACGGTGCTGCTGGTCGTATTGTTTCCGGATGATCCTGTCGGCATGCCGCACGATGATGTACAGGATGGCATACAGTGTCGCCAGCACCGCGATCACGCTCAGGGTGACGAGGGTCTCTTCCTTGGCGTCTATCCCATCGAGGTCGGTGACGTCGGTATAGATCGCCATCACCCCTTCGATGGGGCCTTCCGCGCTGCCGCGCAGCGGGATATAGCTTGTCAGCAGGTCGCGATCCACAAAATTCCCGTTGAAGGTGCTGAACGTGTCGTAATGGTTGATCTCGCTCTGTGACACGCCCATTCTCGCCGCGAGAAATCCGGCATCACCGCCATTGCTGGTGCCGATCTGCGCTTCATTCGTCGAAAACAGCGTGCGCCCGTCGAGTTGGTAGATCTGGACCCTTGCCGTTGGCGTGTTGCGTACGGCTTCGCGCACGCTTTGCCTGAGTTTTGCCAGATCGGGCTGTAGCCGCAACGCATCCGGATCAAGCTGTTTGGCCGCGCCGGCGAAATCACGGAACCTGGGCCAGACAGAGTTGGAAAAAGATCGCGCCAGCGTGATGTTCTGCTTCTCGCCAAACCGGAGTAGATGGTTCTTTTCGAAGGATTGGTGGAGCATACCGAGGGCAATAGCCGCCAGCACCATGGATACCAGACTCGCGATGGAGAAATAGCGCAGTAGTTGAAACATGGGTTTCCCTTATCGTGCAATCACTATGATTATCCGGTTGCTTTGAAAGCATGGGGTAATCTGGTGGAAACTGCGCTCGGCAATGTCCGAAGCCTGCTCGTGGTTATTATAATATTTTGAAAGCGGTTTGTATCAGGTGTTCGCTGGCTGCGTCAAACCTGGATGAATTTCAAATAACAGAATTGATTCGAGCAACACGTTTGATTGAAAATGTCACCTCTATATCAAGGAACGTTTCCGTCAAGGGATCATGTTTGTACACTCAGAACGCTGTCAACGCCGGCGAGGCGTTACTTTGGGGAACGGGTTGTTTGCCCTGTCGCGGTTTGAATTGGGCTCAGCCGGTAGTCCGTTGCGCCAGCCAGTTCAAATAGTCGTCAATCGGCATGGGCTTGGCGAAGTGATAGCCCTGCAACATTTTCACACCCATTGAACCGAGCAGCTCCGCAGACTGCGCGTCTTCCACGCCTTCTGCGACGCATTCCAGATTGAGCGACTTGGCGATGGAGATGATGGCAGTTGCCATGCCGAAGCCGCTTTTTTGATGGATACGCTTGACGAAGGAGATGTCGAGCTTGAGCTCATCGGCCGGGATCTCGTGCAATTGCGACAGCGATGAGTAGCCCACGCCGAAATCGTCGATCGAGATACCGAAGCCTTTGGCGTCCAGTTCGATGATGCGCTCGCGCGCATACGACACATCGGTGAGTGCGATACTTTCGGTGATCTCCAGCATGATGCGATCCGGAGTGATATTGGCGTTCTCGATGTCGTCGCAGAGTTGCTGGACGATGGTGTTGGTGAACAGTTGACGTTTGGAAAGATTCACCGAGATGCGATGATGCGCCGGCATTGAGGCCAGCGCGACCAATGCCTGGACCCAGATCGCCTGTCCCACCTTGTCGATCAACCCCATACTTTCGGCCATCGGGATAAAAACTGATGGTGGTATCCAGCCTTGTTCAGGCTCGTGCCAGCGTGCCAGTGCTTCAGCCCCGACCACCGCCCCGGTCTTTGCCGACACGATGGGTTGCAACCAGCACTTGATTTGGTCCCTTTGTAACGCTTGCATCAATCGGCTCTGGATATAGAAAGACTGCCGGCCGGTTTCCTTGCTGGAGATGTTGTTGAAGAACTGGATGTTATTGCGGCCTTGCGCCTTGGCGTAGAACATCGAGCGGTCCGACTGGGCCAGCAGCGTCTCGCTGTTGCTCGCATCATCGGGATATACCGCGAAACCCGCACTGAAGGTGAACGGAAAATCCGTGCCGTCTATGGTGATGTGTTCGCGAGACAGCAAGGATAATTTTTGCGTGATTTCCCTGGCATCATCCAGGCTGTTCAGGTCGGGACACATAACCACAAACTCATCGCCGCCCCAGCGTGACAGGGTGTCGGTGACGCGTAATGCCGTTTGCAGCCTCAGCGTGACTTCCTTGAGCATGCGATCGCCGATCTTGTGCCCGAAATTATCGTTCACCTGTTTGAAATGATCGAGATCGATGAACCCCAGTGCCACACGCTGGCCGGTGCGCGCCGCGCGCCGCGCGCGCGATGGACGTTGCCAGCCGGTCTTCCAGCAGGATGCGATTGGGCAGATCGGTCAGCGCGTCATGCAACGCCATGTGATTGATCTGGCGTTCCTGCAGATAGGTGTTGGTGATGTCGCGTACCACGCCGCGGATGCGCACCACCTTGTCATGGTGCTTGACGGCTGCGAAACGGCCCTCCACCCAGAAGATCTTGCTGGCATCATGCTGGCGCAACATGCGGAAGCGCAGGTTGATTTGATCCTTCTGGTTGTGGGTCAGCGCGCTGAGTTGTTCCAGCAATTCACTGCCATCTTCCTGATGCACGCAGCTATCGATGCCGTGCGCAACGCAGTCGTCGATACCGGTCATGGATTTCCACGCGTCGGTGGCCCGTATCAATTTACCGTCGGGCGAGAATTCGATCACGGCATCCTGCAGCAGGTCCAGTGTTTGCAGATAACCGCGCTGCTCGGTATCGCGTTCTACGGCGCTCTCCATCAGGTCGGTCAATTCGTGAGCCAAGGCACTGATCTGATCGTCTTTGCCGGCATCGGCTTGTTTCAGCAGACTGGCGGATTCGCTGGTGATGTCATTGACGGGGTTGTTCTTGAAAATCAACGCCGCAGTAGCCAATCCGTCCAGCCGCAGGCCGAGCTGCCTCAGCCAGTTACCAAACACCACGAACAGCATCAGGCCAAACAACAGGGTGACGCCGACCGTAGCGCCCAGCACCAAAGGTATCGGCAGGAAATTTTTCAGCGGGGCTCGCACAGTCAGTATCAATGGCACGGTACTCCCTGCGGCGGTGAGCTCATCAAGGGCGAAGGTTCCTTCCTGATATTTGATGCCGTTCAGGACGCGCTCGGTATATGGGTCGGTGCCGGGTGGCGCTGCCTCCATTTCAAGGTTGCCGGCGGAACTCAGCAGTGGTTTGGAGCCCATCGAAATGAAAAGGGTTATACCGGAAAATCTTATCCGACGCAGAATTGCGCTATCCCAAGCCTTGAAATAGTAGGTATTGATTTGCTGACTTTTGACGCGGGCGGGTTTTCGTATCACGTTGTACAGCGTGGCGTGCTTTGCGTCGTACCAATAGAATTTATTTGTTGAGTTTGCAGTAGCAAAATCAACAAAATCCGGATTGCCGAAAACTGTCCAGAAATTGAACAGCAACTTATCATTTTTGGCATCGGTGATAACGATCCCCTCAAATTCCATGCTATCCGCCTGGGCGGTAAAAAAAGCATTTAATTTTTCTGTGCGTGCCGGTTCCTGCAAGTTGAGAATATTGGACCACTCGAGGATGTCGAGCATATGGTCCGCATCCTGATTCCAGACACGGTGTAGCGTCCCGATGCGCGGTTGAAGATGCGAGAAGGTTTCATTTAGCTCGATTCGATTGGTCTGGTCAGTCAGGTATTGGAAAGTCAGCACGATGACCAGGCTCGAGACGAGCGAGAACAGGGTCAGCAGCAACAGCAGCCTGCGGCTGAAGGTCTGGCGCAGTGTGGTTATGCGGAGAACGGGTATCAAGACAGGTTATTCCGGGTGCGGGTCGCGCACAAATTCGGCAAAAGACAAATTCGATTCATTTTGGCTCGCGGCTACGTGGTGAAAGAAACGTTCCGTGGTGGCCACGGCTTGCGGGTCCCAGGCGAGCCGGTCCGGAAACATGCCTTGATTGCGTTGCAGGATTTCGGCCAACTGCTTGCTGTTTTCAATGTCGAAGCCAGGTTGACTGGAAAGCTTGGCAACGATTTCCGATGCGGAATGCGAGGCCATCCAGTGCAGGGTATGGTCGAACATGCGCTGCACTTTCAATACCGTATCCGGGTGTTGGGCATACACGTCTTCGCGCGTGGCCAAAGCGGCATGTATGATCGGGCCGCCAAGCAGTTCGCTGCTTTGCTGCGGAGAATACAGATCGGCCAGCCGGACAGCTATACCCTGTTCCACCAGTTTAGTGGCGAATGGTTCATCCCCCATGATGGCATCGACGGTGGCGCTTGTTAACGCGGCACTCTGGGATATGCGATTTTGCCCGGCGGAGATGTACTGAACGTCGCCGGATTTGAGTCCGGCGCGCTGGATGATGTATTCAGTCATCATATGTCCCATGGAACGCTCCTTTGCCGTGCTGGAAGCCGTGCCGATACGCCTGCCCTTGAGTTGCGCGAACGTGCGCACCTGGTCTTTAAGTGCGCTGCGCAGCAAGAATGCATACATCGCCGATTGACTGAGCTGGCCGATGGCGACAACCGACATCCCGTCCGCGCGTCCGGCGGCGATCGCAGGCAGGCCGATCGCCATGAAATCGCTGTTATTCTCCATCATGTCGCGCGTCGCAAATGGGCCACCGGCAAAATAGCGCAGCTTGAGATTCAGCCCTTCGGCCTGATCGGCCGCGATGGCCTTGGCGAGATATACCGGCAAATAAGACAGGCTCCCCGGCCCCGGTACGGCCAGCACGATGGTCTCGGCGTGAACCAATGCACACGAAGACAAGTACAGCGCAAGCGCCGTACAAAAATGAAATAGCTGCTTGCTCATATGATTCTTCATCCCTACGGCCGATTAATTCCCGCTGAGGTCGATTGTTGCAAAGACCGGTACTTTCGGCAACTTATATTATCGGTGCAGGGGCGTGGTGCGTGGCCGCTGCTATTTCAGCTCGCCAAACAGGTTTTTGATCGCGAGTACGCGCTGGGCAACCGCGCCGTATTTCAATTCGATGCGCAGCCTGTCCTGGCCGCTGAGTTTGTAGTGTCGCCTGGTCTGGATCAGGTGCAGCACGCGCAACGGATCGATGGGCGGATTCGCGATGAACTGGATCACGATGGCTTCCGAAGATGCATCCACTTTGCTGATGCCGAGCGGGCGGGCGGCGATGCGCAGCCGGTGACTGTCGAGCAGCGTTTGCGCAGGTTCCGGCAACAGGCCGAAGCGGTCGATGAGTTCCTGATGCAGATCGTCGAGGTCTTCGGCTGCATTGCAATTGGCCAGTCGCTTGTAGAGCATCAGGCGCTGGTGGATATCGCCGCAATAATCATTGGGCAACAGCGCCGGGCAATGCAGGTTGATCTCGGTGGTGACGCCGAGCGGATGCGCCATGTCCGGTTCGCGTCCCTGGCGCAGCGATGAGACCGCGGCATTCAACATGTCGGCATACAGCGAGAAGCCGATCTCCTGCATCTCGCCGCTTTGCGATTCACCCAGCACCTCTCCCGCACCGCGTATCTCCAGGTCGTGCATGGCGAGATAAAATCCGCTGCCGAGCTGTTCCATCGCCTGGATCGCCTCGAGGCGCTTTTTTGCCTGCGCGGTCAGTGCTTCGGTCTCCACCAGCAGGTAGGCGTACGCCTGGTGGTGCGAACGCCCGACGCGGCCGCGCAACTGGTGCAACTGGGCCAGCCCGAAACGGTCGGCGCGGTTCATGATGATGGTGTTGACGGTGGGGATGTCGATGCCGGTCTCGATGATGGTGGTGCACAACAGCACATTGAAGCGCTGCTGGTAGAAATCGCGCATCACCGCTTCCAGGTCGCGCTCGCCCATCTGGCCGTGCGCCACGCGGATGCGCGCTTCGGGCAGCAGCGCGGCCAATTTCTCCGCCATGTTGGCGATGGTGTCCACCTCGTTGTGCAGGAAATACACCTGCCCGCCGCGTTTCAGTTCGCGCAGCACCGCTTCGCGGATGATGCCGTTGCCGGCCTGTGCGACGAAGGTCTTGATCGACAGTCGCCGTTGCGGCGCGGTGGCGATGATCGAGAAATCGCGCAGGCCTTCCAGCGACATCGCCAGGGTACGCGGTATCGGCGTGGCGGTCAGCGTCAACACGTCCACTTCCGAACGCAGTGCCTTGAGACGTTCCTTCTGCTGCACGCCGAAACGGTGTTCCTCGTCGATAATGACCAGCCCGAGGTCGTGGAACTTCACGCCCTTCTGGATCAGTTTGTGCGTGCCGATGATGATGTCGAGCTTGCCGTCGGCCATGTCCTGAAGCGCCTGCGTCTGTTCCCTGGCTGAACGGAAGCGCGACAGTTCGGCGATCTTGATCGGCAGGTCGGCGAAGCGGTCGGAAAAGTTCTGGAAGTGCTGTTCTGCGAGCAGCGTGGTGGGCACCAGCACCGCCACCTGTTTGCCGTCCATCGCCGCGACGAAGGCGGCGCGCAATGCAACCTCGGTCTTGCCGAAGCCGACATCGCCGCAGATCAGCCGGTCCATCGGCTTGCCGGATTGCAGGTCGTTGATCACCGCTTCGATCGCGGCAGCCTGGTCGGGCGTTTCCTCGAAACCGAAACCGGCAGCGAACGCCTCGTAATCGTGCGGGTTCACTTTGAAAGTATGGCCGGTGCGCAAGGCACGCTGTGCGTAAAGATTGAGCAGTTCGGCGGCGGTGTCGCGCACCTGCTGCATCGCGCGGCGCTTGGCCTTGTCCCATGCGGTCGTGCCGAGTTTGTGCAGTGGTGCGGATTCCGCCGCGCCGCCGCTGTAGCGGCTGATCACATGCAACTGCGCGACCGGCACGTATAACTTGTCGCCGCCGGCGTATTCGAGCAGCAGGAATTCGTTCTCGCCCTCGCCCAGATCGAGATTGAACAGTCCTGCATAGCGCGCGATGCCGTGCTGCTCATGCACCACCGGATCGCCG
>JBBRDZ010000073.1:0-11794 GCA_038203435.1 Burkholderiales bacterium
GCCTACCTAGATTTGTTGCAGCACGTGCTCGATCGTGGCACGAAAAAATGCGACCGCACCGGCACCGGCACCTCCAGCGTGTTCGGCTACCAGATGCGTTTCGATCTTGCAAAAGGATTCCCGCTGGTAACAACCAAAAAGTGTCACATGAAGTCCATCATCCACGAATTGTTGTGGTTCCTGCAGGGCAGCACCAACATCAAGTATCTCAAGGACAACGGTGTCAAGATATGGGACGAGTGGGCGGACGGGAACGGCGCTCTCGGCCCTGTGTACGGCAAGCAATGGCGTTCCTGGGCGACCGTGGATGGCCGCGCTGTGGATCAGATCAGGAATGCTGTCGACCAGATCAGGGGCAATCCTGATTCGCGCCGTATCATCGTGTCGGCATGGAACGTCGGTGAACTCGACCAGATGGCGCTGGCACCCTGCCATGCGTTCTTTCAGTTCTATGTCGCCGACGGCAGATTATCCTGCCAACTCTACCAGCGCAGCGCGGATATCTTCCTCGGCGTGCCGTTCAATATCGCGAGTTACGCGTTGCTGACCATGATGATGGCGCAGGTGTGCGAGCTTCAACCGGGAGATTTCGTGCACACCTTCGGCGATGCGCACCTGTACTCGAACCACATGGAGCAGACGCATCTGCAACTGTCGCGCGAGCCGCGCCCATTGCCGACAATGCGCATCAGTCCCGATGTGAAAGATATCTTTGCATTCACGTTCGAGGATTTCACGCTGGAAGGCTACGACCCGCACCCGGCGATCAAGGCAGCCGTCGCGGTATGAAACCGCGCGTTTCACTGCTGGTCGCGATGGCCAAGGATAGGGTGATCGGTGTCAATAACGCGCTGCCCTGGCATCTGCCCGCCGATCTGAAGCACTTCAAGGCGCTCACGATGGGACACCATATCGTGATGGGCCGCAAGACATACGAATCAATAGGCAAGCCCTTGCCGGGACGGACTTCGGTAGTGGTGACACGCAATGCTGATTTTTCAGCGCCGGGTGTACATGTTGCGAGCTCGCTCGATGCAGCGATCGCAGCCTGCGGGGATGATGCGGAAATCTTCGTGATCGGCGGCGCCGATATCTACCGGCAGGCGATCACCATTGCAGACCGCATCTACCTGACCGAGATCGATGCCGATATCATCGGCGACGCACATTTCCCGGAATTCGACTTCACGCTGTGGAAGGAATCAGCACGGGTCAGCCATGCACCTGATGCGAACAACCGGTATCGCCACCACTTCGTGTTGTACGACAGGAAAAGCCAAACCGGCAATTAGCTTGCCTATTGGAAATCCCAGCGGTATCCCAGATAGACATATTTGCGCCTTACTTTCTGGTCCTGGCTTGTGCTGGTGGTATGCGTGTCTTCGATTCCGCCCTCGGCGTCGAAGTTGACTGATTCGTTCCAGCGATAACTCAACTTGAGACTGGGTGTGATCCTGGTCTGGTGCACGTCCGTATTGTCTTTCTGATTGTATAGCTGCAGCGAGACATCCAACCGCCAGCGTTGTCGCAAGGTCTCGGTCTGGGTAAGTGTCAGGGACTGTCCTTTGTAGGTCTGCGCATTAATGATGCTGGCGCTGGCCAGTCCCAGATCATTTTCCAGCAGCAGACTATTAGCGATCAGCTGGGCTGAATAGATATAGACATTCCCGGTTCCGGGCGTGGCGGGCTGGGTACCGACTGCTCCGCTACCCGAAGTATTGCTGACGCGAAAATCGCCGCCCACGCGCAACCGCGGTGTGTAGGGGTGCGTCAGTCCGACCATCAGCAGGTTAGCCGTGGGGGTCAATGCCTTGGCATCGCTTATCAGACTATCTTTGCTGACCCCCGACTGGACCAGCGTCACCAGCGATTGTATCGGCTGCCCAAGTACCGCATTGGAAAGCTGCAACGAGGGGGATTTCCTGTGGTCGATCAGCATCAGGTAATTGTCGCCGGCCGCAGTTGTCCAGTTGCCCTGAAACATCGCGATGTTGACCGCCTTGAATAACCTGTCGTAATCGAACATGCCCATATAATTGCTGTGCGCATCGAAATAATGAGCGTCCATTCCGACGGCTTGGCGATCCACGACTGTTCCGGCGCGTTGTTCGATGAAATAACCGCTGCCGCTCCACTGCTCGGGCAAGCGGGTCAGATCTACGCTAATACCGGCAAAAGTTTTCCTGTCGCTGTCGCTGCTCCTGTAGTAGTCCACCGGGGTGCCCAAGACACCGTTGACACGCCAGGTGGGATTGAGGTCATAGCCCATCCATGCACCGTCGAAACGACCCAGCACCCCGCCGGATAATCCCGACTGCCGGCCTAAGCGGACCAGGTAACTGCGGTCACGCGCACTTTGTTCAACATAGAGTGAGGTCAACCGATTGTCATTCCTTGAACCCGACAGGAAGTTCGCGCGGTGATCGTCACGCAACACGAGACGCGTGTCGGTGGATTCGGTACGCTTGCGCGCGGTCATATCCAAAGATGAGATCAGCATGGACTGGTCGGTGCCGGAAAACGAATCGCTGCCAAGCCCATTACTGGTGGTGGTGTCGGTATGCGACACCCCGTTGTAATAGCTCTGCGACACACTACCGAACACCATCATCTTCTCGTCGATAGAGCGCTTTTGTTCCGGCTGCTTCACCGGTTTTACATAGGACTCTTTGGGCAACCCTGCCAGTTTGGCCTTGACCTGATTCAAGCCCTTGGCATCCGGGTAAAGCTTCAGATACAACTCATACTCGACGCGCGCCTTGTCATATTCCCCGTTCTTTTCACGGGCATCACCTATCAGTTCCTGGGCAGCCTGGGATTGCTGATTCGGCGGCAGGTTGAGCAGCTGGTTCAGTGTTTCAATCGCCTTTACGGCCTGATCCTGTGCAACCGCCTCGCTCGCAATACCCATCAACCGTTTAGCCTCCAGCTCGACCTCCTCCGGCGTGCTGAATGCGGTTTGCGCTTCTGTCGCAGTTGCATTTTCAACCATGATCACCGGAGTGAAAATGCTGATGCTGCGCCCATCTTTGCCTGCACGTACCCGGTATGTCACCGGATTATCGAATTTGATGGTGAGGGATGAGTCCAGCCCGGGATAGGATGCCCTGAAATGTGGCGATATATTCGAAGGCGGTGAATCCATGGCTTCCGGAACCTGAACGGTTCGGTCCGGATCGGTTTCCAGCAGATTGATGAAAACATGCACTTCGCCATTTTTAAGCGATGCTTCGCGCAGGTACTGAATCCTGACATCGAACTGTATCTGTATCTCCGCTTCGTTCCCGTTGCGGTTAATCTCAATGCGTTCGATCACATGCGCTTGCGCCGATTGAACGGAGACAACGCTCAACAGTAATCCGGTTGCAACAAAGGCAGCGGTGCGGAGATAGCTTCGCATGACTTGAAACGGGTTATTGGCCTTCAAAGTATTCCCTTATTCCATACCGCTATCAGTTTAACCGGTGCAATACCCACCGAAATCATGCTTACCGGAGCGCGCAACAACGCGCTCCGACCGGCTTCGTTATTTGTTCCAAGTGCTGGTGGAGTGACATTTATCACACGATTGCGAGTTATTGTGTTTGCTGTGACAGACATTGCATACCCCGGACACCGCCGCACCGGATCCATGCACTTTGGCATTCAGGAAACTGCTCGTGGACTTGTGGCAGGTATCGCAGGAAGGCCAGCGCGCGACTGGCAGATGCCCTGAGTAAGCCGGATAGCGGGTCGTGGGTGAACCGCCTACACCCTTTGCGGTCGTGCCGTTGTGGCAGGTCGTACAGCTACCCGCTACCACGCCCACGTGATTGAAACTCGCTCCCAACCAGGTCGTGGTGGAATGGCACTTATCACAGGAATCTGTAGTCACGACATGGCCGCTCGGCTTGCCGGTCGCGGTCGTGCCGTTGTGGCAGGTTGCACAAGTACCCGCTACCACGCCCAGATGATTGAAACTCGCTCCCAGCCAGGTCGTGGTGGAATGGCATTTATCACAGGAATCTGCAGTCACGATATGTCCACTCGGCTTGCCTGTCGCAGTCGTGCCGTGGCAATTCGTACAGGTACCCGGCAACACGCCGATATGACTGAATCCGGCAGGCAACCATGCTGTCGTGCGATGGCAGGTATCACAAGAATCACTCGTCACGACGTGGCGTCCCGGCTTTCCGGTTGCTTTCGAGCCGTTATGACAAGTTGCACAAGTTCCCGGCAACACCCCGAAGTGATTGTATCCTGCCGGCATCCAGGCCGAGGTGCGGTGACAAGAATCACAGGAGTCGGTGGTCAAAATATGCCCGCTCGGCTTGGGCGTTGCGACGGAACCATTGTGACAGTTAAGGCAAGTGCCTTGCACAACGTTGACATGGGTAAAGGTGGCGGGTGTCCAAGCGGTGGAGCGATGGCAACTGTCGCAGGGGGCGATAGTTGCCACATGTCTGCTCGGCTTTGCCGTCGCGCCCATGCGGTTGCCCGCCATGTGACAGGTCGCGCAGTCACGCGGTGTGCCCTTGAACACACCCTGGATATGACAGGATTCGCACCTGGCCTGCACGTGCGCACCGGTCAGATTGAATCCGGTCTTGATATGGTCGTACCTGATGGTCTCGGGATTGCTGGTCTGGGACCAGGCAAGGGATGCCAAAGTCAACAACGGCAAGATGAACAACAATGCGATCCAGCGCGACGATTGCCGACCAGGGGACAACATAATGGCTTTGGTTTCATGTTCGTTCATTTGGAACTCCTTGTGTCTTGCCCACTAACGTATGACCCTGCGTGGATCTGCAACCGGCGTCGGCAATTCAAATGTGACGGATTGGCTTGGTCCGATATTGGCAGCCTCGGCATCACATTTGCACAGGATATTACCACAAAATATATCAGTGTGTGCAATTTACACACAGAATAGACGAGCGGGAGAAATACCCGGATGGCCGGTCAGCGTTGTTTTATGCCGGATTCTAACAGCAGAGTCTTGAAATCACTGGTGACATGACAGCGTTCACATTGCTGGCCAAATTCTCCACGGTGCACATCATCGCCATCATGACAACCGACACAAGAGCTGGCGACGACGACCTTGTCGCTCATTTCCTGCTTGTGGCAAGCGTAGCAATCCACTTTCTTGTGTCCGCCATCAAGCTTGAATTTGGTGCGTCTGTCGTGATTAAAATCCCACGCCTTCCATGAGCGCGCGTTGTGACATGAATCGCATTTGATACCGAGTCTGCGCTTGTGCACCTTGTCATCCTCCTTCTTGTGACAGGCATAGCAATCGGATGGCGTATCGCGGAACAGTTGCGTCTGGTGGCATTTCTTGCAATCCACCGTGAAATGCAAGCCCAACAGCGGAAAGTGCGTACGGCCATGGTCGATCTTGGCATCTTTCCAGTCTTTTTCGTTATGGCAGGAAGCGCAGTCTTTGCCCAGCTTTTCCTTGTGCACATCATCTTTGCTATGACAGGAGATGCAATCCTGCTTGAGCTTCTGTTTATACAGATTGCCGGTATGGCATGTGACGCACTTTACCGTTTCGTGCTTGCCCTTCAAGGCGTATTTGGTATCGCGATCATGGTCGAAGCTGATCTGCTTCCAGTCTTTTTCCGTGTGGCATGACTCACACTTGGCTCCAAAATTCTCCTTGTGCTTGTCGTCTTTCTTGTGACAGCCGATACAGGTAGTGGCCAGTTTCTGTGCGGCAGCCTTCAATTCTGGCTTGTGACAGGCGTCGCACTTGGTCGTGACATGTTTGCCCGCCAACAGAAATTTGGTGTCCTTGTCGTGGTCGAATTTCGCTGACTTCCACTTCTCTTCATTGTGGCAAGTCTCGCATTTGTCGCCCAGGCCACCCTTGTGTATATCGTCTTTGCGGTGGCACGAGATACAACTGCTCGGCGTCTTTTCCTTGGTGAACAACGGCTTTTTGTGGCAGGCCAGACATTTCACCGATTCGTGCTTGCCCAGCAGTTTGAATTTGGTCTCACGGTCATGATTGAACTCGATCTTCTTCCAGTCGCTTTCGACGTGGCATGTTTCGCACTTCTTGCCATATTGCCCCTTGTGCTTGTCGACCTTCAGATGACAGGCCACACATTCATGCGGCGCACCTTTGAAGCGGGCCGGGTCGGCATGGCACTTGCTGCATTTGACCTCGGCGTGCTTTCCATTGAGCGCGAACCGGGTCTTCTCCTGGGTGTGATCGAATTTCGTTTCCTTCCAGTCGCGTTCGTTGTGACAACTCTTGCAGTCCTTGCCCAAACCGCCTTTGTGCTTGTCGACCTTGTGATGGCAGTCGTTGCATACGGATGACGCCTCACGATACTTTTTCCTGGCATCGTGACAATCTTTGCATTTGATTTTTTCCTGCTTCTGGTGAGCGCCCAATAGAGGGAAATCAGTTTTGCTGTGATCAAAGGTCTTGGTGTCCAACACCACGATCCTGGCTTTCCGGCCTTTGTGATCGGTGTGGCATTCGCGACAGGCTTTCTCGTCCAGCCTGCCGTGGAAGCCGAGATGGCCCAGGATGTCCGCCTTCACATCTTTGTGACAGTCCTTGCATAACCCGGTCTGCGCATCCTTGTCGAACCTGACATGGCATTCCGCGCATTTTGCTTCAAGTTTGGCATGCCCCTCGATGACCTCACCCGGCATCAGAGCCGTCTCGCCCGCCGCCAAAACAGCGTGCGAGAAAGCCAGCGACAGGATCAATAGTGCGAGGCGTAACGACATTCCGAAACTGTCAGTACATGTTGACGGCGATGACGTGGACGATGCCACTGATAGCCAGCAACCAGACAAACGGGGAGTGCAGGATGTGCCAGAGCCTGAACAGGCGCTCGTAGGATGAGAACTGCGCGGCCTGTTGTACGGCGGCCAGGTAGTCATCCACATTGCCAGCCACTGCCTGGTAATGTTGCTCCCTTTGCTGTTTATCCCACCCTTGCGCCTGGGCCAGTTGAATGACGGCCTGCCGCAACTCCTGATGACACTTGGTGCCGAGCTGATATCTTTGCCAACCCAAAGTCACGAATTTCCACGCGCGCACCAGGAATGTTTGATGTTGAGAGATGGATATATTGCGGAACTGTTGCAACTTTTCGCCGACTCCGGTTGCCTCCATCAATACCGCGTTTATTTTGCCCATCTTGTTCTGGTTCACATCCACTGCCTGCTGCAGCTCTTCCAGATTGGATTCCCGCCCATATAGTCCATGGTGTATGCGCTTGTAGATGAAACGCCCGATGATGCCGCTGGCTGCCACCAGCAGCATCGATGAAAGCGCTACGCCGGCATTCAGGGATTTCACATGGAAGGTCGAATGAAACAGGATCAACACCGGCCCGCCGATCCCGAACAGCATGTGCAGCATGAACCAGTAGCGCAGCGGTCCCCAGTTGCGGGCGAATTGCATATGTTTGCGCACCGGGTACAGCAACATCAGCAGCATCATCACGCCGCCGGTGATGCCGATATAATATCCGATGCCTGTTCCGGGCTTGAATACCATCCCCTGCGAGACCGGCCATACCGCTGCCAGCACCAGCACACCGGCAAGCCAGGTTAATCCGCGGCCCACGCCGAGGCGCTTCTCGGCGGCACGCGAACCGCCCAGCACCGAAGCCACGCGATTCCCTCCCGAACGACGTTCGGGGGAATGCAGGGCACTATCCGCTACTGCTACCGTATTTTGACCGCCAGATAACTCAGATGCCATTCTTGCCTAGCCCATTGATTGCGCCGAACTTGATCAATTCGTAAGAAAAACCATATGCGCATTTTACCATGCGCTAGAATCGGCACCCGAGACAATGTATCTGTGTTTGTTGAATGACGCTGATCGTAACGGTAGACTGCACCGACCGGAACAAGTTCACTATCCGGCTTGTCGAATGCCAAAGACTGCAATTGCCACGCCTGTTTTTGACATGCTCAACGGTATCTTCCGGGCTGTGCTTTTCAATCCAGAATGATTGCCCGATGCAAGCCAATTTCACCACTATGCCTCCCGAAAAATGAACGAACAGTTATTCATCTATGTGCTTTACGTAGTGCCCTTGATGGTGCCTTTGCTGATTTTTCTCCGCAAACGCAAACGACGTCAGCGCGTGGCCAAAGAAACCTTGCAAGAGTCGGTTGTGTCCGGACTGACCGAACCGGCAACGCTGCATCCGGTATTCGACCCCAATATTTGCCTGGGATCCGGCGGTTGTTATAAAGCCTGCCCGGAACAGGCGATCGGCATCATCGACGGCAAAGGCGTGCTGATCAGCCCCGCACTTTGCATCGGCCACGGTGCCTGCGCTTTTTCCTGCCCGGTGGGCGCGATCACACTGGTATTCGGCACCGCAACGCGCGGCGTGGATATCCCGCAGCTCAAACCCGATTTTGAGACCAATGTACCCGGCATCTACATCGCCGGGGAGCTGGGCGGCATGGGCCTGATCAGGAAAGCCGCGGAACAGGGGCGCCAGGCGATGGAATCCATTTCTAAACGCGGACGTTCGAACACCGCACACGATGTCATCGTGATCGGTGCCGGGCCTGCCGGCATTTCCGCCACACTGGCTGCAAAACATCACGGCCTGCGTTGCGTGACGCTGGAACAGGAAGATACCTTCGGCGGCAGCACACTGCATTACCCACGCGGCAAACTGGTCATGACCGCGCCGATGAAGTTGCCCATCATCGGCAAAGTCAACGTCAAGGAAATAAGTAAAGAGGGGCTGCTGGAAATATGGGAAGACGTGGTCACCAAGTCGGGCATCAAGATCAACTTCAGTGAACGCATGGAGAAGATCGAACGGCAGGGCGATTCCTTTGCTGTCGTCACCAATCGTGCCACTTATTTGGCCCACAGCGTGCTGCTTTCCATTGGTCGGCGTGGTACGCCGCGCAAACTCGAGGTGGCGGGCGAAGAACTCGAAAAGGTCGTGTACCGGTTGATCGACCCGGGACAATACCGAGGCCAACGGGTACTGGTGGTTGGTGGCGGCGACGCGGCACTGGAAGCGGCGTTGGCGATCAGTATGGAACCCGGCGCAAAGGTGACTCTCAGTTATCGCAGCAACGCGTTCAGTCGTGTCAAACTGAAAAACCGGCAACTGACCGAACAAGCACAAAAATCCGGGCAGCTGTCGGTATTGTTTGAATCGAATGTCAAGGAAATCAGACTGAAAAACGTTCTGCTTGATCAGAAAGGCACCCTGATCGATCTGCCCAACGACGCGGTGATCGTCTGCGCGGGCGGGATACTGCCCGCACCGTTACTCAAGGAAATCGGTATCGACGTGCAAACTCGCCACGGCACCGGCAGCTTCGACCAACAGACTTTGCACTCGAATCAGCCGGTCCCATGACGGATGCGATACGACTATTTTCGGTTTAACGGGGCACTACCTCAGACCTGCCGCACGCAGTCCACATGATAAACGCGTTCACCGTTTTCCTTGTCTGATACCAGACCGTGAATGTCGGTTTCGAAGCCGGGAAATTTCCGGTTGAAATCGCGGGCGAACTTCAGATAATCGACGATGAGTTTGTTGAATCGTTCGCCGGGGATCAGCAGCGGGATGCCCGGTGGATATGGCGTCAGCAATACTGCCGTGATACGGCCTTCCAGGTGATCGATCTCGACCCGTTCGATCTCATCGTGCGCCATT
Source organism: Burkholderiales bacterium (assembly GCA_038203435.1). GTDB lineage: Bacteria > Pseudomonadota > Gammaproteobacteria > Burkholderiales > Gallionellaceae > Gallionella. The sequence goes on from JBBRDZ010000073.1 coordinate 9,666, forward strand.
TTGGCAAACGCATCGGACGGTTTCATCGCGGGTTGCATGTCGGACAAATACATCTCGGTGGTCATCTTCGCGACGTTGTTGGTCTTGTAGGCATCGTGGATCTGCTGGCAAAGATCGTGCAGGCCGACCCGTTCATACTGCGGATATTTGGCCGCGAACTCGGGCAGGATGCGCCACATCGGCTGGTTCTTGTCGTAATCGTCCTTGAACTGCTGTAGCGCGGTCAGCAGCGTGTTCCAGCGTCCCTTGGTGATGCCGATGGTGAACATGATGAAGAAGGAATACAGGCCGCATTTCTCGACGATGACGCCGTGCTCGGCCAAATACTTGGTGACCATCGCGGCGGGCATGCCGGTCTCGTCGAAGTTACCGTTCATGTTCAATCCCGGCGTAATGATGGTCGCCTTGATCGGGTCGAGCATGTTGAAACCGGCTGCCAGCTTGCCGAAGCCGTGCCACTTGTCGCCGGCCTTCAGCATCCAGTCTTCGCGCGAGCCGATGCCTTCCTCGGCGATGTCTTCCGGCCCCCATACCTTGAACCACCAGTCTTTGCCGTATTCCTCATCCACCTTGCGCATCGCGCGGCGGAAATCCATCGCCTCGGCGATGCTCTCTTCCACCAGCGCGGTGCCACCAGGCGGCTCCATCATCGCGGCGGCCACATCGCACGAGGCGATGATCGCGTATTGCGGCGAAGTCGAGGTGTGCATCAGATAGGCTTCGTTGAATACGTGGTTGTTCAACTTGCGCTTCTCCGGTTCACGTACCAGTATCTGCGAGGCCTGTGACAGGCCCGCCAGCAACTTGTGGGTGGACTGCGTGGCGAAGATCATCGATTCCTTGGCGCGCGGCCGGTGCTTGCCGATGGCATGCATATCCTTGTAAAACGGGTGGAACGCCGCATGCGGCAACCATGCCTCGTCGAAATGCAGCGTGTCGATCTTGCCGTCCAGCATCTGCTTGAGCATCTCGACGTTGTATACCACACCGTCGTAAGTGCTCTGTGTGATGGTCAGGATGCGCGGCTTCTTGGTCTTGTCCTTGATGAACGGATTGGCGTTGATCTTCTTCTGGATGCTCTCCATCTCGAACTCGGATTTGTGGATCGGACCGATGATGCCGTAATGATTGCGTGTCGGGCGCAGGAACACCGGCACCGCACCGGTCATCATGATCGCGTGCAATATCGACTTGTGACAGTTGCGGTCCACCACCACGATGTCGTCCGGCGCAACGGTCGAGTGCCACACGATCTTGTTCGAGGTCGAGGTACCGTTGGTGACGAAGAACAGGTGATCGGAATTGAAGATGCGCGCCGCATTGCGTTCCGAAGCTGCCACCGGACCGGTATGGTCGAGCAATTGGCCCAGTTCGTCCACTGCGTTGCACACGTCGGCACGCAACATGTTCTCACCGAAGAACTGGTGGAACATCTGCCCCACGGGAGACTTCAGGAACGCCACACCGCCCGAGTGCCCCGGACAATGCCATGAATAGGAACCGTCCTGCGCGTAGTGCAGCAAGGCGCGGAAGAACGGCGGTGCCAGCGAGTCCAGATAGGACTTCGCTTCGCGGATGATATGACGCGCGACGAATTCCGGCGTGTCTTCATGCATATGGATGAAACCGTGCAATTCCCGCAGCACATCGTTCGGGATATGTCGTGAAGTTCGTGTCTCACCGTACAAATAGATTGGAATATCGGCATTCTTGATGCGTATCTCTTTGACGAACGCGCGCAAACTTTTCAGCGCAACCTCCGTCTCCTCCGGGCTGCCGCCGCCAAACTCCTCGTCATCGATGGACAGCAGAAACGCCGATGCGCGGCTCTGCTGCTGGGCAAACGAGGTCAGATCGCCATAGCTGGTGACGCCGAGGATCTCCATGCCCTCCTTTTCGATGGCATCAGCCAGGGCGCGTATACCCAACCCACTGGCATTCTCGGAGCGGAAGTCCTCATCGATGATGATGATGGGAAAACGGAATTTCATGGCTTACTCCCTATTGGGGAAAATGAATCGGTGCAGATTGACGCAGATTTGCATTGTTGAAAGATACACGAAGTTTCAGTGCAGGCTCACATTTGCCGCAGGCCAATGTGATGCCGGAACTAAAACGGAATTTCATGG
>JBBRDZ010000074.1:0-11742 GCA_038203435.1 Burkholderiales bacterium
GCTGCGGCAGCGATTGCACCGACCACCATGAACAGGGCGTTCATGATGTTGTTGCTGGCGATGATGCGTGCCCTGAATTTCACATCGCTGCGCAGTTGCACCAATGCATACATGGGGACGATGAAAAATCCGCCGAACAAACCGATCGCGCCCAGATCCAGCAACACGTGCCAAGTGCCGGGGACGGCCAGCAATGCCATCACGGTCAGCGGTTCGCCGGCAGGTGGCAATGCTGGCGAGGCCCAGGCCAGATCGAGACCGAATACCGTCAAGCCGATGGAGCCGAACGGCACCAGACCGATCTCGACCATTTTCCCCGACATCCTTTCGCACAGCATCGAGCCCGCGCCGATGCCGATCGTGAAGATCGCCAGCAGCAGGGTGACGGTGGTTTCCGTGCCGCCCAGCACATTTTTGGCATAGGCCGGAAACTGTGCGAGGAGTAGTGCGCCGTACAGCCAGAACCATGAGATGCCGAGTATCGAGAGGAACACAGTGCGGTTCTCGCGCGCGAAGCCGATGTTGCGCCAGGTTTCGGTGATGGGGTTGGGATTTACGCGCAGTTCGGGCGCGGGTGCAGGTGCGGCGGGAATCTGGCGGCTGGCGAAGTAGCCCGCTGTGGCCACCAGCAATCCGCCGATGCTGATCCACACAGTTCCCTGCGGCAGCCCCGCGATCAGTCCGCCGGATATGGTGCCGATCAGGATCGCAACGAAGGTTCCCGCTTCCACCAGCGCGTTGCCGCCGATCAATTCATTCTCCCTGAGATGCTGCGGAAGGATGGCGTATTTCACCGGACCGAACAGGGTCGAATGCACCCCGAATAAAAACAGCGCGCCCATCAGCAGGTTCAGACTATGCATCGCGAAACCCACGCTCGCGACCAGCATGATGACGATCTCCAGCAGCTTGACCAAGCGCGCGAGTTTCGCCTTGTCGTATTTGTCGGCCAGTTGTCCGGCGGTGGCGGAGAACAAAAAAAACGGCAGGATGAAAATTCCCGCCGCCAGATTCGCCAGCAATTCCGGTTTCAGGCTGGTCCAGCTCGCGGCCTGAAAGGTGAGCAATACGATCAGCGAATTCTTGAACAGGTTGTCGTTGAACGCGCCGAGGAATTGAGTGCCGAAAAAAGGCAGGAAGCGGCGCGTTTTGAGTAAATGGAATTGTCCGCTCATGTGGTACTCCGGAGGAAGAAGTTGCGAGTGTGGAAGATGCTGACCGGTAACCGGCTGCTGCCTGCGCGCAATTGCCGTTTCAACACAAAATCGAACAGCAGCGGATTATAGTTTTGCAGTTCATTCAACACCGGCACCGCTGCGCTGTCGAGCAAGCCCGCCCGCACCCACTTGCGGGGCGAGGTCAGCGGCAGTACGCCGGGCAATGGGTAATCGGTACCGTTAAGCAAACGGTCGTGCCAATCGTCGTGCTCGATGATCGCGCGCAGTACCTCGGGCGAGCGGTTGCGCAAAGTGACTGCCGAAATGTCCGCGAACAAGTGCTGGCGATAATCATCGTTTTTCATCATCCGCGCAAACAGCTCGAAGCTCGGCGTACGCGGACCGTGCTCGCCTCGATCCAGATCGATGTCCTTGCCGATGGAAGCGCAATGCGCAACCACAACGCGCACGCCCGCATCGAGTGCACGCCGCAACCTGAGCGGATTGTTCGCATCCTGGAAGCCCGCACCATGCACCGCATGCTCTTCTCCGCCGTGGCAGATCAAGGGTACGTCCAGACGCGCCAACGCCGCGTAAAACGCATCGCACTTCGGCGACGCGGGATCGATACCCATGGCGGAGGGCAGCCATTTGACCGCGCGCGCGCCCTCCGCGACGGCGGCCTCCAGCGCGGCGACTGCATCGGTCCGGTGAGGATGGATCGAACATGCCCACTCGAAATATTGCGGATGACGACGCGCGATATCGCGGGCATATGCATTGGGCACATAGAACGCGGTGCTTTGCGGCAGCGCCTTGCCCGATTCGTCATACGCCTGCTCGAATGCGAATAGCAGCAACTTGCAACCGGGCTTCAACTCTTCGACCAGATGCTGCAGGTGTTCGATATAGCTCAAGTCTACCCGCGACTCCTGAGCGCAAGCCGCATCCAGATAAAACTCGTGTTGCGCGAACTCCACCGGATGCCACACGCTGTTCATTTCCGGCGAAGTGTAAATCCCGCTACCTGAGTCGCCGGTGCCCGCGATGTGCGCATGCGTGTCCCAAACCAGTCCGGGAATTATTCCCGACCAGGCCGCCTTGACGATGGGGTGCTCGGCCAAGTGCTGCGGTAAGGTCGCGCCGCAGGCATTGAACAGCTTTCCTTTCAGCAGTGCGGCGCTGGCTTGGAATGTTGCCCCTAGCGCAATCCCGCCAACAAGCATCTGTTGCAGGAAACGTCGGCGATCCGTAGGGCGGGTTACACCCGCCGCTTTATTGTTATTCGCCATACTCGACACCATTTTCATTTTTAACGGTTGTTTCGGCGGGTCCGAAAAGCTTTTGGCCGGGCACCCGTGTGACCCGCCCTACCCAATCCGGAGGGTACACGCCATCTTTCACATAACCATGAAAACTGGAATACGGCCAATCCGCAACGCGTTTCACATGACCGTGCTTGACCGGGTTCCAGTGAACATATTCCACATGCCGTGCAAAATCGTCGTCATCGCGAATTTGATGCTCCCAGTAGCGGTGTTGCCATAGCGAACCTTGCCGTTTTTCTTTGCGACGCGCAGTCATGTATTCATCGCGCATCAGCCTGTCACCGCATTGTTGCGTCACTTTTGTTTTAATCAATTTCCAGCGCGTGGCAAAATTTGCATCACCTGGCGGCAACCTCCACAGGCAGTGCAAGTGGTCGGGCAATAGCACCCATGCTTCAATAGCGAAGGGCAGAGTCGTTCTCACCGATTCGATCGACTCGCGCAACGCAGCACGGACATCCGGGTCAACCAGGAACGGTTGCCGGTTCAGGGTGTTGACCGTGAAAAAATAGCAGCCTCCCTCAGCGTTGGCGCGGCGATAGTTGGGCATAGATAATTGTTGGTAGGGCGGGTTACACCCGCCATTGCACCCGACAATCGAGGCACGGTTTGTTGATAATGCCGAAACGGCGGGTGTGACCCGCCCTACTTAAATTCCCGTTCATGCTGTCTCTGCCCAGGTCTTAAGCGTCACATAATCCAGCTTGCCGGTGCCCAGCAGTGGCAATGCGTCGACGCGTTGTATTTTGCGCGGCACGGCCAGTTCCGGCCATCCTTTGTCGCGCGCGACGGTTTGCAGCGCATCGCGACCCAGCGCGGCATCGGTGGTGAACAGCACGATGGTTTCGCCACGTTGCGGATCGGTCTGGGAGGAAGCGGCGTGCGAAGCGGTCGGCGAGGCGAGTACCGCCATTTTTTCCACTACTTCCAGCGAAACCATTTCGCCCGCAATCTTGGCGAAGCGCTTCACCCGCCCGACGATTTTCAGGAATCCGTCGTCGTCAAAGTTGACGATGTCGCCGGTGCTGTACCAGCCGTCACCCATACTGGAGGAGGGCGGTTCAAGTTCGCCGGGTCTCTCGAAACGCAGGTAGCCGGACATCACGTTTGGGCCGCGCACATGCAGCAGTCCGCCGTCATTTATGCCCGGCACTGGCTCAAGTTTGTATTCAATGCCCGGCAGCAAATGGCCTACTGTGCCGGTACGGTAGGTCATCGGGGTATTGACCGATAGTACTGGTGCGGTCTCGGTTGCGCCGTAGCCTTCGAATATCCGTATGCCGAATTTTTCAAACCATTGTTCGCGCACCGCGTCGGAAAGTTTTTCGGCTCCGGCGATCACATAACGCAGGCGGAAGAAATCGTAGGGATGGGCAAATTTCGCGTAATTGCCGAGGAAGGTGCTGGTACCGAACAATACCGTGCAGCCCCGGTCGTAGGCTAACTCGGGAATCACGCGGTAATGCAGCGGGGTGGGATACAGGAACAGGTTCGCGCCGGTCAGCACCGGCAGTAACGCGCCCGCAGTGAGTCCGAAGGAATGGAAGATGGGCAGGGCATTGAGCACCTTGTCGTCCACAGAAAAATCGATCACCGCGCGTATCTGTGCGATGTTGGACAGCAAGGCGCGATGCGACAGCACCACGCCCTTGGGCTTGCCTTCCGAACCGGAGGTGAACAGCACCACGGCAGGCTCGTCCGGCGCTGTGGGCAACTCGATCGCGCGCGGGAAGCGCAGGGCATAGAGGATCAGCCACAGCTTGTCCATCACCCCGACTTGCTCGCGCAGCTCTTCCAGATAAACGATGCGCACATCTTTGAGCTGGGGCAGTTTATCCGCCAGCTTGGCCTGTTCGACAAAGGCACGCGAGGCGACGATGGTGCGTATCTGCGCCGCCACGCAGGCCGCTTGCAAACCATCCGTTCCTGCCGTGTAGTTGAGCATGGCCGGCACCCGCCGCAATGCGGTCAGCCCGAAAATCAGGCTCAGGGTCGGGGCGACATTGGGCAGCAGCAGGCCGACGCGCTCATGTTCGGAGGTGACACGGGCGACGAGGCGGCCCAGCACCAGCACCATCTTGAGCAAATCGTTGTAGGAATATTCGATCTGCTTCATGTCTTCAAGCAGGCGGCGCTTGCGGCCGAAGATTTCTGTCGCATCGATGAACGCGGAGTACAGGGTCTGTTTGGGATGCGAAGCAAAGATCATCTCCTGCATCAGGCGACGCATCGCTTCTCCCGCTTTGCGGCGGCGCAGTTTTGCCGAGGGCGCGTCGGGCATTGCAATGCGCGTTGCGGGCAGGATGGAAATGGTGATTTTTGGAAACAACTGTTTGGGCATCTTGCCCGATACTCGTGAAAAATAACTGCGCGTCCCGCCATCCAGCCTGACCGGCACCAAGGTCGCGCCGGTTTTGGCAGCCACAAAGGCCGGCCCTTCATAAACTTTCATCAGGTTGCCGGTGACGGTGATGCGTCCTTCCGGAAAGATCATCACAGGCCGTCCGGATTCCACCAACTTGATGACTTTTTTCATCGCCATCGGGCTAGTCGGGTCAACTGTCAGATAATCCGACAATGAAAGGATCAAGCGAAAGAACCACAGCTTGGCAATTCCGGTATGCACCACAAACACCGGGCTGACCGGGAGAAAAAGACCGAGCAACAAACCGTCCAGAAATGATTCGTGATTGGCGATGATCAACAGCCTGTCGGCCTGAAAGACCGATTTGTCGCCCTGGACACGCAAACGAAATACTACACGGGCAACACTACGCAGCAGCGTTCGAATGAGAGCCTTCATTGATTATCTGTTTGAACGGGACAGCCGCATTGTATGCAAAAAAGTGATTCCATGTCAGGTGATTGGCACAATGCAAGAAATCATTTTAAGCGGAGCGAATTCGGTACAATTCGAACATGAGTCATACTAACCGAACCCTGATCTTCGCCCATCGCGGCGCCAACCGCGAGGCGGCGGAAAATACCCGTTCGGCTTTCGACAAGGCGCTGCAATATCCCATCGACGGCATCGAGACGGACGTGCAACTCAGCCGCGATGAAGTCGCGGTATTGTGGCACGACCGCTTCCTTGGCAAGGTCGACTTTCCCGACAAGCACATCGACGACTTCGATCATGCCCAGTTGCGGGCGATGGATTTTGCCGCGCATTTTTCTGAGGCTGCGCAACCGGAAGTTATCATGAGCCTGAAAGAATTTCTGGATGCCTATCGAATGCGCTGCCGCTTGTTGCTCGAGATCAAGAACCGCGATTGGGAAGAAATCTCTCGTCATCAGATCAAAGTGCGGCAGACGCTGGATCTGGTTGGCGAGACCCATGGCGATGCGATCATGGCATCCTCATTCGACCTGGACAGCCTGATTTATGCAAACCAGTACCGCCCGGGGTTTCCACTGGTGTACAACCTCGAGCCGGAACAGACCTTTGCGGATGCGCAGCGTGCAGTGTCGGAGCAAGCGTTTTTGCACGGTTTGTGCCTTCCGGTCGCATCGCTGGACAAAGGCATCGTCAAACTGCTGCGCGAGCATCGCAAAAGCATCGCGGTTTACACCTGCAATAGCGATGCCGAGATCAACAAGGCGCTGGCGCTGGGCGTGGATATAGTAATCAGCGACGTACCGCAAAAAGCCCTGTTGATGAGAGACAAGTTTAATGCTACCCATTGAGCTATTAGTGGAGAGCTTGTCGAACCACCAGCCACACACCCATAGCCCTTCGACAGGCTCAGGGCGAACGGAAATTTTAATAGAACTGCGTTGAGGGTTAAGTGAAGCGCGATTTTTCCATACTTTCCGGCAGGCACTTTGATCTGCTGGTGTGCGGTGGCGGCATCTATGGTGCGTGGACGGCTTACGACGCGGCGTTGCGCGGCCTGCGCGTCGCGATCGTGGAGCAGGGCGACTGGGCTTGCGCGACTTCGTCCGCCTCCAGCAAGCTGATCCACGGCGGTCTGCGCTATCTCGAGACTTACGATTTCAAGCTGGTCAGGAAGGCGATACTGGAACGGCAGCGGTTGCTGGCGCTGGCGCCGCACCGCGTCTGGCCGTTGCGCTTCGGTGTGCCGATTTTCAAGGACAGCCGTGTCGGCGCGCTGAAGTTGAAGGCCGGTTTGATGCTGTATGATTTTCTGGCAGGCTTTCCTGGTGCTGATATCGCCCACCGCCATTTCGATCGCGCTGCTTTTGCCGAGCGTTTCCCTGTTCTCGACAGTGACGGACTGAAGGGTGGTTTCACCTATGGCGACGCGCAGAGCGACGATGCGCGGCTGGTGCTGGAATTGATCGCGGGAGCGATGGCGGCGGGGGCAGTGTGTGTGAATTATTGCAAACTGACCGGATTGATCGAATCGGGCGGAACGGTGTGCGGTGCGATTGTGCAGGATCAGCATGGCAACGAGGACTGTAAAAATCCCGTTCGGGCTGAGCTTGATGGAACCAGTAGCCATCCGACTAGGATGCCAAAAAACGCCAGCCAAGTCGTTGGTTATGTCGAAGCCGGTTCTGAACCAGGCGAGACGCGCCATTCACCCTTCGACAAGCTCAGGGCGAACGGATTAAATACTTTGTCTGGTCTCAAAAACATAGAAATCAAGGTGCGGCAAGTCGTCTATACCACCGGGCAATGGATGAGTGCATCTGCGCCAGGACGTGACTGGTGCCGGTTGAGCAAGGGGATACATCTGGTGATGCCTGCTGTGCTTAAGGATGAGGCGCTGTTGTTGACCGCCCAATCGGATGGTCGGGTGTTCTTCATGATCCCCTGGTATGGCATGACGCTGATCGGCACCACCGATACGGATTACCAGGGCGATCCTGATCGCGTGGCGGTCGAACCGGAAGACATCGCTTACCTGCTGGCGGAAGCAAATCATTACCTCAAATCTTCGTGGACTGAAACCGATATCGTCGGCAGCTATGCCGGTGTGCGCGTGATGAAGCGCAGCGACGCCGCTACACCTTCAGCAGTAAGCCGTGATTGGGAACTGAAGACTGCGAGCAATGGCGTGCATTATTCCGTTGGCGGAAAACTTACCTCGGCACGTGAAGATGCGACGGTCATCGTCGATAAGGTGTGCGCGCAGCTTGGAATAGAAAAGCCGTGTGCCACCGGTGATCGCCTGTTTCCATGGGCGCCTGAAATGGGTTTTGTCGAGTGGACTGCTGCCATCAACGCACAGGCGAAGCGTCTCGGCATCACTCCGGAAACCGCGAAATGGCTGATGCGTCGTCACGGCAAGCGGGTCGAGGAAGTATTGCGCAGCATGGATAGCGATCCTCGCCTGGCCGAACGCATCGTGCCTGCGTTGCCGTTTGTCTACGCCGATCTGTTGTTTTGTGCGCGCAACGAGATGGCGATGCACCTGGACGACCTGCTGCGCCGTCGCATGCCGTTGTTGATCCTCGCCAAACTTGATGAAGAGGTGCTGCGTCGCATTGCCGGAACAGTTGCAGATGCGATGGGTTGGGATGAGGCTGCGAAAGAACGGGAAATCGAAGCTTGCAGGAACGAGCCATGCCCGCGACCCATATATCCCGTTCGCGCAGAGCTTGTCGAAGGGTCACGGGCAGAGCCCGCACCTAAAGATCAGTCACCCAATGGAGAATAATCTGATCGCATGCATTGCGCTTGATCTTGGCACCACCTCGATCAAGGCCGGCTTGCTGGATCGGCACGGCGAACTTGGCAATCTGGTGATACGCCACGCACCAAAGATAGCAGTGAATGGCGGGCATTATGAAAGCGATGCGCTGGCCTATGCGCAGATCGCCGAACAGGTACTCAAGGAATGCATCGCACAGGCGGGTGATTGCATCACGTTCGGCATGTGCAGCCAGCGCTCGTCATTCCTGATCTGGGAGCAAGCCACAGGGCAACCGCTGACACCGTTGATATCATGGCAGGACACTCGTGGTGCTGCGAGTTGCGATGCTTTGCGAACGCATGGCGAAGTTATCCGCAGTCTGACCGGTTTGCCGTTGACCCCCTATTATTTCGCGGCCAAATTGCGCGTCGTGCTGCAGGAAAATCCGCTATGGAGGGCGCGACTGGAACTCGGCGAGTTGCGGGTCGGCACACTGGATACGTTTCTGATCTGGCGCTGGACTGGCGGCAGGCTTTTTGTCACCGACGCATCCATGGCAGCGCGCACGCAGCTGATGGATATCCGGCGACAGCAGTGGTCAAACACGCTTTGTGACCTGTTCGACATACCCATGCATATCCTGCCCGTGATCATGTCGTCCGTGGCGATGGACCTTCAGCTTGATAGCGGCTTGAAGCTGCAAGCCAGTGTCGGCGACCAGTCTGCCGCGGTGTACGCCGGTGTCATGCAGGACGAAGCGCTGGTCAATCTCGGTACCGGCTGCTTTGTCGTGCGCTATCTGCCGGAACACACTGCCAGGCCTGATGGATATCTGCAGACGCTGGTGTATCAGGACGGTGCGCGGCACAGCCATTTTGCGATCGAAGGCACCCTCAACTCCATTGCCGAGGCGTTTGCGCCCTATCCGGTAGCTGAATGCAGGTTCGAAGACCTGGCCGTTGACGACATCTGCTGTGTCGCGGAACCGAGCGGGCTGGGCGCGCCCTATTTCAACAGGGAGATCGGCATCCGCTACTCGCGGCCGGTCGATGGATTGACGCAAGCACGTATCGCGATGCTGTTGCTGGAAGCGGTCATCTTCCGGGTGGCGCGGATATTGGAGGAGTTTCATGCCGAAACGCAGCTGCAACGTGTCTATCTCTCGGGAGGTTTGTCCGGATTGGACTGTCTGCAGCAGGGCATCTCGTGCTGTGCACCCGTTGCGGTGTACAGCTTGGCAGAGGGGGAATCCAGCCTGCGCGGCGCCGCGTTGCTGGCCGCGGGGATGGCACCGGCCGATAGCAGAGCGGCCCAGAAGGTCGGGTTTGCCGGCGATGCCCGGCAGTTGCAGGAAAAATACCTGCGCTGGAAATTATGGCTGGACGAAATTGTGCAACGCACCGGCACTTGAAATATCACTATCAGCCCCCATCTGTCGCCGGGGATATCTGTAAACATCAAGACAAGGATTCGTTATGACTGAAAATATTGCTGCCAACCGCGAAACGATGGGATTTCAAACGGAAGTGAAACAGCTTCTGCAACTGATGATCCATTCGCTGTATTCCAACCGCGAGATATTTCTGCGCGAACTGGTCTCCAACGCCTCGGATGCCTGCGACAAATTGCGCTTCGAGGCGTTGCACAACGACACGCTGTTCGAGAACGATTCCGAACTGAGCATCCGCCTCAGTTACGACAAGGTTGCCAGAACTGTCACGATCAGCGACAACGGCATCGGCATGAGCCGAGACGAGGTCATCAATAATCTGGGCACCATCGCGAAATCGGGCACACGGGACTTCTTCGCCAAGCTGAGCGGCGACCAGCAGAAAGATGCGAATCTGATCGGCCAATTCGGCGTCGGATTTTATTCTTCATTCATCGTGGCCGACAAGGTTGCGGTCACCACGCGCCGTGCCGGAGAACAGGCGGATCAGGGCGTGCATTGGGAGTCGGACGGCGGCGGTGAATTTACCATCGAGATGGTCGACAAGCCGTCGCGCGGCACACAGATCACGCTGCATCTGCGCGCCGACCAGGACGATCTGCTCAGTGGTCACAAGATCCGTTCCATCATCCACAAATATTCCGACCATATCGTCCAGCCCATCGTGATGAAAAAAGAGGAATGGAAAGAAGGCGGCCAGGTTGTCACCGACGAGGATGAGACCGTCAACCAGGCTTCCGCGTTGTGGGCGCGTGCCAAAAGCGAAATTTCCGACGACGAATACAAGGCGTTCTATAAACATGTCGGACACGACTACGAAGACCCGCTGGCATGGACGCATGCGCGCGTGGAAGGCCGCCAGGAATACACGCAGCTGCTTTATATCCCGGCGCGCGCGCCGTTCGATATGTGGGACCGTAATGCGCGCCACGGCATCAAGCTGTATGTGCGCCGCGTGTTCATCATGGACGATGCCGAACAATTGCTGCCGGCATATTTGCGTTTCGTGCGCGGCATCGTTGATTCCAGCGACCTGCCGCTGAACGTGTCGCGCGAGATCCTGCAGGAGTCCAAGGATATCGAAGCGATACGCGCCGGTTGCACCAAGAAGGTGTTGGGCCTGCTGGAAGAACTGGCAAGCAATGAAAAGGAAAAGTACGCCAAGTTCTGGGGCGAGTTTGGCCAGGTGCTGAAGGAAGGCGCGGCGGAGGATTTCGCCAACAAGGACAGGATCGCCGGACTGTTGCGCTTTGCTTCGACTGATGCGGACAGCGATGCGGCGACCGTTTCACTGGCGGATTACATCGGCCGCATGAAAGATGGCCAGGACAAGATCTACTACATCACCGCCGAGACCTTCAATGCCGCCAAAAACAGTCCGCATCTGGAAGTGTTCCGCAAGAAGGGCATCGAGGTGCTGTTGCTGTCCGATCGCGTGGACGAGTGGGTGGCCAGTTCCCTGACCGAGTTCGAAGGCAAGTCGCTGGTTTCGGTTGCCAAGGGCGGACTGGATCTGGGCAAACTGGAAGACGAGACCGAAAAGCAGGAACAAGAGAAGCAGGCCAATGAACACAAAGACCTGACCGAAAGGATCAAGACCTGTCTCGCCGAGCGCGTCAAGGAAGTCAGGGTCACGCACAGGCTGACCGATTCTCCGGCCTGCCTGGTCTCGGACGAACATGACATCGGCGGCAACATGGCACGCATGCTCAAGGCTGCCGGGCAGAAGATCCCGTCGACATTGCCCATCCTGGAGATCAATCCGACTCATCCCGTGGTGATGCGCCTGAAGGAAGAGCAGAAGTATTTCGACGATTGGGCCTCGGTGCTGTTCGATCAGGCGTTGTTGGCTGAAGGCGGGCAACTGGACGACCCGGCCGGCTTCGTCAAGCGGGTCAATCATCTGATGCTGGAGATGCACGCCTGACAGGCGCAGCGGGATGCGGGGCATGCGGATCAACAGGATTGCCGGCACGCTGCTGCTGGCGTGCGGATTGTTCACGCAATCTGCCTGTGCCGAAGCGGATGCTGCCGCACAGACGCAATCGGGGCAGCAGCTCAGGGAGAACGGCTTCAAGACCTGCGCCCATGCCGTGGATGATATCGCCCACTTTGTTTTCAAGGGCGACTTCGCCTTCCTTAACCTGTGGAATCAGACCAATATCGACAAGCATTCGGTGCTGGTCACCGGTGCCAAGACCTAC
>JBBRDZ010000075.1:0-11703 GCA_038203435.1 Burkholderiales bacterium
GCTAAGGAACCTCTGATTAACCTCGATATTGTCATTTTGGCGCAGACCGGAATCCAGTATATTCAATCAACTGGACACCGGCCTCCGCCGGTGAGACGACTTAATCAGAGATTCCCTTGGGGCAAAAGGCAAGACCTGACCACATGGTTCTGACCATAGTTCATAGTTCATAGTTCATAGTTCATAGTTCATAGTTCATAGTTCATAGTTCATAGTTCATAGTTCATAGTTCATGTCTGGCTATCTTATAAACAATCATCCAAGGGTTATCGGCAGTAGGGGTGCTTGGGGCCGACTTGCTTGTAATCTTGCAGCGTCACATCTGAGTTATTTTTATTCTTAGTTTTTAAATCAAAAAAACGTTGTTTAGTCCGACTTTCAAAGATTACTAAGTTTGTTGCTCGTTTCTCAAACTGTGGAGGAAGTGGTTCTTCAACCCACGTGCTATTCCGCCAAATATACTTAAAGTACATCTGACAACCGCTTACATACCCACTCGAAAATACAACTGGCTGCCCAGATTCCATATCCAATACCAATGGCAACTCAGGCCATGTCTGCACATCTATTTTTATAGAACGCCATTCCACCATCTTTCCTGAACCCGCAGGGTACTCAAACCGAATCCGATACTCCTTCGGCTTGGAGCCACTCCGATTGACCGCCCATTCGTCTCCACCTGCCTCGGTTAACAATTCCCGTTCAACCACGATGATCCGCCCATCGCTCAACTGAACTTCTTCTTTCCATTTCTGGTCGCCAGAACAGGCAGCCATGCTCACCCCCATCATCAAAATCAATCCAAATTTGGTAATGCGTTTGAGTGTTGTGTGGAGTGCGCTCATGCTGCGACCCTCCATAACTAAAGGGGTCAGCTTCGCATTAAATTTTCTCATTTCAATTCTCCCTCTCAAAATCCAAAATCACTTTGATCTTCAACCCTTGCACTCTGATCTTTCTTCACCATCGGTCTGCCCGGTTTTCTTTGCGCGCGCCGCACCCCCAGAATTAAAGGGGTCAGCATCACAATATGTTTTTCCATTTCATCTCTTCCTCTCAAAATCCAAGTTCACTTTGCTCTTCAAGCCGCGCATCCTGATCTTTCTTAACCACCGGTCTGCCCGGTTTTCTTTTCGCACGACGCACACCCACAGCTGCACACATGATCTCGCTGAACCGTTCGCTGCCCAGCGGTTGTCCCTGTGCCAGAACGAATTAAAGGGCTCATGTTCGATTTATTTTTCATGCCGCCAACCTCCCTTCCCCATCGTTCGCCGCAAAAATAACACTTGCGCCGATTAACATATTGGTTAACAATGCGCCATGTTCACCATCCACTATTACAGCGAGGCGGTGCGGCTCGGCGTGACGGAATTGCCGCTCGAGATGCGGGCGCGCTACGCGGCTTACACCGGGCGAATGAAGCAGTTCGGGCCGAATCTCGGCATGCCGCACACCCGCGCGATGGGCGGCGGTTTGTTCGAGCTCCGCCTGAAAGATGCCAGCGGCATCGCCCGCGTTTTTTATTGTGTGGCGCATGAGCGGCGCATCATGATGTTGCACAGCTTTATCAAGAAAACCGAAGCCACGCCCAAGCGTGAGCTGGAAATCGCCAGACGGCGCAAGAAGGAGATGGATCATGCGTAGAACTTCCGTATCACATAAACAGGGAGTATCCTCCCCGCCGACGATGTCGCACGACGAGATGGTGAAAGGCTGGATGAAGGATGCCGCATTCCGCAAGGCGCTGCTGCGCATCGAGCGCGAGGAGTTGGCCTTGCTGGACGCGCTGTTGAGCGCGCGCGATGCGTCGGGCTTGACCCAGGCGCAGATCGCGGAGCGCATGGGCACGAAGCCGCCCGCCGTTTCGCGTTTGCTATCCTCGCTGGCCAGCGACAAGCAGTCGCCCTCGGTGGCGACGCTGCGCAAATATGCGGCGGCGTGCGGGAAGAAACTTGAAATCAGGCTGGTGTAGCCTGCGGCAGCTCGCTGGAACAGGTATTGCATTAACGCATCTTCTCCAAATGCAAAGCAATCCAAGCCCGGCCTGATTTCTATAACTGTCCGCATCATGCTCCCGCCTCCTGTTTGTCCGCTTGTCCCTGCGGACGAACGCTATGCGCCTCACCCACCGCACTCAACACCCCCTGCCCTATCCTCACCACCTCATCCACCAGCAAATTCTTCGGCATCGCGTGGGTGATGAACATCATCGTCACTTTGACCTTGAGCTGGTTGATGACAAAGTTACGCAATTTTCTATGCGCTGAAGCGCATGAAAAGTTGTCTGTGGTGGCGGCGAAGCACCCAAGGGTAGGCGAATCCACTACGATTTCTGAACCCAATGATGAAATCGTGTGGAGTTCGCACTGTTCGGCGGTGGCGGCATCCAGGCTGCTGGTGGCTTCGTCAAAATCAGTATCTTGGGTTGTTTGATCAGCGCGCGGGCGATCGCGATGCGCTGTTTCTGTCCGCCTGAGAGTCCTACGCCGCGTTCGCCGATCTCGGTCTGGGCGTAACCAAAGGCATCTATAGCTCCGGTACCTTTTGCTTTCGCCGCTGCTTGCGTTATGCATATATTGTATGTATCATTGCCCAATGAATCTCGAATTCGACCCCCAAAAAGCGCTTGCGAATTTGCAGAAGCACGGGGTTTCGTTTGCCGAGGTCGAGCCGGTGTTTTATGACGATTTTGCGTTGACCCGAGAAGACCGTGTTGCGGCTGGCGAGTCGCGATTTGTATCTGTCGGTATGGATGCGCTGGGGCGTGTCGTGACGGTGTGCTGGACCCAGCGGGGCGAGAATATCCGTCTGATTTCGGCGCGCATTGCCACTTTGACTGAAAGGAAGAGCTATGAAGACTAACTACGATATGACCAAAGCCAAACGCGGCGCGGTGGTTGCGCCCAAGGGTAAAACGCGGATCACGATTTATCTGGACGACGAGGTTGTCGCGGGATTCAAGCAACGTGCGGAAGCAATGGGCAAAGGCTACCAGACGCTGATCAACGAGGCGTTGAGCACGGCGTTGCTGACAGAAAACTCGCCGGTTACGGTGAGCGCGTTGCGCCAAGTTCTGCGCGAGGAGTTGCATGCGGCCTAGGCTTTCGCCGCCGTAAAACCAGTCGATGCCGTCAATTGAAACTGCCGTTTGTCCTGAGCTTGTCGAAGGGTGAGTAGGCTTCGACAGGCTCAGCCCGAACGGAGTTGAAATATCTCCGTGCAATATCGATAGCAGTGCCGCTCTACCCATGCGCCCCTCCTTCAACTTCCTTCTTGGCCTCGACTGGCATACCACCCACCGCACTCAACGACCCCTGCCCTATCCTCACGATCTCGTCGACTAACAAATTTTTTGGCAAGGCATGGGTGATGAACATCATCGTCACCTTGCCCTTGAGCTGGTTGATGGTAGCGGCGAAGTGTTCGGCGGTGGCGCTATCCAGGCTACTGGTGGCTTCGTCGAAGATCAGGATTTTGGGTTGCTTGATCAGTGCGCGTGCGATCGCGATGCGCTGCTTCTGCCCGCCTGAGAGTCCCACGCCGCGTTCGCCGATCTCGGTCTGGTAACCTTGCGGCAGGGCTTCGATGCTGCTGTGTATCTCGGCCATCTTGCAGGCGTGCACCACCTGTTCGAATGTGGCATGCGGGTTGGCCATCAGCAGGTTGTCGTAGAGGGTGCCGGAGAACAGGATGGTTTCCTGCGGCACGACGCCGAAGTAATGGCGCAGTTCGTTGGCGGAAAGATAGCGGATGTCGTTGTTGTCTATCTTGATGGTGCCGCCGGCGGGCTGGTAGAAGCCTTGCAGTAGTTTGGTCAAAGTGCTCTTGCCTGAACCGGACGGCCCCATGATGGCGATGACTTTGCCGGGGGCGACCTTGAGGTTGAAACCTTCGTAGAGGAAAGGCAGGTTGTCGGCGTAACGGAAGGAGAGGCTCTCGATGTCGATCTGCCCCTTGCCCTCGCGCAATCTTGTCGGGAGGACGGAATACGGTTCGGCCGGGGCGTTCATGATGTCACCCATGCGTTGCACGGAAAGATTGGCCTGCTGGAATTGTTGCCACAAGCCCACCATGCGCAGCATGGGTTGGGAAACACGGGCCGCGAACATCTGGAACGCGACCAGCATGCCGATGGTGAAGCCCTGGCCTGTGGTGGGATCGGAATTCATCACGATGTAGGCGCCGATGATCAGGATGCCCAGCGTCATCATCTGTTCCAGCCCGTTGGACAGCACGTTATAGGTGTTGCCGATCTGGCGCACGGTAAATCCGGAGCGCAGATACTCGGCGAGGTAGTCGCTGTAGCGGGCATTGAGCTGAGGCTCCATTTGCAGACTTTTGACGGTTTCCAGCCCGGCGACATATTCGGTGGTAAAGGCTTGGTTGCGCGCGCCGAGCAGGAATTGTTCATTGAGCCGGCTGCGGAATATCGGCGCGACGATCAGGCTGAGCACGACGATGACGCTCAAGATCGCCAGCACGATGCAGGTCAGAAAAACGCTGTAATAAAACATGATGCCGAGGAAGATCAGCAGGAATGGGAAATCGAGGATCAGCGTGACCGCAGCACTGGCGATGAATTCGCGTATCGTCTCGACGCCGTGCAGTCGCGCGGCGATCACGCCGGTGGGACGGTGTTCGAAGTAGCGCGGCGGCAGCTTGAACAGATGGTCGAACACCGCCGCACCCAGCACCGCATCGACGCGGTTGCCGGTATGCAGGATCAGATACTGCCGCACCCAGGAGAGCAGCGCAGAGAAGAACATGAATACGGCGAGGCCGATACCGATCACGATCAGCGTACTTTGCGTATGATGGACGACGACCTTGTCGATGATGACCTGGGTGAACAGCGGTGTGCCCAGCGCGAGCAACTGGATGATCAGCGAGGCACTCACCACATCGCGCCAGATGTGCTTGTGCTTGAGCAGTTCCGGGATGAACCAGCGGAAGCCGAATTCGGTTTTGCTTTTCAGAGCGCCGTCGGGGTCTTTGATGCCTTTGGTTTCAAGCGCCAACTGGAATGCCGTGCCGGAATATCGCGCGGCGAATTCGGCTTGGGTCAGGGTCTTGGGCTGGTTGGTGCCAAACTCAAACAGGATCACGCTGTCGTCCTTGATCTGGACGATGATGGCGGGATGGTGTTTGGGTGGGGCGGGTTGCGGCTCAGATGTTTCGGTTTCACCAAGCCGTTCGTGGTGAGCCTGTCGAACCACATGGTGTGCTAACTCTTGCCCTTCGACAGGCTCAGGGCGAACGGGGTCTGGAGTATTGTTCCTCGCCGGAATACTTGAATCATCTCGATTCAATACCACCAGACAGGGAAAGTTGAGACTGGTCAACTCAGCGCTGCTGCAATCGCGGCGCTTGATGCGGAAGCCCAGCGCACGGGCGGCATGAACGAATGAATCGGAACTGTATGGCGGCGGGAATTGCTTGAGCAGCAGTCCGGCATCGAACGGCTTGCGGTTCAGCGCACAAAAACTGCCCATCGCCCAGACGATATCTTCAGCGCCAAAGGCATGGGTGGGCGGGCGCGCGACAGGTTTGCGCGACAGACTTTTGAAAACAAGTTTCAAAAGCCTGCGCATCATCAGGCTTGTGTCCCGCAGGAACGGGCGTATGAAATATTGCTTGGAGGATTTTTACGGGCGGGATCTTGCTCTGCCATGAGGCTGGCACTAGCCTGCGTGCAGACAACGCAAGCAATCAAAACCGCTGTCGTATCATATGCGGCTTCGCAATGAAAAAAACGATATGGCCGGTTTTCGATATCGAAAAACATGTACAGCCCCCTTGCATGCACATGCTCTCTACCGGAGCTTTTTTTCAACTGCCGCTACTTTACATCAAGTTTTTCATGGATGCTTGAAAAAATTTCCGGGGATATACGGCCAAATGCGCTTGGAAAGCCTTGAGTTTCATCCGGGAATTATCTGTAAGTGCCGACCACTGCCGCATCCGGCACCTGCACCACCGTCACGGATGGACGACCAACCACCATGGGTTGTTTGATCCTGAACCGCGTATCAGGCGTGCGCAGTTCGACGGGGTAGGCGATGGGCTGGTCGCTCCAGCCCATCCACAGGTATTCAGGCAGATAACGGACGTAGCGGTAGGACAAACTGGGGTCGAGTTCCTGTTTGAATTTTCTGGCGCTATTCTGGTAGCCCTCCCGGGAGATTTGCATACCCTTTTCGATGCTGGCCCCCGCGACAGCCAGCCCGTAATAGAGTGCATCGCCGGTTCCGTAATTGATGATGGCCGCGCCCAATGCGGTGCCGCCCAGACCCACCGCCAGCCCGAAGCCGGTCGTGGCAGCGATCTTGCCTCCCGCCAGGGTGCCGCTGGCGGCCGCTTTGCCGCCATAAGCGGAATCCAGGATCAACTCGTGCAGTTCGCTTTCGCGTTCAAGGTGGCGCTGATACCAGTGACCGGCATCCGGTGAAAGCTGCATGGGGATGGCGATGCGGTTGCTGTCGCTCAACGAGATGCGGCTCTTCTTGCCCCGCAATCTGAAACTGACCTGACGCGTGGTGCGCAAGGGGTACGCCGTCAGTTCCGGGTCCCACACCACTTCCGGTCCCGGCCCGCCCAGCACGATGAACAGCTGCGCCGGCGCTGCATCGCGATCCGCCAGGTCTTTTGCCCAGGTCAGGCGGTTGTCCATGAACCAGGCCGCGCGCAGGTCCACCTGCGCTTCCTGCCAGTCGCCGCACATGGACCACAGCCCCGCGAGGAACAGCCGCATCGACGGGTCGTCGAAGTGGCCCGCCGGACTCCAGGGCAAGCTCAGCAGACTGGCCGCGTGGCGCGCCTCTACGCAGCCGTCCTCATATTTTCCCTGCAGCGAATATCCCCAACTCAACAGGAAGTGCAGCCAGATCACTTCATGTTCCGACGCGTAATAATCTTCCGCTGTCTGCAAATAGAAAAAAGTCTTGGCCTCGCGCGAGACATGGTAGCGCACCCGGTTCTCGATCATGTCTGCCTGGCGTTGCATTTGCTTGATGTCGGGTTTGCCCCGGATCAGGTTGAGGTAGCCCTGCTCCATGGTGGTGATGAAGTCACCGCGTTCGGTGCGATGCGGAAAATCGAACAGCGCTTCCGCAGTATTGCCCTGCATGAAGTCGTTCTGGCTGGCCTGATAATCCCGCTTGCTGAGCAGTGCGTCCTGGCTGCACGCCGAAACCAGCAACACCAGCACCGGCCACAGCCTTCGGAACACCACGGAGATAGACATGTTGTAAGTTATTACAACCTTGAATTGTGCGGGACTTACTGTAGCACAGCGGCTGTTCAGTCGAGCGGTGCAGAGGGGTGACTGGTCGCCTGTTTCGCGACTTCGGACAGCAGCCGGTCGGGTGCCAGACGCCGGCCCAGCAATTGCCCCACCCCGATGAATCCGTGCGGGCCATACAGGCTGATCTTGCCATCCGGCAGCCCGGTATCCAGGCCCAGCCGTTGCCCCTGCGCGAGGCGCTGGACCTGCACCGCATCCAGTTGCAAGCTGGGCATGTCCGGCATCAGACTTTCCAGCGGCAGTATGCAGGCATCGCGTTGTGCCTCGCTCATTTCCGTCAGTTGTTGCAGGGTGTACGCATCATGCAAATCGAAATGTGCGATCGCGGTGCGGCGCAAGCCGATCAGATGTGCACCGCAACCGAGCGCCGCGCCGATGTCTTCGGCCAGTGTGCGGATGTAGGTGCCTTTGCTGCAACGCACGGTGATATCCATCTGGTTGCCGGAAAATGAATTCAGATGCAACTCGTGTATCACCACGTCGCGCAGCTCACGTTCTATGGTCTCGCCTTTGCGGATATATTCGTAAAGCGGCTTGCCCTGGTGCTTGAGCGCGCTGTGCATGGGCGGAAGCTGCTTGATCCCGCCGCGAAATCCCGCCAGCACCGCATCGACCTCGGCCTGCCCTGCTTCAACCGGATGTTCGGAGATGATCTCGCCTTCGGCATCGCCGGTGGTGGTAGTCTGACCGAGACGCAGCAGGGCACGGTAAGTCTTGTCGGCCTCCAGCAAAGCCATGGAGAATTTGGTGGCTTCGCCGAAACAGACCGGCAGCAGCCCGGTGGCGAGGGGATCCAGCGTGCCGGTATGCCCGGCCTTTTCGGCCTGGAACAAACGGCGAACTTTTTGCAGTGCGGTGTTGGAGCTTAACTCAAGCGGCTTGTCGAACAACAGGACGCCGTCCAGCGGGCGGAAACTTCGTGCCATCAGTGTGACCCCCGAAGACTACTGCTTGTCGTCGTGAAGATGATCGCTGGCTACTGCCTGGTCGATGAGTTGCGACAAGTGACTGCCGCGTTCCACCGAAGCATCATAGACAAAATGCAGTTGCGGCATCACGCGCAGTTTGAGACTGCGCGACAACTGGCTGCGCAGGAAACCGCTGGCGTGATCCAGCCCCTGTTGCGCTTCGTCGTGCTTGCCATCCAGGCGGGTGAAGAATATCTTGGCATGCGAATAATCGCCCGCCACTTCGACAGCAGTGATGGTCACCAGGCGCACACGCGGGTCGTTGATCTGCAGACGGACCAACTCGGCGATCTCGCGCTGCATTTGCTGGGCAATGCGATCTGTTCTTGCGAAGTTGGCCATAGTTATTTGCTCAGAAGTCAGGAATGCTACCGAAAGTTGTAGTTGTAGGGTGGATAAGCGCAGCGCATCCACCCCACAGTGCCTTACGCCAGAATGACGGCCATTTAAAGTGCGCGCGCGACCTCAACGATCTCGTAGGCCTCGAGCTTGTCGCCCACCACCAGGTCGTTGAAACCTTTCACCGACAGACCGCACTCGAAGTTGGCTTTGACTTCCTTCGCGTCGTCCTTGAAGCGCTTCAGCGAATCCAGTTCGCCCTCGTGGATCATTTCATCGCCGCGCATCACACGCACCTTCGCGCCGCGTCTGATCACGCCGTCCAACACCATACAGCCGGCGATGGTGCCCACCTTGGAAACAGTGAACACCTGGCGCACTTCGACCGTGCCCATGATGCTTTCGCGTTTCTCGGGAGCGAGCATGCCGGACAACGCGGCCTTGATCTCGTCCACCATCGCGTAAATGATGCTGTAGTAGCGGATGTCAACGCCGGCGGATTCGGCAAGCTTGCGCGCGGTCGCATCGGCACGGGTGTTGAAGCCGATGATGATCGCCTTGGAGGCCAGTGCCAGATTGACGTCCGACTCGGTGATCGCGCCCACGCCGCCGTGGATCAGGTTGACTTTGACTTCGTTGGTGGACAGCTTTTGCAATGATTGCGCGATCGCTTCAGCGGAACCCTGCACGTCGGATTTCACGATCAGCGACAAGATGCCGACTTCGCCTTCGGCCATTTGCTCGAACATGTTTTCCAGTTTGGCTGCCTGCTGTTTGGCGAGCTTCACGCCGCGATATTTGCCCTGGCGGAACTGCGCGATCTCGCGTGCGCGTTTTTCGTCGGCCAATACCATCAGCTCTTCGCCGGCGACCGGCACTTCGGACAGACCCTGTATTTCGACCGGAATGGACGGGCCTGCTTCGGCGATCGTCTTGCCATTCTCATCCAGCATCGCGCGTACCCGGCCGAACACCGAACCGACCAACACCGCATCGCCGCGCTTCATGGTGCCGGACTGGATCAGCACGGTAGCGACCGGGCCTTTGCCTTTGTCCAGACGTGCTTCGATCACCAGCCCCTTGGCGTGCGTGGTACGCGGTGCTTTCAGTTCCAGCACTTCGGCCTGTAGCAACACACCTTCCAGCAACTGGTCTATGCCCAGTCCTGACTTGGATGAAACCTCGACGAACATCGAGTCTCCTCCCCAGTCTTCAGGCGTCACGCTTTCGGCTGCCAGTTCTTGTTTGACTTTTTCAACGTTGGCATCCGGTTTGTCGACCTTGGTTATCGCCACCACCAGCGGTACGTTGGCAGCCCGTGCATGGGCGATGGCTTCCTTGGTCTGCGGCATCACGCCGTCATCCGCAGCCACCACCAGAATCACGATATCGGTCGCCTTGGCACCGCGTGCACGCATCGCGGTGAACGCCTCGTGACCCGGCGTATCGAGGAAGGTGACCATGCCGCGAGGTGTGTTTACGTGATATGCACCGATGTGCTGGGTGATACCGCCCGCTTCGCCAGAGGCGACACGGGTGCGGCGTATGTAATCGAGCAATGAAGTCTTGCCGTGGTCCACGTGACCCATCACGGTGACCACCGGTGCGCGCGACTCCAGAACCACGTCGTGATGCTCTTCGTCATCCATCAGATAGGCGTCCGGATCATCCAGCTTGGCGGCCTTGGCGACGTGTCCCATCTCTTCGACCACGATCATCGCGGTTTCCTGGTCCAGCACCTGGTTGATGGTGACCATCGAACCCATCTTCATCAGCACCTTGATGATCTCGGAGGCCTTGATCGCCATCTTCTGTGCCAATTCGGCAACCGTGATGGTCTCGGGAACAGCCACTTCGTGCACGATCGGCTCGGTCGGCAACGAGAATGCGTGCTCGGGTTCGGCTGCATGCTTGGCATGTTTATCGTGGCGCGGCGCTCGCACCGGTGTCGTCCAGACACCCGGCTTCTCGCCGGTTTTCACCGGGGTGCGTTTCTTGTGGCCCTTCTCGTCCCATGGACTGCTCTTGGCATCGGCTTTCGGTTTCTTGGCCGGCTTGGCGATCTTGTCGCCCGGCTTGGGTGCGGGTTTGTGCAGGGTGCCTTCAGCCAGATTGGCGACAGGTACCGCCGCAACAGGTGCAGTCACATCCACTTTAACCGCCTCAACAACGGCAGGCGGCTCAACTTCGGCGGATTTTTTGGTCGCTTTGCGCTTGCTGAGTTCCTGCTTGGCATGTACATCGGCAGCCTGGCGAGCGGCCAGTTCAGAACTCAAACGCGCTTCTTCTTCACGCGTCGCCAGCTCCTGCTCGTTAACGACGACCTTCGCGGTCTTGCCCTTCCTGGGCGCGACCATGGCTTCTGCGGGCGCGGCTTGCGGAGCAGCGGCAGCATCAGCCGCCGCGGTCGGCGCGATCACGCGGCGCTTGCGCACTTCAACTTGTATGGTGCGCGCGCGTCCCGAACTGTCCGCCTTCTTGATCTCGGTCGTTTCGCGGCGTATCAGGGTGATCTTCTTGGCGGGTTTTTCGGTGCCATGCGCCTGACGCAAATGCTCCAGCAATTTTGCCTTGTCCTTTTCCGACATCGGGTCGGACTCCTGCTCCTTGGCGATGCCGGCCGCCTTCAGCTGCTCAAGCAGCAAGGTAACCGGCAATCCCAGTTCAGTCGCAAATTGCGCTACATTCAATTTTCCCATTACCGTCCTTTTATCACCTTGTTAAGCAAACCAGGGTGCGCGTGCCGTCATAATCAATGTGTTGGCGCGCTCGCTATCCATTCCGGACAGCTCGACCAACTCATCCACATCCAGGTCTGCCAATTGGTCCTGTGTCTCCACGCCCTTGGCTGCGAGGGTACGGGCTGTTTGCTCATCCATGCCTTCCAGCTTGAGCAGGTCCTCGATACCGTGTTCCACTTTTTCTTCGTTGGCGATCGCCGCCGTCAACAGCGCATTGCGCGCGCGGCTGCGCAGCTCGTTCACGGTCGCCTCGTCGAAGGACTCGATCTCGAGCATCTCGGTGAGCGGCACGTAGGCCACTTCTTCCAGCGTCGAAAAGCCTTCCTGGGCGAGTATCTCCGCCACTTCC
>JBBRDZ010000076.1:0-11653 GCA_038203435.1 Burkholderiales bacterium
CAAAGAAAACCGAGTATGTGGTGGCCGGTGCCGAAGCGGGCAGCAAGCTGGACAAGGCGCGGGAGTTGGGCGTGGCCGTGCTGGACGAACAGCAGTTTCTGGAATTATTGGGGATTCTGTAGGTCGGGTTAGCTTTGCATAGCCATCTGACTAACCCAGCAAAAGACGCAAGGTAAGTCATTGGTTAGCATAGCGTAACCCGACATATACTTTGCAAATACTTTATGAGATACCGGCGTGCTTTTGTTCCTGGAGGTTCGTTTTTCTTTACTCTGGTGATGCAGGGAAGACGCCCGGTGTTTGCATCAGCAGAGACGGTTGATGTTTTGTGTGAAGCGTTTCGTTCGGTACGTTCGACCCGTCCATTTGAGCTTGATGCAATGGTTATTCTTCCAGATCATATGCATTGCATCTGGACATTGCCAAAAGACGACGCTGACTTTGCGACACGCTGGAGGCTGGTGAAAACGTGGTTTACCAAGCATTGTGATCCGGCATTGCGCATTGTGCCGGATCGCGCAGGTGCCGCAAGAAATGAGCAGGCATTGTGGCAGCATCGTTATTGGGAGCACATGCTGCGGGACGAAATCGATTTTTCCCGACATGTCGAATACATTCATTTCAACCCGGTGAAGCATGGTTTGGTAGCATCGGCGATGGATTGGCCATATTCCAGTTTCCGCCAATATGTTGAAGCGGGTGTTTATCCGCCTGACTGGGGGCAGGGAATGAAGGATATTGATGGAGTAGGATGTGAATGAAGATATTGGATTGTCGGGTTACGCTGTGCTAACCAATGACTTACCCTGCGTCTTTTGCTGGGTTAGTCAGATGGCTATGCAAAGCTAACCCGACCTACGCTTTGAGGCAGAGGGAGATTTGCAATGAAGAAGATAACGAAAGCGGTGTTCCCCGTTGCCGGTATGGGCAGCCGCTTCCTGCCGGCGACCAAGGCCAGCCCCAAGGAGATGATGCCGGTGGTGGACAAGCCGCTGATCCAGTATGCGGTGGAAGAGGCGGTGGAGGCGGGCATCACCGACATGGTGTTCGTCACCGGGCGCAACAAGCGTTCCATCCCCGACCATTTTGATACGGCGTATGAACTCGAAGCCGAACTGGCGGCGCGCGGCAAGACCGAATTGCTGCGCGTGGTGCAGGAAGTCATTCCCAAGAATATCAACTGTATCTACATACGCCAGAGCATGGCGCTCGGCCTGGGTCATGCGGTGTTGTGTGCAAGGCCGGTGATACAGGATGAACCGTTTGCCGTGATCCTGGCAGACGACCTGGTGGAAGGCCAGCCCGGCATCGTCAAGCAGATGGTGGACGTGTTCGGCAAGTACCAGTGTTCGGTGCTCGGCGTGATGGATGTGCCGCGTGCGCAGACAGGTTCATACGGCATCGTCAGCAGTACCAATCTGGCGCGCGACGTGGAAAAAGTCACCGGCATCGTTGAAAAGCCCAGTCCGGAATCCGCGCCATCGACGCTGGCCGTGGTCGGCCGTTATATCTTGACGCCGCGCATCTTTCATCATCTGGAGAACATCCAGCCGGGCGCGGGCGGCGAGATCCAGTTGACCGACGGCATCGCCAGCCTGATGAGCGAAGAGCAGTTGCTGGCGTATCGTTTCAGCGGCATACGTTACGATTGCGGCGACAAGCTCGGCTACCTCAAGGCGATCGTGGCGTTGGGGCTCAAGCGTCCGGAATTCCGCGAAGAATTTTCCGCCTATCTGAAAACGTTGAACTGATGATGTCCATCCGCGATGCGCGCAAGATTCTGGAGCAGGCAGAATTACTGTATTCCGCGGAGCAGGTGCAAACCGCTTTGCATCATGTCGCGCGGCAGATCAATGAAAGTCTCGCGGATACGCACCCGCTGGTACTGTCGGTGATGGGCGGGGCGGTGGTGTTCAGCGGGCAGTTGCTGCCGCTGCTCGATTTCCCGCTGGATTTCGATTATGTGCACGTGTCGCGCTATGGCGATGCGCGACAGGGCGGCGCGATGCACTGGAAGGTCGAGCCGCGCGAGAACGTGCGCGGCCGGGTAGTGCTGCTGCTCGATGATATCCTGGACGAGGGCCACACCCTGGCGGCGTTGACCGAACGCGTGATGGCGCTCGGTGCGGAAAGATGCTACAGCGCGGTGTTCGCCGACAAGCAGCACGGCCGCAACAAACCGGTACATGCGGATTTCGTCGGCATGGAATTGCCGAACCGTTTCGTGTTCGGCTACGGTATGGATATCGAAGGTGCGTGGCGCAACTTGCCCGCCATATACGCAGTGAAGGAGTAATAAGTATGCTTGCAATCATAGGCGGTCGCGGTCTTACGCAACTGGCGAATTTGAAGATCACCCACCAACAGGTGATGCGCACGCCCTACGGCGAGCCGTCCGGCGCGTTCCTGTTCGGCATGCTGAACCAGCATGAGGTGATCTTTCTGGCGCGCCACGGCTACGGCCACACCATCCCGCCGCACCTGGTGAACTATCGCGCCAACCTGTGGGCGCTGCGCGAGCACGGTGCGAGCAAGGTCGTCTCGGTGGCGACCGTGGGCGGCATACGTGCCGACCTCAAGCCCGGCGTGATCGTCGTGCCGGATCAGATCATGGACTACACGCACGGACGCGACGCGACCTTTTTCGAGGTGCGCAACAAGCCCTTCAGCAATACCGATTTCACCTTGCCGTACAGCACCTCGTTGCGCAAGCAGATCCTGCGCAGCGCGCAATCGGCGCACCAGTCTTGCGTGGACGGCGGCGTGTATGCAGCCACGCAGGGGCCGCGCCTGGACAGTATCGCCGAGATCAACCGCTATGAACGCGACGGGGCGGATATGGTGGGCATGACCGGCATGCCGGAGACCGCGCTGGCCAAGGAACTGGGGTTGGATTACGCGATCATTGCGGTGGTGGCGAATTATGCGGCGGGACGCGGCGACAGCGCGGCGGGCATCAACATCGAGAACGTCAATGCCACCGCGATCGCGGCGATGGAGCGGGTGCGCGATATCCTGGCCTGTGTGGTGATCGATGACGATTAGGGCAGTATTGCGCATGGGCGATGCGCGCCTGTTGCAGCGCGCCGAACCGGTAGCCCGATTCGACACCAAGGAGCTGCATGCGTTGCTGGAAGAGATGCGCGACACCATGCGTGCGCTGGACGGTGCGGGGCTGGCCGCGCCGCAGATCGGCATCGGCCTGCGCGTGGTGATCTTCGGCGTGGAAAGCAATCCGCGCTATCCCGATGCCGTGGAAGTTCCGCAGACGGTATTGATCAATCCGCTGATCACCCCGTTGGGCAAAGTCATCGAAGAGGGCTGGGAAGGTTGCCTGAGCGTGCCGGGTATGCGCGGCCTGGTGCCGCGTCATGTACAGATCCGTTATACCGGGCACGACCAATACGGCGCCGTGATCGACCGCACCGTGAGCGGCTTCCATGCCCGCGTGGTGCAGCACGAGTGCGACCATCTTGACGGCATCCTGTATCCGATGCGGATACGCGACATGGCGAAATTCGGCTTCTGCGAAGAACTATTCCCCGGGCAGAAGCTGCAGGACGAATAGCGCCATCCCAAGGGCGTGCCGGTGCGCCGCATGACTGCAGCTGGGAATCGGGCGTATGTGCCGCAGGAGGCTACCGGCATGATTGTCGTGCCGTGAACCCGGCGTTGTTACAAATCCGTCATTGCCAATTCGATGGCATATCGCTTATCCTGAGTTTAAGCAAGGCCATGCACACTTTCGGATATTCATTACGCGATGAATCTAGCCCAGATGCCCGTACCTGAATTTACCCATCACCTGCGCCGTCTGGAGGTGCTGGACCGGGTCACGCATATCTGCCTGTCCAGCAAGAGCATGGAGGTCTCCATGCAGGGGGTGCTCTATCTGGTGCTGGAGGTGTTCGGCGCGGATCGGGCCTGGTTCCTGTATCCCTGCGATCCCGAGGAGCCGTATTGGCGTGTGCCGATGGAATGCACCCGCCCGGAATGGCCGGGTTTGCTCAAGCAGGGTGTGGACATGCCGATGGATGCCAGTATCGCGGCATTGTTCAAAGAACTGCTCGAGATCAATCGCGTGATCCAGTACGGACCGGATATCGATAACCCGGTACCCGTCATCATCGCCGAAGAATTCTCGGTCCAGTCGCAGGTGATGATCGTGCTGCGTCCCAAGCTCGGCAATGCCTGGGTGTTCGGCTTGCACCACTGCTCTGACGCAGTGATTCATCATGACGAGGATCTGAAACTGTTCACCGCGGTGGCGCACCGTATCTCGGACAACCTGAGTCTGCTGATCTCCATCAACCGGATGCGCAGCAGCGAGCGGCACTCCAAAGTAATGGCTGATGCGGTGATCGACAATGCCGGCGTGCTGGTGCTGGTGCAGGACAAGGAAGGCCGCATCGTGCGTTTCAACCGGGCCTGCGAGAAACTGACCGGTTACAGCTTTGCCGAAGTCGAGGGCAAGCATGCGCGGGATATGCTGTTGTCGCAGGCGAAATCAGACACCTCATACCAGAGCGGCTTGGCGAATATGGCGCAAAGCCACCGGTCGCTGGCGGATCATTACACCAATCACTGGCTGGACAGGGACGACAAGCGCCACCTGATCGAGTGGACCAGCAACCAGCTGCTCGATGATTCCGGCAACATCGAATTCATCGTCAGCCTGGGCACCGACATCACCGAGCGCAAACGCGACCAGCAATTGCTGGACATGATGAAATTTTCGATGAATCACATGAGCGACAAGGTCATCTGGGTGACCGCTGATGCCAGGGTGGTGTACGCGAACATCGCGGCCTGCAAATCATTGGGCTACACCCACGAGGAGATGTTGACGCTGAGCGTGCCCGATTTCGACCCGGATTTTTCGGCCGAGGACTGGCCGGTGCACTGGGAGGTGCTGAAAAATTACGGCTCGCTGACCTTTGAAACAAGGCATCTCGCCAAAAATGGCGGGATCCATCCGGTGGAGGTCACGGCGAATTACATGCGCATCGGTGATGAGGAATACAACTGCGCCTATGCACGCGACATCACCCAGCGCAAACAGATCGAGGCCGATCTGCGCATCTCGGCCGCCGCGTTCGATACCTACGAGAGCATGCTGATCACCGATGCCGACAGCGTGATCCTGCGCGTCAACCGGGCTTTCACCGAGTCCACCGGCTACACGGCCGCAGAGGTCGTCGGACGGACGCCGCGTATGCTCAAGTCCGATTTTCACAACGCGGAGTTCTACCGGACGATGTGGGAGGCCATCCGGCAAACCGGAACCTGGCAGGGTGAGATCTGGGACAAGCGCAAGAACGGCGAGATCTATCCCAAGTGGCTGACCATTTCGGCCGTCAAAAGCATCGACGGGGTGGTCACCCATTATGTCGGCTCGCACATCGATATCACCAAACGCAAGGCGGCGGAAGAAAAGATTTAGCATCTGGCGTTCTACGATCCGCTCACCCGGCTACCCAACCGGCGGCTGTTGCTGGACCGGCTCATGCAGGCGCAGCATGAACTGATGAAACAGGCCGGCATCGCGATGTACCAGGCAAAGAAACCCGGGCGCAACACCCTGCGTTTCTTCGCCCCGCAGAGGCAGGCAAGCATCACCGCCCGCGCTAAAGCGGCTGCACTCATTTTCAGGGGAATCTGTTCGGCAAGCACTGCCGATCGCACAGCTCGGGGCGTATATACACCGGGCCTGAGCGCGCTCGATGCCGCGCTATTCCGATACCAGTTCGCGCAGCACGTACGGAAGTATCCCACCATGGCGGTAGTAGTCCACCTCGATCGGCGTATCGATGCGCAGCAGCAGGGTAACGTTCTGTTTGCTGCCATCCTTGCGGGTTATCGTCAGCGTCACGTCCTGTTGCGGTTTCAGGTTGTCATCGACGCCGCTGATGTCGAAGGTCTCGTCGCCGCTCAGCTTCAATGATGCCACATTGGTGTCGTCCCTGAATTGCAGCGGCAACACACCCATGCCGACCAGGTTGCTGCGGTGGATGCGTTCGTAGGATTTCGCGATCACCGCCTTCACGCCGAGCAACTGTGTACCTTTGGCCGCCCAATCGCGCGATGAGCCGGTGCCGTATTCCTCTCCGGCGAAGATCACGGTCGGTATGCCCGCCGCGAGATAATTCATCGCCGCTTCGTAGATCGACATCTGCTTGCCCTGGTACATCGTGTAACCGCCCTCGATGCGGCTGCCGTCTTCCCTGACAGGCAGCATCTGGTTCTTGATGCGCACATTGGCAAAGGTGCCGCGCATCATCACCTCGTGGTTGCCGCGCCGCGAGCCGTAGCTGTTGAAATCGGAAACCGTCACGCCGTGATCCTGCAGGTAGGTGCCTGCCGGAGAGCTGGGCTTGATCGCGCCGGCGGGCGAGATGTGGTCGGTGGTGACCGAGTCGCCAAAAATCGCGAGGATGCGCGCGCCGGAGACCTCAGCGACCTTGCCGGGTTGCATCGTGAAGCCTTCGAA
Organism: Burkholderiales bacterium; assembly: GCA_038203435.1. Lineage (GTDB taxonomy): Bacteria > Pseudomonadota > Gammaproteobacteria > Burkholderiales > Gallionellaceae > Gallionella. The sequence goes on from JBBRDZ010000076.1 coordinate 6,491, forward strand.
GAACGGCGGCTCGGCGATATAAGTCGACGCTGGCCAGGTGTAGACCTGGCCGGACGGCGCGGCGATCTTCTTCCACAGCGGAGTGGCATCGGCCAATCCCGAATACAGGCGGCGGAAGGTATCCGCGTTCATCGCAAGTTTCATCAGTGCCTGCACCTCATCGTGCGTCGGCCAGATGTCGCCGATGTAGACGTCACGGCCGTCTTTCGATTTGCCGAGCGGCTCGGTGCGGAAATCTTTCAACATCGTGCCGGCGATCGCGTAGGCGACCACCAGCGGCGGCGAGGCAAGGAAGTTGGCGCGGATGTTGGCGTGGATGCGCGCCTCGAAATTGCGGTTTCCTGACAGCACGGCCGCGCACACCAGATCATTCTTGACGATGCTCTCCTCGATCGTAGTCGAGAGCGGACCGGAATTGCCGATGCAGGTGGTGCAGCCGTAACCGGCGAGGTAGAAGCCGAGCTTCTCGAGGTAGGGCAACAATCCGGCCTTGGTCAGATACTCGGTGACCACACGCGAGCCCGGCGCGAGCGAGGTCTTGATATGCGGTTGCACCGTGAGGCCGAGTTCGACCGCCTTCTTGGCGAGCAGCCCGGCGGCAAGCAACACGCCGGGGTTGGAGGTATTGGTGCAGGAGGTGATCGCGGCGATCAATACGTCGCCGGAGCCGATGTCGATACCATCAGTTGTCTTGAAGCGCTTGCCGAGGTCGGCGGGCTGTTTGGCGAAACCGTTCTCCGCCACGGGTTTCGCGAACAGGGTGGTGAAGGTCGCTTTGACCTTGTCGAGGTTGATGCGGTCCTGCGGCCGCTTCGGTCCGGCGAGCGAGGGCATCACGGTCGACAGGTCAAGCTCGAGCGTCTGGCTGTAGTCGAGGTCGCCCGCCTTGGGGATGCCGAACAGACCCTGCGCCTTGAAGTACGCAGCAAAAGTTTCGATCTCGTCTTTGCTGCGTCCGGTACCTTCGAAATAATCCAGCGTCTTGTCATCGACCGGGAAGAAGCCCATGGTCGCGCCGTATTCGGGGGCCATGTTGGCGATGGTGGCACGGTCGGTGACGCCGAGCGATGCGGTGCCGGCGCCGAAGAATTCGACGAACTTGCCGACCACCTTGGCCTTGCGCAACATCTCGGTGAGAGTGAGCACCAGGTCGGTGGCGGTGCAGGCGGGGTGCAGCTTGCCTTTCAGATTCACGCCGACCACGTCCGGCGTCAGGAAGAACACCGGCTGACCGAGCATGCCGGCCTCGGCCTCGATACCGCCGACGCCCCAGCCGACCACGCCGATGCCGTTGATCATGGTGGTGTGGCTGTCGGTGCCGACCAGCGTATCCGGGTAATACACGTCATCTTTCGATTTGTGCACGCCGCGCGCCAGATACTCGAGATTCACCTGATGCACGATGCCGATGCCGGGCGGCACCACCTTGAAGGTGTCGAAGGCCTGCATGCCCCACTTCATGAATTGATAGCGTTCCTCGTTGCGCTGGAATTCCAGTTGCATGTTCTGGGCCAGCGCGTTCTTGTTGCCGTAATAGTCAACCTGCACCGAGTGGTCGACCACCAGGTCGACCGGCACCAGCGGCTCGATCAATTTCGGATTCTTGCCCATGTTGTGCGCCACGCTGCGCATCGCGGCGAGGTCGGCGAGCAACGGTACGCCGGTGAAATCCTGCAGCACGATGCGCGCGACGACGAAAGGGATCTCCTCGGTACGTGCTGCGTTCGGTTTCCAGTTCGCCAGTTGGCGCACATGCTGTTCGGTGACCTTTTTGCCGTCACAGTTGCGCAGCACCGCTTCCAGCACGATGCGGATCGAAACCGGCAGTCGCGAGATTCTGCCGAGTCCGGCCGCTTCCAGCGCGGGCAGCGAGTACAGCATGCCGGTTTTGCCGTTGGTGAGATTGAACGTTTTGCGGGTGTTGAACAGATTGTGTGCAGCAGTGCTGGGCGACATGATGGGCTCCGAATGTGCGGGTGATAATTGGCGAAGTATGATTATAAGGTGTTGTGCGACGGGCGTCTTGTCCGGCGGGTGCGATATGAATCATGAAGGCTATATATAATTCCCGAATTCGTTATAATGAAAACCCGCCTTGACCGGTTCGATACCTAAAATTAATCTGCCATGGTCTTGTCCGTGTTTAATCAGAATGAACCAAGCGCCCATCCCGTTTTTAAGCCGGATTTGTGCCGCGTAACAGCTCGTTTGCGAATCTGCTTGCTGCGTAGATAATCCATTCATTTCATGAATCCCAGACAGCCAACAGGATATCCGGGTTCGCAGGGTACGCTCCGGTCCGCCGCGAAAGTGCTGGCTGTATCGCTGGCTTACTTCGTCAGCGGCAGGCTGGGTCTGGATATACCCTACCTCGGTTCTCATATTACGCTGATCTGGCTGCCCAGCGGCATCGCCGTGGCGGCGCTGATGCGCTGGGGTTATATCTGCTGGCCGGGGATATTTCTGGGCGCATTCGCCACCAATTTTTCAATAGATGCGTACGCATTGCTGGACGGCTGCATCGCGCTGGGGGATACACTGGCTTCATTGGTAGCGGTGTGGTTGTTGCGCAGGCAGAAATTCCAGGCGGACTTCGGGCGCGCTCGCGACGTCTTGTTGCTTGTTGTTGCCGCCGCGACCGGGATGCTGGTCAGCGCCAGCGGCGGGGTGGTCAGCCTGATAGCATTCGAGGTGCTGCCCGTGCAGCAAGCCGCACAGGCCTGGCTGTCCTGGTGGGCGGGCGATTTTGTCGGTGTGCTGCTGGCGGCGCCGCTGCTGATGAATATCACGCGCGCCGAATTGTCCAGACTATGGGCGCAACGGGTGGAAGTCCTGGTGTGGTGCATGACCACACTCGCGATCAGTTGGTGGGTGTTCATTCAAAGCGGCAGCGAATTCAGCTATTCGCATCAGCTGGTTTTTATCGTGTTGCCGACCGTAGTGTGGGCAGCAATGCGTTTCAGTGTGATGGTCTCATCGCTGGCCGTGTTGCTGCCGGTGCTCATCGCGGCATGGGCAACCGGGCGGGGGCTGGGATCGTTTTATACCGGGAACGGCAGGCAGGGGCTATTCCAGTTATGGTCGTTTTTCTTCACGGCCGTGCTGATCCAGCTGGTGGTGGTGGCCATGCAGGCAAGACGCAGGAAAGCCGAAGCGGCATTACGGCAGAGCGAAATGCGCTTCCACCGGATGTTCGATCGACACGATTCCATCATGCTGCTGATCGATCCGGATTCGGGTGAGATCATGGATGCCAATCAGGCGGCCAGCCGTTTCTATGGCTATCCGCCGGAGCAGCTGGTGCGCATGAATATCGCGCAAATCAACACCCTGCCGCCTGAGCAAATCGCCGCCGAACGCACCCGGGCGTTACAAGAAAACCGCAACTATTTCATTTTTCCCCATCGACTGGCCGGCGGTGAAGCGCGCACGGTCGAAGTACATTCCTCGCCGTTCGAAGCGGAAGGCCAAGAGCTGCTGTTTTCGATCATCCATGACATTACCGGACGCAAGGAAGCTGAACAGGCCATCCTGGAGGCCAAAGAGCGTATCGAAATCATATTCAACACCAGCCCGGATGCCGTGCTGATCAGCCGTTTGTCGGATGGCTGTATTACCGATGTCAGCAATGCGTTTGCCAATCTCAGTGGGTACAGCAAAGCAGAAGTGATCGGGAATACGACGCTCGGCCTCAATCTCTGGGTGGATCCGGGCGACCGACTAAGGTTTATCGCCGCACTCCAGACCAAAGAGTTTTGCGACAGTCTCGAGACGCAATTCAGGAAAAAAGACGGCAGCCTACATACAGGTATTGTGTCGGCAGGGATCACCGAAATTAAAGGCATCCCCCATATTGTCAGCACGACACACGACATCACCGAATCCAAGCGTATCCAGCAGGAAAATGCATCCCTGCTGCGACGCTATCAGATACTGATGAAAACCGCGCTGGATGGCATTCGTGTGTTGGATATACAGGGCAACATCGTGGAGGCCAATGATTCGTTCTGCGAAATGCTGGGTTACACGCGGGAAGAGGTGAGCCGGCTGAATGTTGCCGACTGGGATGTGCAGTGGTCCAGCGAGGAGTTGCTGCAACGGATCAAGGATTTCATCGGCAAAAGTGCACGATTCGAAACGGTTCATCGTCACAAGGACGGCACGCTGATCGATGTCGAGATCAGCGCCACGGGTGTCGAGATCGACGGGAAGAGCTATTTCTTTGCGTCCAGTCGCGACATCACCGCACGCAAACGCGCCGAACAAAAAACAGAAGTGTTGTTAATGCGTCATCAGGCCCTGATGAAATCGGCGCTGGAAGGCATCCACATCATGGATATGACGGGTAATATCGTGGAGGCCAATGATACTTTCAGCCGGATGCTGGGATACAGCCGTGAAGAGACGGCCGGGCTTAATGTGGCCGACTGGGATGCGCAGTGGTCCCAGTCAGAACTGCTGGAGCGCTTCAGGAAATTGGTCAAAGTCGACGGTGCACTGTTCGAGACCACACACCGCCGCAAGGATGGCTCGCTGATCGATGTCGAGGTCAGCACCACCGGTACCGAGATAGGCGGGATTCCTTATTTGTATGCGTCAAGCCGGGATATCAGCGGGCGGAAGCAGGTTGAGCAGGAGCTGCGCGACAGCGAACGGAAATCGCGCATGCTGATGGACAATGCCGTGGATGCGGTGTTCGTGGCAGACCCGCGAACCGAAAGATGGCTGTATATCAATGAGCGATTCAAGTCACTGATGGGCTATTCAGAAAAAGAGCTGCTGGCCGGCAATATTTTCGACATGGTGACACCCGAATACCGTGACATCTACCGGGAACGATTCGGGAATATCGTCGGCTCGGGCGGTGTAACGACGCGCGAGATTCAACTGAACAGAAAAGACGGCAGCTACGTGCCGGTGGAGATGAATGCAGTCACGCTGCCCGATGGCAGCTTGTACGGTTCTTGCCGGGATATCACCGAACGCAAGAAGAACGAAGAGTCGCAGCGTATTGCCGCGATTACGTTCAATACCCAGGAAGCGATCATGATCACCGATGCCGATGCCAACATCCTGCAGGTCAACCAGGCGTTCCGGGAGATCACCGGCTTCAGCGCAACGGAAGTGGTCGGGCAGAACCCAAGCATGTTCAAGTCGGGACGC
>JBBRDZ010000077.1:0-11457 GCA_038203435.1 Burkholderiales bacterium
AGGGCAGGGTGTGAATACCGGCTTTCGCGATGCGCGACAGCTGGCGCAGATACTGCTGGAACGCGGCGCGCAAAACGACTGCGGTGCCGCACAATTGCTGCGTCGTTATGAACGAAAACGCAAGGAAGACATCTACACCATGCAGGCGACGACCTACGGATTGAAGCATTTGTTCAATAACGACGTCCCGCTGTTGCGTGCCGTGCGCAATTTCGGTCTGGATGCGGGCAATCGCATCGCCCCGCTGAAAAAACTGCTGATGCGGCACGCATTGAATTGAACCGATCAAATTTTTATAGAAAATAGCCGATGAAAAATCTTTCCACCTCCCGCATCGCGACATGGATCATGCCGCTGCTGTTCGTTCTGATCGCTTCCGCGCATGCCGGCGAGAACGAGATCCGCAAGTCTTTGCAAAGCAAATTCCCCAATATCGGCAAGCTCGAACACATCGTCAAGACGCCCTATGGCGGCTTGTATGAGGTCCTCATCAACGACCAGTTGCTGTACACCGATGCGCAGGGCGAATACATCTTCGAAGGCAGCGTGATCGAAGCGAAATCGCGGCGCGATCTCAGCGAAGAACGCCGCCGCGTGCTGTTTGCGATCGATTTCGACCAGTTGCCGCTGGAGCTGGCGGTGAAGAAGGTGAAGGGCAACGGCAAGCGCAAACTGGCGATCTTCACCGATCCCAATTGCAGCTATTGCCGCAAGCTGGAAAAGGAGTTGAGCGGCGTCAGCGATGTCACACTGTATTTTTTCATGTACCCGATCTTCCCCGGTTCGGCAGAGATCGTGCGCAATGTGCTGTGCGCCGGCAATCCGGTCAAGACCTGGGACGACTGGATGCTGAGCGAGATCACCCCGGCCCAGGCGGTGTGCAAGACCCGCACCGACGAGGTCATGGCGCTGGGTCAGAAGCTGCACGTGACCGGCACGCCTAACCTGATCTTCGAGAACGGCATGCAGTCGCCGGGCTATCTGCCGCTTGAGGTACTGGAAAAGAATCTCAACGAGTCCAGGAAAGCTTCCGGCAAGTCATGAGTGGTGCGGTAACCGGCCGGGAACTGCTGGTCCGGGCCGTCAGCCGGGCACGCGAAGGCATCATTATCGCCGATGCACGGCAGCCGGGTTTTCCGCTGATCTTCGCCAATGAGAGTTTTGCCAGGCTGACCGGTTACAGCCCCGACCAGGCGCTGTCGAACAATCTGCATATCCTGCACGGCGCCGATATCGGGCAGCCGGAAATAGCCGAGCTGCATGCGGCGATGGCCAGCGGCGAGAGTTGCGATGTCACACTGCGCAATTACCGCAAGGACGGCTCGATGTTCTGGGGTCGGCTGGTCATTTCAACCATGCATGATGAGCACGGCACGCTCACGCATTTTTTCGGCATCCTGAAAGAACTGGCGGAGCGGGGGCAGTCGGCACCGCCGGTGGATGCGGACGCAAACCGCGACGCGCTGGTTGGAATCTCGAACCGGCTTCACTTCGACGAACGCCATGCCGAACTGCTGCAGGTCGCGCAACGCATCCACAGCGCCTTGTCCGTGCTGATGATAGATCTGGACCATTTCAAGCTGTTCAACGAGCGTTACGGGCGGGCGGCCGGGAATGAGTGTCTGCGCATGGTCGGGGCGTGCATCGCAAAATCGTTCATCCGCAATTCGGATTGCGTGGCGCGTTATGGTGGTGAAGAGTTTGCGGTGGTGTGTTTTTCTGCCGGTATCGATGCATTGCGCACGCACACGCAACGCCTGTGCGAGAAGGTTCGGGCGCTTGGCATCCCGCACGGGGATTCGCCGCATGGTGTGGTGACCATCAGCATCGGCGGCGTCCATCGCCTGCCGGACCGGGCTACCAACACGGAATTGCTCATCGCACTGGCCGAACAGGAATTGCTGGCCGCCAAGCACAGCGGTCGTGACCGCGTGCATATCATTAACTAGTAAGCCGGTCTAGGGACTCAGCGCCGGTTCCGCGCCTTTGGGGAACAGCACCCACATCTGCCCGGATTGTTTCATGCGTCCCGCCTGGCTGCCGGCCTGATCGCCAAACCCCCAGAAAAAATCGCCGCGCACCGGGCCCTTGATCGCGCCGCCGGTATCCTGCGCCAGCATCAGGCGGTTGAGCGGTTCGCTGGTGTTCGGATAGGTGGTGGAGAGGAACACCGGGGCGCCGAGCGGGATGGTGCGGCTGTCCACCGCCAGGCTGTATTCGTTGGTCAGCGGCACGCCCAGTGCGCCGAGCGGGGCAGTCACGCCGACCGGCAATTCGCGGAAGAATACATAGCTGGGATTCTGCTCCAGCAGGCCGGCCAGTTGCTCCGGGTGCTGTTGCGCCCACAGCTTGATGTTCTGCATCGAGGCTTCTTCCAGTTTGAGCTCGCCCATTTCGACCAGTTTCCTGCCGATGGAGTTGTACGGCTGGCCGTTCTGGTCGGCATAACCGACCTTGACCAGCGTGCCGTCCGGCAACTCGATACGCCCCGATCCCTGGATCTGCAGGAAGAACAGGTCGACCGCGTTGTCCACCCAGAACAATTCGCGTCCCTTCAGCGGGGCCTTGCCGTTGTCGATCTCGCCGCGATCGTAATAGGGCACGATGCGATTGCCCTGCAGACGGCCGCGCAGGCGCAGGTCCTTGAGTTGCGGATAGGCGTCGCCCAGATCGATGGTCAGCAGATCATCCGGCACGCCGTACAGCGGATAGCGGTAGCGAGCGGTCTTGACGCGGCTACCGTACAGCCTGGGTTCGTAGTAGCCGGTGATAAGACCCTGCGACGAGCCGTCCGGGTTGTACACCTGATAGGGCGTGAAGTCTGCCTCGAAAAAGGCATGCAATGCGTTGTTGTCGGGCTGGATCATCTGATCGGCGCGTGTGCAGACCGTTTGCCAGGCCGGCTTGTTTTTCAGCGCGGTGCAGCTTTGCCAGAAGGCAGCCCAGGTCGGTTGCAGATCGATGGCATTCCAATCGGGCAACATCTCCCATTTGCTGACCGCGAACGGCGCGTAAGGCTGCACGGGAGCTGCGACCGGGGCAGGTTTGGGCGTCGAGGTGCATGCGCCCAGCACGATCAGCAGCAGCGGGATCGAGTGCTGTGCGATTTGTTTGAACTGCCTGCGGGCGGGAATGCTAATGGAGGACACGCGGTACACTTAATACGAATTGCGGGATCTCGACATCGAACTGCGCACCCTCATCCGTCTGCATCTGGTAGCTGCCGCGCATCGTGCCAACCTGGGTGGTCAGTACCGTGCCGCTGGTGTATTCGAAACTCTGGCTGGGTTTGAGCAGCGGCTGCTCGCCCACCACACCCTGTCCGCGCACTTCCTGGACATGATTGCTGGCATCGGTGATGATCCAGTGTCGGCTGATGAGCTTTGCGTTGCTGTGACCGAGATTGGTGATGGTGATGGTGTAGGAAAACACGAAGCGGTTGGCCGCTTCGTCGGATTGGTCTGGCAGGTAATTCACCAGCGTCTGGATGACGATGCCATGCTGTTTGATTTCTTCCATGCGCGGCATTTGAACCGATTTTCGCTTGTGTCGCAAGGGTTTCGCGGTGTTTTATGCTAATCTTCGCGGGTATTTTTCAGTCTGGTCAAATCATGAATGGTTATTTGAAACGCATCCTGAATGCGAAGGTGTATGACGTGGCGGTCGAGACGCCGCTGGAAGTCGCCCCGAATCTGTCCGCGCGCATCGGCAATACCGTTTTGCTCAAACGCGAGGACATGCAACCGGTGTTTTCGTTCAAGCTGCGCGGCGCCTACAACAAGATGGCGCAGCTTACGGCGGCGCAGCTCAAGCGCGGCGTGATCACCGCGTCGGCAGGCAACCACGCCCAGGGCGTCGCGCTCAGCGCGCAGAAGCTCGGCTGCAAAGCGGTCATCGTGATGCCGTCGACCACGCCGCAGATCAAGATACAGGCGGTCGCGCGGCGCGGCGCGAAAGTGGTGCTGCACGGCGATTCGTATTCCGATGCCTATCAGCACGCGCTGGCGCTGGAGAAAAAGGACAAGCTGACCTTTGTCCACCCTTACGACGACCCCGATGTGATCGCCGGGCAGGGCACCATCGCGATGGAAATATTGCGCCAGCACAGCCAGCCTATCCATGCGATCTTCGTCGCGATCGGCGGCGGCGGACTGATCTCCGGCGTGGCGGCCTACGTCAAGGAATTGCGTCCCGACATCAAAATCATCGGCGTGCAGCCGGTGGATTCCGACGCGATGTACCGTTCCATCAAGGCCAAAAAACGTATCACGCTCGACCATGTCGGCCTGTTCGCCGACGGAGTGGCGGTGAAGCAGGTCGGCACGGAAACCCTGCGCCTGTGCCGCAAGCTGGTGGACGAGGTGATCCTGGTGGATACCGACGCCACCTGCGCCGCGATCAAGGATGTGTTCGAGGATACGCGCTCCATCCTGGAACCGGCCGGCGCGCTCGCGATCGCCGGTGCCAAGCTGTATGTCGCGCGCGAGAAGCTCAAGGGCGAAACGCTGGTGGCGATCGCCTGCGGCGCCAACATGAATTTCGACCGGCTGCGCTTCGTCGCGGAACGCGCCGAGATCGGCGAACGGCGCGAGGCGATACTGGCCGTCACGATCCCGGAGACGCCCGGCAGCTTCCGCAAATTCTGCACGCTGCTCGGCAAGCGCAGCATCACCGAATTCAATTACCGCTATGCCAACCCGAAAGCGGCGCATGTGTTCGTCGGCATCCAGGTGCGCGACCAGTCGGAGACCGCCGAACTGGTGGGCAGATTGCAGCGCAACAAACTGGCCACACTGGACCTGAGCGACAATGAGATGGCCAAGCTGCATCTGCGCCATCTGGTCGGCGGCCACGCACCGGAGGCCAAAGACGAGATCATGTTCCGTTTCGAGTTCCCCGAGCGTCCCGGCGCGCTGATGAATTTCCTGAACAGCATGAATCACAACTGGAACATCAGCCTGTTCCATTATCGCAACCACGGCGCGGACTATGGCCGCGTGCTGGTCGGCATGCAGGTGCCGCACCACGACAAGAAGGCGCTCAAGACCTTTCTCGACACGCTCGGCTATCGTTACTGGGACGAGAGCGACAATCCGGCGTATCGATTGTTCCTCGGGTAGGCAAACATGCCGGCGCATGCCAGCAAGCCCGATATCCGAAAGCGATTGCTGGCGCTGCGCGAGCAGCTCGCCCCGATGACGCGTGCCGCCTCCAGTGCTGCGATCAACGCGCGCATCGTCCGGCTTGAATCCTATCGACAGGCCAACAATATTCTCGGGTATATGAATATCGGTGCGGAGTTCGCCAGCGAGGTCTGGGTGCGGCAGGTGCTGGCGGATGGCAAACGGCTGGTTCTGCCGCGCGTGAACCGTGACACCAAGCGGCTTGAACTGTACCGGGTGGACGATCCGGACTGGCAGTTGGCAGAAGGAATGTGGGGGATACGCGAGCCGGTGGTCGAACGCTGCGAACGGTTGAACGGCCTAAATGAGGTAGAATTCGTCCTGTTGCCCGGCGTGGCGTTCACCCGGGAAGGAGCGCGCTTGGGCTATGGCGGCGGTTTTTACGACAAACTGCTGTCATGCGGGAGTGAGCAATCCCGCGCGTCGCGGCCCGCATTGGTCGCAGCGGCTTTTGCAGTGCAGATCGTGGAACAAATTCCGCAGGAAAAGACCGATGTAAAGGTTGGATGGATCATCACCGAACAAGAGACGATCATTTGTTCGGAGCAAGTGAAATCCCGAAACTAACCCAGCAACAAGGAAGAACGAAAAGATGTCATCAACACCTGATTACGATCCGCAAGAAACCCAGGAGTGGCTGGATGCACTCGAATCGGTACTCGAAAACGAAGGCGCGGAGCGCGCCCATTTCCTGCTCGAACAACTGATCGACAAGGCGCGCCTGTCCGGTGCCGGCATGCCGTTCAGCGCGGTCACGCCGTATTGCAACACGATACCGGTGGAGCAGGAGATACGTTCCACCGGTAACCTGGATCTGGAGCACCGTATTCGCGCCTGGATGCGCTGGAACGCGATGGTGCTGGTATTGAATGCCAATCGCGACTCCTCGGAACTGGGCGGGCATATCGCCAGTTTCGCTTCGGCAGCCACGTTGTACGATGTCGGTTTCAATCATTTCTTCCACGGCAAGACCGACGATCACGGCGGCGACCTGATCTATTTTCAGGGCCATTCGTCGCCCGGCATCTATGCGCGCGCCTTCCTTGAGGGGCGTATCAGCGAAGCGCAGATGTACAAGTTCCGCCAGGAAACGGAAGGCGGCGGCCTGCCTTCCTATCCGCATCCCTGGTTGATGCCTGACTTCTGGCAGTTCCCCACCGTGTCGATGGGACTCGGTCCGCTGATGGCGATCTATCAGGCGCGCTTCATGCGTTATCTGGAACATCGCGGCATGGTGCAGACCGCGGGTCGAAAAGTTTGGGCATTCCTTGGCGACGGCGAGACCGATGAGCCGGAATCGCTGGGTGCGGTTTCAATGGCCGGGCGCGAGAAACTCGACAACCTGATCTTCGTCGTTAATTGCAACCTGCAGCGCCTCGACGGCCCGGTGCGCGGTAACGGCAAGATCATCCAGGAACTGGAAGGCGTGTTCCGCGGCGCCGGCTGGAACGTCATCAAGGTGGTGTGGGGCGGCAAATGGGATCGCCTGTTCGCCAAGGACAAGAACGGTCTGTTGCAGAAACGCATGCAGGAAGTCGTGGACGGGGAATACCAGACCTACAAATCCAAAGACGGTGCCTACGTGCGCAAGTATTTCTTCGGCAAGTATCCGGAATTGCTGGAGATGGTCGCCGACATGACGGACGACGAGATCTGGCATTTGAACCGCGGCGGTCACAGTACGGAAAAGGTATTCGCGGCGTATGCGGCAGCCAGCAAACATACCGGTCAGCCGACCGTGATCCTGGCCAAGACGGTGAAGGGTTACGGCATGGGCGAGGCGGGAGAAGGGCAGAACATCACCCACCAGCAGAAGAAGATGGCCGGCGAAGTGCTGCTCAAATTCCGCGACCGTTTCACTATCCCGTTGAGCGACGAACAGGTCGCCAGCCTGAATTTTTACCGCCCTGCGGAAGACAGCCTGGAGATGAGATATCTCAAGGAACGCAGCCTGGAGATGGGTGTGGTCCCGCAGCGCAAGCCGGTCAGCGAGCCGCTGCAGATTCCCGGCCTGGAGGCATTCGAGGTGTTGCTGAAGGGCACCGAAGAACGCGAGATCTCGACCACCATGGCGTTCGTGCGCATGCTCGGCATCCTGGTCAAGGACAAGAACATCGGCAAACAGGTGGTGCCCATCGTGCCGGACGAATCGCGCACCTTCGGCATGGAAGGGATGTTCCGCCAGCTTGGTATCTTCTCCCAGGTCGGCCAGTTGTATACACCGCAGGACTCGGAACAACTGATGTTCTACAAGGAAGACCAGAACGGGCAGATCCTGCAGGAAGGCATCAACGAGGCCGGTGCGATGTCGTCCTGGATGGCCGCCGCCACTTCCTATGCCAACCACGGCAAGGCGATGTTGCCGTTCTATATCTACTACTCGATGTTCGGCTTCCAGCGCGTCGGCGATCTGGCCTGGGCTGCCGGCGACCTGCGCGCGCGCGGCTTCCTGCTCGGCGGCACGGCGGGGCGCACCACGCTGAACGGCGAAGGCTTGCAACATGAGGACGGTCACAGCCACCTGCTGTCGGCGACCATACCGAATTGCGTGTCCTACGATCCGACCTTCGGCTACGAGCTCGCGGTGATCATCCATGACGGCATGCGCCGCATGTATGTGGAACAGGAAGACGTGTTCTACTACCTCACCGTGATGAACGAAAACTACACCCATCCGGCGATGCCCAAGGGCGCGGAAGCGGGCATCATCAAGGGGATGTACCTCTTTAGTGAAGGGGGAAGGGATAAGCCTGTCCTGAGCAAAGTCGAAGGAGGGAAAGAGAAAAAACCGACCGTGCAACTGATGGGCAGCGGCACGATCTTGCGTGAAGTGATCGCGGCGGCGGAATTGCTGGAGAAAGATTTTGGCGTCGCAGCGGATATCTGGAGCGTGACCAGCTTCACCGAACTGCGTCGCGAAGGTATCGACTGCGAACGCTGGAACATGCTGCATCCGGAAGCCAAGCCGCGCATCAGCTATGTAGCGCAATGCATGACCGGCCGCAGCGGCCCGGTGATCGCCGCTACCGATTACATGCGCTCGTTCGCCGACCAGATCCGCGGTTTCCTGCCGGGACACTTCAAGGTGCTGGGCACGGACGGTTTCGGCCGCTCCGACACACGCAGGAATTTGCGCAAGTTCTTCGAAGTCGATCGCTACTATGTCGCGGTGGCCGCATTGAAGGCGCTGGCCGACCAGGGCACCATCAAGCCCGGCGTGGTCAGCAAGGCGATCAAGCAATACAAGATCAATCCTGATAAACCCAACCCAACAACCGTTTAACAGAATGTTAAAAACTACTACGCTCGGCATAACTGCGTTGCTCTAAGGTTCAAGATGCTCATTTACTCGTGTGTAAATTCCGCTCTCTCACCCTTTCGCGCCTTGTTTTGCCATCGCTCGCGACGTTTTAAACATCCTGTTCATGCTTTAGGAGAGATGTACAGTGGCTGAAATAAAACAAGTTGTGGTGCCGGACATCGGCGATTACAAGGATGTGAGCATCATCGAAGTGATGGTGAAAGCCGGCGACACGATCAGTGCCGAGGACAACCTGGTGACACTGGAAACCGACAAGGCGGCGATGGATGTGCCGTCACCTTACACCGGCGTGATCAAGGAGCTGAAGATCAAGGTCGGCGACAAGGTGTCGCAGGGTTCGTTGATCCTGCTGATGGAAAGCAGTGCGACAGCGGAAGCGCCCAAGGCCGACCAGACAGCCGCGGCACCCGCTCCGGCCGCACCGGCCGGAGTTGCGCCTGCGGCCCCTGCGGTTGCGGCCAAACCGGTTGCCGCAGCGGCAACCGAGATTGCGGCAGTGCCGCAGCCTGTCACACCGGCAGGTAAAGCGCATGCCAGCCCGGCGATCCGCCGCTTCGCGCGCGAGCTCGGAGTGCAGATCGACCAGGTCAAAGGCAGCGGCGAGAAAGGCCGCGTCACCAAAGACGACGTCCAGCTGTTCGTAAAGGCAGCGCTCGCCCAACCGCGCGGTGCCGCGGGCGGCAACGGCCTGCAGGTGTTGGCCGCGCCGGTGGTGGATTTCGCCAAGTTTGGCGCGATCGAGACCAAACCGTTGTCGCGCATCAAGAAGATCTCCGGCGCGAATCTGCATCGCAACTGGGTGACCATCCCGCACGTCACGCAGTTCGACGAGGCCGATATCACCGAGATGGAAGCCTTCCGCAAGGAACTCGGTGCGGAATACGCCAAACAGGATATCAAGATCACACCATTGGCTTTCCTGCTTAAAGCGGTCGTGGTCGCGTTGCAGAAGTTTCCGGAATTCAACGCGTCGCTGGATGCCAGCGGCGAGAATCTGGTGCTGAAAAAATATTTCCACATCGGTGTCGCGGTGGATACCCCGAACGGATTGATGGTGCCGGTACTGCGCGATGTGGACAAAAAAGGCATCGTGCAATTGGCCAAAGAACTCGGCGAGATCAGTGCCCGCGCGCGCGAACTGAAGATCACGGCTGCCGACATGCAGGGCGGTTGCTTCTCGATCTCCAGCCTGGGCGGGATCGGCGGCACTGCATTCACGCCCATCATCAATGCGCCGGAAGTGGCGATCCTCGGCGTGTCCAGGGCCAGCATCAAGCCGATGCACCAGGGTGACACCTTCGTGGCGAGATTGATGTTGCCGCTGTCGCTTTCCTACGACCATCGTGTGGTCGACGGCGCATCTGCGGCGCGTTTTATCGTGTTTTTGTCACAGGTGCTGGCGGATACCCGCCGGCTGGTACTGTAACCGCCGAATTGCATCCGACGGACCCGCAATCAGTGAGCAACAAGGCGATCGGTATTCTGGGCGGGACATTTGATCCCGTTCATTACGGACATCTGCGGCTTGCCGAAGAGATGCTGGAACTGGCGGATCTCGGCCAGATACGTTTCATCCCCACCGGCATACCGCCGCATCGCGATGCGCCACAGGTGTCCGCGTTGCATCGCAGCGCGATGGTCAGGCTGGCGATCGCCGACCAACCTGCTTTCGTGCTGGATGCGCGCGAAGTCGAACGTGCGACCAGGTGCTACACGGTGGATACGCTGCGCGAACTGCGTGCCGAATTGGGGCCGGCCCAGCCGCTGTGTCTGCTGATGGGCGGCGATGCGTTCCTGCAACTGCATACCTGGCACGAGTGGGAACGATTGTTCGAGCTGGCGCACATCGTGGTGGGCTACCGCCCCGGTTTTACACTGGAGGAGCGTATCCATACGGCCACGCCGGCACTGCAAGCGCACTATCAGCAACGCGTGTGCGCTGCGGATGCGTTGTCACAAAAACCCGGAGGCGGGGTCGCCGAACTGGCGATCCCGAAACTGGAGATCTCTGCCACGCTGATACGCAGCCGGGTGGCGGAGAAACGCAGCATACGTTATCTGTTGCCCAATGCGGTGGCGGATTATATCCATCAACATCATTTATATATCCCATGCTAAATACCGAAGAAAAAACCAAGGCCGTCGTTGCCGCACTCGAAGATGTCAAAGCACAAAATATCACCGTGATCGATACCAGCAAACTCAGCTCGATGTTCGAGCGCATGATCATCGCCAGCGCGAACTCCACGCGGCAGACCAAGGCGCTGGCCGACAACGTGGTGGTCAAGCTCAAGGAGCTCGGCGAAACAGTCCACGGCCGCGAGGGCGAGGAGAGCGGCGAGTGGATCCTGGTGGACCTGGGCGAAGTGCTGGTGCACGTCATGCAGCCGGCGATCCGCGACTACTACAATCTGGAAGAGTTGTGGAGCAAGGCGCAGGCCGCGCGGCCCAAGCTGGCCAAAGCGCCGGAATGACGATATACCCGAAACGGCGATGATCCACGAAATGCATGAAAGACACGAAAAGACCGATATGTTTTTTTGCTTGAGCTGTTCACTATTTCGTGCTGTTCGTGACTTGCGTGGGCGAACCGAATTTTTTGAATGAAGCTGCTCATCGTTGCGGTCGGCCACAAGATGCCGGACTGGATCAGGACGGGCTTCAACGAATACAGCAAGCGCATGCCGCGCGAAGCTCGCATCGATCTGATCGAGCTAAAGCCCGAGCCGCGCAGCACCGGTAAATCCACGCTGCAGATCATGGCAGCCGAGGCACAGCGCATCCTCGCCGCTTTGCCGCAACACTGCCGTCATATCGTGCTGGATGAGCACGGCGTGCAGCCGACCACCCGGCAACTTGCAGCGCAGATGCAGGACTGGATGCGCGCGGGCCACGATGTCGCGTTCATCATCGGCGGTGCGGACGGTTTGCACGAGTCGGTCAAACAGGCCG
>JBBRDZ010000078.1:0-11339 GCA_038203435.1 Burkholderiales bacterium
AGTCAACATCCGCGTCTGCGGACTGATGCAACAGTATGGTCACCGGTTCGACCGGGGCCGGATCCGCTTCCGGATGGAGTTCGACTTTTTGCTGCGACACCATGAACTGCGGCTGTTCCACCACGACGCCATCCACCGTCACCCAGCCCCCAGCGATATACCGTTCGGCCTCACTGCGCGAACAGGAGGCCAACTCGACCACGCGTTTCGCGAGGCGGACAGGGAGGGACATGGGCAGGGTATCCGGAAATTGAAGGATCGCATTGTAAACGCTGCCGCCGCCTAACCCTGTAAAATGAACTGATGAGCACCGACAAACAAGCGCGCAATCTGGACGGTATCACCCTGGAAATGATGGTCACCCGGCTATCCGAGCACATCGGCTGGGTCGCCATGGCTGCTGCAGTGCCGGTGCGCTGCTTCAGCCACGACCCCAGCATCAAATCCAGTTTGAAGTTCCTGCGCAGGACACCCTGGGCACGCAAGCGCGTGGAAGATCTGTATCTGCAGCAGTTTGCAAAGTAGCTGAATTGATTGGGCCACCAAAAAATCAGCACCCCGGCGTTGCCCTAGTGTGCCTCATCCCAATTCATCCCTGTCCCCAGTTCCACCAATAACGGCACGTGCAGTTCGGCGACACCGCACATCAGTTCCGGCAGCATCTGCTTGACCCGGGGCAATTCCGCCTCGGGCACTTCCATTACCAGTTCATCGTGCACCTGCATGATGAGCCGCGTCTGCAACTTGTGCTGTTCCAGCCAACCCTGAACGGCGATCATCGCCAGCTTGATCAGATCTGCCGCGGTACCCTGCATCGGCGCGTTGATCGCGGCTCGTTCCGCGCCCTGGCGGCGCATGCCGTTGCTGCTGTTGATCTCCGGCAGCCACAGGCGGCGGCCGAACACTGTCTCGACATAGCCCTGTTGTTTGGCCTGCTCGCGGGTGTTGTCCATGTAGTCGCGCACACCGGGATAGCGCGTGAAATAGCGGTCGATATACGCGATCGCCGCACTGCGTTCGATGCCGAGCTGCTTGGCCAGACCGAACGGGGACATACCGTAGATCAGGCCGAAGTTGATGACCTTGGCATAACGGCGTTGCTCACCGGTTACCTCGGCGGGCGCGACCATGAAAATTTCGGCAGCGGTGGCGCGGTGTATGTCCTCGTTGTTGGCGAACGCCGTCAGCAGGCCGGCATCGCCGGACAGATGCGCCATGATGCGCAATTCGATCTGTGAATAATCGGCCGACACGATACGGCTGCCGGGCGGCGCGATGAACGCTTCGCGGATGCGTCGTCCTTCCGCGCTGCGGATCGGGATGTTCTGCAGATTGGGATCGTTCGAGGCCAGTCGCCCGGTCACCGCCACCGCCTGGGAATAGCTGGTGTGCACGCGGCCCGTCGCGCGATCGACCGACAGCGGCAATTTGTCGGTGTAGGTGGATTTGAGTTTGGCCATGCCGCGATATTCCAGCAGGATCTTCGGCAGCGGATAGTCGAGCGCCAGTTCCTGCAGCACTTCCTCATCGGTGGACGGCGTGCCGCTCGGGGTCTTTTTCTTGACCGGCAATTGCAGTTTGTCGAACAGGATTTCCTGGATCTGTTTCGGCGAATTCAGGTTGAATGGTTGTCCGGCAGCCTCGTGCGCTTTGGCTTCCAGCGCAATCAGCTTTTCGCCCAACTCGCGACTCTGTATCTGCAGCAGCGCGCTGTCGAGCAGCACGCCGTTGCGTTCCATGGTGTAGAGCACCCGCATGCTCGGCATCTCGATGGCGCGATACACATACTGCAGGCCGCTGTTCCGCTCGATCTGCGGGTACAGGTTGCGGTGCAGCTGCAGCGTGATGTCGGCGTCCTCGGCGGCATAATGGGTCGCGGTGTCGATGTCGACCTGGTCGAAGCATATCTGTTTCGCGCCCTTGCCGGCCACCTCGCTGAAACTGATGGTCTTGACGTTGAGATGACGCAGCGCGAGGTTGTCCATGTCATGCGGCTTGTGGCTTTCCAGCACATAGGATTGCAACAGCGTGTCGTCATGGATGCCCGCCAGCGCAATGCCGTGATTGGCGAAGATGTGCATGTCGTATTTGAGGTTCTGCCCGAGCTTTTTATGTTCGGGACTTTCCAGCCATGGTTTGAGTTTTTGCAGGACCCGTTCGCGGTTGAGCTGATCCGGCGCACCGGGGTAGACATGCGCCAGCGGCAGGTAGGCTGCATCGTGCGGCGAGATCGCGAACGACATGCCGACCAGTTGCGCGTTCATCATGTCCAGCCCGGTGGTTTCGGTGTCCACACAGACCAGTTCGGCGGCCAGCATCTTTTCCAGCCACGCGTCGAG
Organism: Burkholderiales bacterium; assembly: GCA_038203435.1. Taxonomy (GTDB): domain Bacteria; phylum Pseudomonadota; class Gammaproteobacteria; order Burkholderiales; family Gallionellaceae; genus Gallionella. Next base: position 2,340 of record JBBRDZ010000078.1, read on the forward strand.
CTGCGCTTCGCTGAGGATCGCCCGGTACTGCGTATTGTCGGTGCGGGCCGGTGCCTCACCGGGCAAACTTTCTGCGGCTGGTACTTGCGGTTTTCGCTGCGCCGGGAAAGCGCGTGAGCCGTCATTGTTTCCGCCATTCAACTCGCGCAACAGGCTCTTGAAGCCGAAATGTTCATACAGTTGTTTCAGTTGGACATCGTCCTGTGCCGGTGCGACCAGTTGGTCGTAGTGCATCGGCAAAGGCACATCGCATTTTACGGTGACCAGCCTGCGGCCCTGTGGCAGCCAATCCAGCGCCTTGCGCAGATTTTCGCCCACCACGCCGCCGATCTCGGCGGCGTGCGCGATCAGGTTGTCGAGTGTGCCGTACTGGGCCAGCCATTTCACGGCGGTCTTGGGGCCGCATTTGTCCACGCCCGGCACATTGTCCACCGTATCGCCCACCAGCGTCAGGTAGTCGACGATGCGTTCCGGCGGCACACCGAATTTGGCGTTCACGCCGGCGATGTCCAGCGTCTCGTTGCTCATGGTGTTGATCAGGGTCACGCGTTCGTTGACCAGTTGCGCAAGGTCTTTGTCGCCGGTGGCGATCACGCAACGAACCCCATCCTGTGACTGTTGTGCCAGCGTGCCGATCACGTCGTCCGCCTCCACGCCGTCCAGCATCAGGATGTTCCAGCCGGACGCGGCGATGGCCCGGTGCAGCGGCTCGATCTGCTGCACCAGGTCGTCAGGCATGGGCGGGCGGTGTGCCTTATACTCGGGATACCAGTCGTCGCGGAAGGTTTTGCCTTTTGCGTCGAATACGCACGCGCTATAATCCGCCGGGTAATCATTGCGCAGCTTGCGCAGCATGTTGAGCACACCGTGTATCGCACCCGTCGGTTCACCCTGCGGACTGCGCAGATCCGGCATGGCGTGGAAGGCGCGGTACAGGAACGAGGAACCGTCGACCAGCAGTAATGTTTTATCCGTTTTCATTCGCAATCTAAATATATTATCCGGGGGAACTCCATGAACATACCGTCCAAATTGCCCGTCTCATTGGTACCGGAAGGGTGGAATTCCAAAGAAGCCTGGCGCGTGTTCGGCATTATGTCAGAGTTTGTTTCTGCCACCGAACGGCTCAACCAGATCCATCCTGCGGTGAGCATCTTTGGCAGCGCACGCACCCGGCCGGATCAACCCTACTACAAACTCACCGAGGTGATCTCGCGACTGCTGTCCGATGCCGGATTCTCGGTCATCTCCGGCGGCGGCCCGGGCATTATGGAAGCCGCCAACAAGGGCGCGTTCTACGGCAAATCGCCCAGTGTCGGACTGAATATCCAGTTGCCGCACGAACAGGCCGGCAATTCCTACCAGAACATCAGCCAGACCTTCCAGCATTTCTTCGCGCGCAAAGTCATGTTCGTCAAATTTGCCAGCGCTTACGTGGTGATGCCGGGCGGGTTCGGCACGCTGGACGAATTGATGGAAGCATTGACGCTGGTGCAGACCGGCAAGACGCGGCGCATCCCGATCATACTGGTCGGCTCGCAATTCTGGGGCGGCATGCTGGACTGGTTCCGCACCACGCTGCTCGATGAAAAAGTCATCAGCCCCGAAGACATGGATCTGATCCAGCTCATCGACGAACCCCAGGCGGTCGTGGACGCGATCTTCAAACACTATGAAACGCGCGGCTTCGAGCCTTCCGATGCGGAACGCGAAAAACAGCTGTATTTGTGATCGTCGGCATGAAGCACCCACGCGACTGGAGTACCGGTTGAACCTGCCGGTGCGAATGTCGCAGCAACCCGCGCAGACTCGCCGCGCATCGGCTAAAATGCAACCATTGCAATCACCCGATTAAATCCCATGCCTATCTCTACGATGCGTTTCCTGTCATTGTTGCTGCTGAGCATCTATACAGTCTCCGCTTACGCCGAAAAGCACACCGCCGGCAATCTCGAACCTTTGCCTCCGCCCCCTGCAACAGGCGGCTTTACCGGTGATGAACCGGAAGTGACGATCATTAAAAAGAAAGATCAGACCGTCGAGGAATACCGCGTGAGCGGAAAGCTGTACATGATCAAGATCATCCCCAAGGTCGGCAAACCCTATTTTCTGGTCGACGACCAGGGCGACGGTAAATTCTCGCGCCAGGAAAGCCTGGACTCCGGTGTGCGCCCACCGCGCTGGGTCATCCACAAGTTCTGAAGCATGGCGGTTTTTACCAGTGTTTCCGAAGCTGAACTGACTGCTTGGCTGGGCGATTATTCGCTGGGCCAGTTGCAGTCATTGCAGGGCATCGCATCCGGCATTGAAAACACCAACTATTTCGTCACCACCGGCAACGGTCGTTTCGTGCTGACCCTGTTCGAGATACTCGGCGCCGACGAATTGCCGTTCTACCTGAATCTGATGGCTCATCTGGCGCGCCACGGCATTCCCTGCCCCAACCCGGTGGCGAATCGCGCCAACCAGTTTTTGGGCACGCTCAATGGCAAGCCTGCCTGTATCGTCAGCCGCCTCAGCGGCAGATCCACCACCGCGCCGAACGGCGCACAGTGTGCCGCCATCGGCGCGATGCTCGGACAGATGCATATCGCCGGACAGAGTTTCTCGCAGATCATGCCCAATCCGCGCGGACCGGCATGGCGCGCGGCAAGCGCACAGCAGGTGCGGCCGTTCCTGGATGCGCAACAGGCTGCCTTGCTGGACCGGGAAGTCGCGTTGCAGGCGCGGCAGGATTGGACGACCCTGCCACAGGGCGTGATCCATGGCGACCTGTTCCGCGACAATGCGTTGCTGGAGGACGATCACATCGGCGGGTTGATCGATTTTTATTTCGCCTGCAGTGACGCGTTGCTCTATGATCTGGCGATCACCGTGAACGACTGGTGCCTGCGTCACGACGGCACGCTGGAGGCGGACAAAACACAGATGCTGTTGCGCGCTTACCATGCAGTGCGCCCGTTGCGGGATAACGAACAGATGGCATGGCCGCTGCTGCTGCGCGTCGCCGCGCTGAGATTCTGGCTGTCGCGCCTGTACGACAAGCATCTGCCGCGCGACGGCGAGTTGATCAATGCGCATGACCCGCGCCACTTTGAACGCATACTGAAACATCACATCGCAGCGGCGCAACATGCCGTCTGGTTGTGATGCGCACCCGGGGGAGAAAATGATGGAACCGCAACGACTACCGACCAAACAGGGCTGGGAATGGATCAAGCAAGGCTACGCCCTGTTCATGAAAGCGCCACTATTGTGGATCGTGATGCTGATCATTTGCATGGTCGCAGCGCTGGGCATCTCCAGCGTTCCTGTCGTGGGCGAGCCGCTGGTCAGTTTGCTGATGCCTGCGGTATTGGTCGGCCTGATGGCCGGTTGCCGCGCGTTGAGCCAGGGCGACGAGCTTGAATTGGCGCATTTGTTCAGGGGCTTCAAGAGTCACACTTCGCCGCTGGTCACGCTGGGCGGTATCTCGCTGGTCAGCCAGTTGCTGATCTTTGGCGCGATGATGCTGGTCGGCGGTGCCACCCTGGTCGGGATACTGATGGGTGGCCAGCCGGATGCCAACCCCAACGCGATGTTACAGGCTGTCACCGGAGCGGGCTTTGCGATGCTGCTCGGCATCGTGTTGTTCAGCGTGCTGATGATGGCGATGCAATATGCACCGCTGCTGGTGTACTTCCGGAATGTGCCGCCGCTGCATGCGATGAGGCTCAGTCTGCGCGCCTTTTTGTATAACGTCGGCCCGATGCTTGTGTACGGCATGACGTTCCTGTTGCTGGCGATACTCGCCAGCCTGCCGATGATGCTGGGTTGGCTGGTGTTGCTGCCGCTGGTGTTCACTTCGCTGTATACCAGTTACAGCGAGATCTTTCCGCCGCTGAAGGATGAGATCGACACGCCACCGCCAACCGACATATTCAAATCCGACGATCCGAAATATTTCTGATACGACTTGCATGGCCCGTCGTGCGCAGCACGCGCGGGGCCCGCTGCTACAAGGCCGTCAGCTTCGCATACTCCAGCGCCAGCCACTTCAATCCCGCCTTGCGGAAATTCACCTGCACGCGTTCATCCGCACCGCTGCCCTCCAGATTCACGATCATGCCCTCGCCGAACTTGCTGTGGAATACCGCCTGACCGCTGCGCCAGCTTGATGATGCGGCAGAATGCTGGGGCGGCGCAGCCGTCGCCTGCCGCTGTGCCGGCAGTGATTGCTCAAAGGCGCTGTGCTGGGCGATGCGCGGCGTGATCCAATGCAGCAGATTGTCCGGCAGCTCGCGCAGGAAGCTCGATGCCATGCTGTAGCTGGCCTGACCATGCAACATGCGCCGTTGCGCAAAGCTGAGGTAAAGGCGACGGCGGGCGCGGGTGATCGCCACATACATCAGGCGGCGTTCTTCGTCGAGACCGCCATCGGCATGCTGGCTGTTCTGGTGCGGGAACAAACCCTCCTCGAGGCCGGTGATGAACACGGAGTGGAATTCCAGGCCCTTGGCGGCATGCACCGTCATCAGGTGCAGCGCATCGTCCTGGTCGCCGGCCTGGTGTTCGCCCGCTTCCAGCGAGGCGTGGGTGAGGAACGAAGTCAGGCTGTCGTCTTCGTTCTCGTGCACGAACAGCGTGGCCGCGTTGATCAATTCGTTAAGGTTTTCCAGGCGCTCTTCCGCTTCGCGCTTTCTGACGCCGGTCTCGTTGCGAACATGTGCGTACAGCCCGCTGTGCTCCAGCACGTGATCCAGGATTTCAGGGAGCGGCAATTCGTGGATCGCACTGCGCAATGATTCGATCATCGTCACGAATGCCGATACCTTGCCGCCGGCACGGGCAGCGGCATCCCACAAGGCGGTCGAATTCATTCTGGCCGCTTCCTGCAACTGCTCGATGCTGCGCGCGCCGATACCGCGTGTCGGGAAATTGATGATGCGCAGCAGCGCGTTGTCGTCGTCGGTGTTTTCCATCAGGCGCAGATAGGCCAGCGCGTGCTTGATCTCCTGGCGTTCGAAAAAACGCAACCCGCCGTACACGCGATACGACAATCCGGCGGAGACCAGTGCGTGCTCCAGCACCCGCGATTGTGCGTTGGAACGGTACAGCAGCGCGATCTCTTTGAGATTAACACCATCGGATCTCAACTGCTGGATCTCGCTGACGATGAAACCCGCCTCCTCCACGTCGGTCGGTGCCTCGTACACGCGCAACGGTTCGCCGCCCTGCTCGGATGTCCACAGATTCTTGCCGAGACGGTTGCGGTTGCGGCTGATCAGTGCATTGGCCGCGTCGAGGATGTTGCCGTGCGAGCGGTAATTCTGTTCCAGCTTGATCACCGACTCGACATGGAAATCGCGCGTCAGGTCCTGCATGTTGCCGACATGGGCGCCGCGAAATGCATAGATGGACTGATCGTCGTCGCCCACCGCGAACAGCGCATTATCTTTACCGGCCAGCAGTTTCAACCACCGGTACTGCAATTTGTTGGTGTCCTGGAACTCATCCACCAGGATATGTTTGAAGCGTTCCTGGTAGTGCTCGCGCAATGCCGCGTTGCGCGACAGCAGCTCGTAGCAGCGCAACAGCAGCTCGGAAAAATCCACCACACCCTCGCGCTGACACTGTGCGTCATATTCGGCAAAGACTTCCACCTTGCGCCGCGTGTACGGATCGTAGGCTTCCACTTCGTGCGCGCGCAGACCCTCTTCCTTGCTACCGCTGATGAAGTTCTGCATCTCGCGCGGCGGGTACTTCTCGTCGTCCACGTTCATCGTTTTCATCAGGCGTTTGATCGCAGAAAGCTGGTCGCCGCTGTCGAGTATCTGAAAGGTCTGCGGCAGATTCGCCTCGCGGTAGTGCGCGCGCAGCATGCGGTTGCACAGGCCGTGAAAAGTGCCTATCCACAAACCGCGCGCGTTAATCCCTGTCCTGAGCATTGTCGAAGGAGGCAGCATCGCCGACAAACGCGTGAGCATCTCCTTTGCCGATTTGTTGGTGAACGTCACCGCCAGGATATGCTGCGGACTGACCGCGCCGGTGCTGATCAGCCAGGCGATGCGCGTGGTCAGCACACGTGTCTTGCCGCTGCCTGCTCCCGCCAGGATCAGTGCGGATTGGTGCGGCAGTGTGACTGCCTGTCGTTGTTCGGGATTGAGGCCTTTGAGCAGATCCATTGCAAATAAAACGGGGAAGCAAACTTGCCGTCTGCTTCCCCCTTTGTCCCTTTCGAAATACTTACTTCTTCTTGTTCTCGATCATCTCGTGCATGATCGGTGCGAGGATGATTTCCATCGCATGGCTCATCTTGCCACCGGGCACGACCAAAGTATTGGCACGTGACATGAAAGAATTCGGGATCATGGCCAGCATGTATGGGAAATCCACACCCCTGGGTTCGCGAAAACGAACCACCACGAAACTTTCATCGGGCGTCGGGATATCACGCGCGATGAACGGATTGGAGGTATCGACCGTCGCCACGCGCTGGAAATTGATGTGGGTGCGCGAAAACTGCGGGGTGATGTATTTGATGTAGTCCGGCATGCGGCGCATGATGGTATCCACGGTGGCTTCGGCCGAGTAGCCGCGTTCCGCGCCATCGCGATGTATCTTCTGTATCCATTCCAGGTTGACCACCGGCACCACGCCGATACCCAGATCCACATATTTGGCCGCATCGATCTTGCCGTTATCGGTAGCCAGGCCATGCAGGCCTTCGTAAAACAACAGGTCGGAATCCTTCTCGATGTCTTCCCACGGGGTGAATACGCCGGGCTTCAGGTCTTTCAGTTTGAAATGTTTGTTGTGCAGTCCGGCCTCGGCCTCGCTGTGCACATAGTAACGGCGTTTGCACATGCCGGTCTTGCCGTAGGTCTTGAACGTATCTTCGATCTTGTCGAAATGGTTGGCCTCGGGCCCGAAGTGACTGAAACTGTTGTTGCCGGCCTTGGCAGCTTTGGCAGCCGCTTCGCGAAACGACATGCGGTCCAGGCTGTGCAGACTGTCGCCTTCGATGACAGCGGCGTTCATCTTCTCGCGGCGAAAGATGTTTTCAAAGGCGCGTTTAACAGTAGTGGTGCCGGCGCCGGACGAACCGGTCACGGCAATCACGGGGTGCTTGCGGGACATAATTTACTCTCCTGAGGGGATTTATAAAAATTTTAGGCGGCAATTCTAGCAGAATGCCTTCTCGTCAGCTAACCCAAGCATCAACGCCCAACTGCGGGTGAAGTTATGCCCATCTTGCCGTTCAGTTTGGCCGCCAGCGCTTGCGCCTCGGCACGGCTGGGCAGGTTGCTGATGCGCAACTGGAATTGTCCGTCCTGCAACGGCCTGATGCGCGCGTCATAGCCAGAACCGCGCAACTCATCGTAGACGACCAGCGCCTCATGCTCGCTGCGTGCGGTAAGCAGTATCACTTTCCATTTACCGCCGGCGCGGCTCGCGCCCTGTCCGGCTGCGATCTCGGTCTCACTCGCCCACTTGGCCAGTTGTTCGGCGGCCAGGCCGGCAACCGGCAATGGTGGTGCTTCCTTGCGCATCACGTAGAAGGTTTGCGGCTGATCCATCACGAACGGCGTTTCGTTTTGATGCGCCACGCTGATCTTGCCTTCGATCAGGCAAACCACGTCAAAATCGAACTTGCCGTCTTTGTCCGCATCCGCCAGGCTTTTTCCCATCGCCTTTTCCATCGCGGCCACGCTCATCTTGCCGCCCACCTTGCCCCACACGTCGGTACCCCGTATCCCCACCGTCGCGCCCGCGACCCGCACGGTCACATCACGCGGCCGCAGCTTGGCGACGGCTGATGTAGTAAAACGAAACGCGCCTTTGGCGACATCAAGCAGCGCTGTGAACAAGCCTCTTTCCTCACGTTTTTGCGCAAGGTTGGACACGGACAAACCGGCATTTTCCCCCAGCTTGATCGCGCTGCCGTCGGCTGATCGCAACAGGATGCGGGCACCCGCACCGGTAGTGAGCTTGTCCCCGTCGTTCAATTCCATGCCTACCGACAACGGCCGGTTGATCGCTCCGCGCTCCAGCCAGGCGGGCATCTGTATCGCCTGCACGACGATATTCGGGGCGGCGTGGACGGGTAATGCTAACAACAGCAAAAGACCGGCAATCATGTTCTTCATGGCTTGTTCCTCGATTGGTTCTGTTATCGCGGCGGGCTGGCGATGACGCTATAATGCCACACTGATAAATCACACAATAGATTCACATCGAATGGAATCCAATTACGATCACAAGCGTATCGAACAACAAGCACAGCAACACTGGGAAAAGAGCAATGCATTCCGCGCCAAAATAGACGCAAGCAAACCCAAGTATTACTGCCTGTCGATGTTCCCTTACCCTTCCGGCAAGCTGCACATGGGCCATGTGCGCAACTACACCATCGGCGATGTGCTGTCGCGCTGGCACAAGATGCGCGGCTACAACGTGCTGCAGCCGATGGGCTGGGATGCGTTCGGCCTGCCCGCTGAGAAGGCGGCGATCCAGAACAAGGTGCCGCCCGCCAAGTGGACCTACGACAATATCGCCTATATGAAACAGCAGCTCAAGTCGCTCGGGTTCGCGATCGACTGGGAACGCGAGCTGGCGACCTGCCGGCCGGATTACTACAAGTGGAACCAGTGGCTGTTCCTGCGCATGCTGGAGAAAGGCATCGCCTACAAGAAGACGCAAGTAGTGAATTGGGATCCGGTGGACCAGACCGTGCTGGCCAACGAACAGGTGATCGACGGGCGCGGCTGGCGCACCGGCGCCATCGTGGAGAAGCGCGAGATACCCGGCTATTACTTCGGCATCACCCAATATGCGGAAGAACTGTTGGCCGACCTCGACAAACTGCCGGGCTGGCCGGAACGGGTGAAGACCATGCAGGCCAACTGGATAGGCAAGAGCTACGGGGTGCGTTTTGCCTTCCCATGTACGCTGGACGACAAGGAAGAAAAACTGTGGGTCTACACCACGCGCGCCGACACCATCATGGGCGTGACCTTC
>JBBRDZ010000079.1:0-10983 GCA_038203435.1 Burkholderiales bacterium
TGCCGCTTGGACAGATTGGAATAGGTGACGAAGCCGCGTTCGAACCAGGCCGAGCTGCCCGCCACCTCGGTGATCGCCTGTGCCACACCGCCGCCAGTACAGGATTCCGACGTGGCCAGCATCAGCCCGTGTGACTTGAGCAGTGCACCGACCTGTGCGGCGAGATTATTCATAACGTTCCACCCTTCGAATCACTCCCTCTCCCGACCTTTCGGCCACCCTCTCCCGCAAGCGGGAGAGGGGTTGGGGGAGAGGGCTAAGTCAAGCCTCTAGCCAGGTCATTTTGGATATCGACAGCCGCCTCCAGCCCGACCGCGATTCGAATCAGACCATCAGTGATACCTGCCGCTGCGCGCGCCTCCGGCGAGATGCGCGCATGGGTGGTGCTGGCCGGATGGGTGATGGTGGTCTTGGTGTCGCCCAGATTGGCAGTGATGGACAGCAGCCTGGTGTTGTCGATCACGCGCCATGCCGCTTCCTTGCCGCTCCCCCGAGATGATGCGACCTCGAACGACACGATACCGCCGCCGCTCTTCTGCTGTTTCATCGCCAGCGTGTGCTGCGGATGCGACGGCAGTCCGGGATAGAACACGCGCGCCACGCTGGGTTGCGCTTCCAACCACTGTGCCAATTTCAGCGCATTGGCACAGTGTGCTTCCATGCGCAGCTTGAGCGTCTCGATACCCTTCAGGAACACCCATGCATTGAATGCGCTCATGGTCGGACCGGCGGTGCGCAGAAAGCCGTACACGCCTTCCAGATTCTTTTTGCTACCCAGCACCGCGCCGCCCAGCACCCTCCCCTGCCCGTCGATGTACTTGGTCGCAGAGTGGATCACGATGTCCGCGCCCAGCAGCAGCGGGCGCTGCAGTATCGGCGTGCAGAAGCAGTTGTCCACCGCAAGCAGCGCACCGCAGTGCTTCGCGATTGCCGAAATCGCGCTGATGTCGGAAATCTCGGTGAGCGGATTCGACGGCGTTTCGAGAAAGAACAGCCGGGTATTCGGGCGCACTGCCGCCTGCCATTCCGCGACATCGGTGGCGGAGACATAGGTCGTCTCAACGCCGAACTTTTTGATGATGTTGTTGAACAGATTCACCGTCGCACCGAACAGGCTGCGCGAAGCGACAACATGATCGCCGGCCTTCAGCACACCCATCACGCAGGCCAGTATCGCCGACATGCCGGATGCGGTCGCCACGCACTGCTCTGCCCCTTCCAGCGCGGCGAGGCGCTCCTCGAACATCGTGACAGTCGGATTGGTGAAGCGCGAATAGATGTTGCCCGGCTGTTCGCCGATGAAGCGCGCGGCCGCCTGGGCGGCATTCTCGAACACGAAGCTGGAAGTCAGGAACAACGCTTCGCTGTGTTCGCCGAACTGGCTGCGCGCCGTGCCGGCATGCACGGCCAGCGTCTCAGGTTGGTAATTTTCTTTGTCTGACATGGTGACTCCCAAAATGCAAAAACCCGGAAAGCTTAGCGCTAAACCGGGTTTCCCTCGCTTTAGCAGTATTTATTATGCGCCCGCAAGCTGTTCCTCAAATCGGCGCGGTCGTAGAGTAGCGTTCCTTGCTCATGCCTGTCAACCGGCATAGGGGGTAATAACCATTCACACCATTCAAGCTCGAGATATGTCTGGCCAATCTCTTTCGTATCTCGATACTTTGGTAAATATCAAAATTAAATTATTGTTCGGATACAATCAGTCCAAACAAGTTATTCCATTTTGGGGGGAGCTTGCCGGAAATCACATCCTGTTATTTTCCATTTTGCGCCGAGCAGCAGTTCCTGCCCGGCGCGCGCAATCGGGCATTCACCACCCAATACGTGGCTGGCCTTGAGACCGTCAAAAGCCTGCAGATGGAATCCCAGCTCAAGGCGCGCAGTTTGGGCAGCGCCATGTGCAATACATCAATCGCAGTTATCGCCGTACGGGAATTTTGTGGGAAGGACGTTTCAAATCCAACCTGGTGCAGGCCGAGGCTTACCAGCTCACCTGCGCGCTACATCGAACTCAACCCGGTGCGCGCAAATATGGTGAGCGACCCTGCGCAATACCGCTGGTCGAGTCACCGACCCAATGGTCTTGGACAAATGGATGAACGCATCGCGCCTCACCCGCAGTACCTTGCGCTGGGCGAGGATGCGGCTCTCAGACAGGCCGCCTACCGCGGACTGTTGCGCAGCGAACTGGATGAAGAGGCGCTGGCGGACATACGCCTTGCGCTGGCACAGGGACAGCCGCTGGGCAGCGAACGGTTCAGCGAGATCATGTGTGCTGCAGTCGGTGTGCGGCGCGCGCAGAGAAAACCGGGCAGACCGGTGGTGAAGAAAGATCAGGATGCGAGGGTTGAAGATCAAGTTGATTTTGGATTTTGAGAGGGAGAATTGAAATGAGAAAATTTAATGCGAAGCTGACCCCTTTAATTGCTGATTTTGAACAGGAGATGTGAAATGAAAAAACATATTGGGAAGCTGACCCCTTTAATTGCTTTATGGGCGTCAAAAACCCCACCTATTGAGTTTCTATCTGCGCTGATACAGTAATACCGCATTTTCGATTATCAAACGCAGCAACCCACGATGTAATGTATCCGTTTTGTTCTGATGTACTACAGAAATTTTGCCGCACTCCAACTAGCTCTGCCTGATAGAATAAATTTATCCATACGGTAACCGCACCATGACATATTGAATCAACATGTTAGCAATAATCTCCTGCCTTGCAATGTACAATAGTTGATAGCCCCGCGGTAAGTGAAAGTGCAATATTCCGATTACAAAATAAAGGGGGAAGCGCGATGCATCCGAACGACAAAGCAGCCATCGAGAAGTTCAGAGAGTTCTACGAGAAGTTCAAAGCGTTCTACATGGAGTACCTTTTGTTTTGGTCGATCCCTATCTGTGCAGGGATTGGAGCAGATAATTTAGCGGAGACATACACTAGCGCTTATTATGGTGACAAAGTAATTATGGATTACGATGCTTTTGCACTAGGGGTTACATTTTTGGTTTTATCGTGGCTGTGCTATCGAGTTTGGGAAACCAAGCGGAAAATGTGACAAGTCAATTCTACAGGGCAAGCAGTAATCTATGAGCTCTTCTCGTTCTATCGTAATAGCTACGCTCGCTCTGTCTCTTCCGTTCTCTTCATGGGCATCAGACCTGCCCGACCCGACACTTACACCAGGCGCTAGCAATCCATACGTTAATCAGTCCAACATCTATAAAACAGTTTGCGTCAAAGGATACACCAAAACCATACGTCCCCCGGCGCACTACACCAACAAACTCAAGAAGCGGCAATTGAGGAAGTACGGAGAAAACACACTATGAAAGCCATAGATATTCAAGGTAGCCTCTACAGCTCAGCAGGCTTACGATTCGGTGGATTTCCGACACAACAGTTTCTTGAAGCCACCGAACAGTTAGAGTATATCAAGCCAGGAACGCGGGATCAGATAATCAAGGAGGCCCATTTTACAGTCCAGTGGCTTCACAAATTCCCAGAAGTCGGATTTCTAATCGGTGTGCTCTGGACAAAATCCATTTTGCTCGCACTACTTATTGCACTGGGCTGCTATATATTTGAGCTTTTCAGGGCTGGTTTTGTATTCAACTCACCCATTTCTGCCGTAGCGTGTCAACTCTGGCAATTCTTAAAGATCCCGTCTTATTTTCTAGCTGCTTGGATACTATGGCCTACAAGCATATGGCTTTCTTCATGGCTGATTGGTTTCCTAATTTTCCAAGGTTGGCTTAGCTTGCTTACAACTATTATGTTTTCCCCATTCCGCATCATTTTCGCGACTTTCCTCCTTCGACGCTTTGGCGATGGCAATCCTCATATTCACAATTTTGAAGCAAACGCAGTTGCACACATTATTCAGCGCCTTGAAAGGCAAACAGTGCTACAGCGCGAGATGCCGGCGGAAACCGAGACAGACTGGGAAGAGATGCCCCCAAGTTGGGACGAGAATCTTCCGAACTTTCTAGACACACCGGAGACGAGGGCGCAGAAGATAGCAAAACTCCCGCCGGACGTAGCGGCAAAATTCCGCCCAATCGCGCCGAAGAGGAAAAGCGCACCGGCACCTACGGCTTCAGAGGCGATACCGGAATGGGGACACCCAGAGGAGTATCCAACGAGCGAAAAGCTGAGGGAGTTTCTGAACAAGGAAAAGAACTCTCCAGCAAAGGCGGAGAAGTAAAGCAACGCCGCGACGAAGCCGCGATACACTTCACTTGACACTATAGCGTAAGAACTGTCAAACAACCCCCAACCGCCCCTGCGCAAACAGCAATACCTGAGCCACCTGGGGGGTCGAATCTCCTTGTATCAATGGGGTCAGACTCGATTGATCTACCCACCTTACCATCTCACATCGAGCTGGCGCTTACCGCCAGATTCAGCTCCAGCTGGTCATCATCGATCAGCGTTTGCGATTCCCCGCTGCCGCGCATCGCTTCAACCTTGTTCAGATAATCGGCGCTGATGTCGCCGGTGATGTAGACCCCGTCGAAGCATGATGCGTCGAAGTTGTTGATGTTGGTATTGGCTTTATGCACCGCCGCCTTGAGATCATCGAGGTCCTGGTAGATGATGCGGTCCGCACCCAAGTATCAATGGGGTCAGACTCGATTGATCTACCCACCTTACCATCTCACATCGAGCTGGCGCTTACCGCCAGATTCAGTTCCAGCTGGTCATCGTCGATCGGCATTATGGATTCCCCGCTGCCGCGCATCGCTTCAATCTTGTTCAGATAATCAGCGCTGATGTCGCCGGTGATGTAGACCCCGTCGAAGCATGATGCGTCGAAGTTGTTGATATTGGTATTGGCTTTATGCACCGCCGCTTTGAGGTCGTCGAGATCCTGGTAAATGATCCGGTCCGCGCCGATCTCGCGGCAGATCTCTTCGTCGCTGCGTCCGGTCGCGATCAGTTCCTGGGGACTGGGCATGTCGATGCCATACACATTCGGAAAGCGCACCGGCGGTGCCGCGGAAGCGAAATATACTTTGAGTGCGCCCGCATCGCGCGCCATCTGCACGATCTCGCGGCTGGTGGTACCACGCACGATGGAGTCATCCACCAGCAACACGTTCTTGCCCTTGAATTCGACACCGATCGCATTCAGTTTCTGGCGCACCGATTTCTTGCGCATCGCCTGTCCCGGCATGATGAAGGTGCGGCCGATGTAGCGGTTCTTCACGAAACCCTCACGGAACGGGATCTTCAAACGGTTCGCCAGTTGCAGCGCGCTGGGACGGCTCGAATCAGGGATCGGGATCACCACATCGATGTCGATCTCCTTCCAGCTGCGCTTGAGCTTGTCGGCCAGGTACTCGCCCATGTACAAGCGTGTCTCATACACCGAGATGCCGTCGATCACCGAATCCGGACGGGCCAGATACACGTATTCGAAGATGCATGGATTGAGCGTGGCTTTGTCGCTGCATTGCCGGCTGTGCAGATTGCCGTCGAAATCGACGAACACCGCTTCACCCGGCGCGATATCGCGCAGGAACTTGAATCCGAGCGTATCCAGCGCCACGCTTTCCGATGCGACCAGATACTCCTTGCCCTGCGGGGTCTCGTTCACGCCGATCACCAGCGGGCGGATGCCGTAGATATCCCGGAACGCCAGCAGTCCGTAACCGGCGATCATCGCCACCACCGCATAGGCGCCGCGGCAGCGCTGATGCACGCCGGACACCGCAGCAAAGATGGTTTCCGCATCCAGGTGGTACTGCCTGGATTTGATCTGCAACTCGTGGGCCAGTACATTCAGCAGCACTTCGGAATCCGAATTGGTGTTGACGTGGCGCAGGTCTTCCGCGAACAACTGCTGCTTCAGTTCGTCGGCATTGGTCAGGTTGCCGTTGTGGCCGAGCACGATACCGAACGGCGAATTCACATAGAAGGGTTGCGCCTCGTTGTTGTCCACCGCCGAGCCGGCGGTCGGATAGCGCACGTGCGCGATGCCCGCATTGCCCAGCAGCGAGCGCATGTGGCGGGTGCGGAACACGTCCCGCACCAGCCCGTTGTCCTTGTGCAGGTGAAAAGTATGGCCTTCCAGCGTGGCGATACCGGCGGCATCCTGGCCGCGATGTTGCAAGACCTGCAAGCCGTCATACAACAGCTGATTGACCGGCGATTGCGAGATCACTCCGAGTATGCCGCACATGATTTTCTATCCCAGATATTAACGACGAATTCGATAATGTATGCGTTGCGCGATGTTGTCCGGCAGCCAGCCTTTGGTCAACAGCGCAACATCTTCCAATGTCTTCCCGGTCAGCGAACCGTGCCAGAAACCCTGTTCCGGTACGCGGGTCAGTCCGGCCAGCCACACCAGCACCAGCACCACCAGCGCGCCGCGCAACACCCCGAACAACCCGCCCAGTGCCCGGTCCGTCCAGTCCGACCCGATCGCCTTCAGCATTTTCGCGATGACCCTGGCCACGATGGCCCACACGATCAATGCTACGACGAACACCAACACATAGGCGACCGTGACGCGCATCTCTTCCTGCGCGATCGGCAGCAGCGGCGCGATACTGGCGGCGGCTAACCGGCTCACCACGAACGCGATCGGCCAACCCAGCAACGACAACACCTCATTGATCAGTCCGCGCCACAGACCGAACAACATCGACAACACCAGCACTCCGATGACGGCAATATCCAGTCCGTTCATTTATTGCTGACGATCACCGGATGCAGCCCGTGTTTCTCCAACTGTCGTGCGGCCTTCTCCGCCTTGTCGCGATCCGGGTAGGGGCCCACGCGCACCCGCGTCGTGTCGCCGGATTTTTCGGTATAGGCGCGGAAGCCCCATTTCTTGAGTTTTTTCAACTCCTGCTTGGCCGTGTCGGCGTTCGCGTAGGCTCCGATCTGCGCGACAAATCCTTCTACACTGCCTTGCTTGATCGCCGCTTTCTGCACGGTTGTCACGACTACCGCGGGTTTTGCCCGGGCAAGTTCGACAGGCGGTTTGGCAGTTTCGTTCACTTTGACCGGTGCTGTCGGCAGCGACGCCACAGACGAACTCGCGGAAGGTTGTACCGATTCGGGAATCGCTATACGCGGTACGAATGCGCCGGCCTTGTCCGGGTCCGGAATGCTCAGGTCGATGTCCTTGCCAGTGGTGTTGGGCTCACGGTCCAGCACCATCGGCAAAATCACCACCACCGCCAGCGTGAGTGCGATCGCGCCGATCAGGCGGCGGCGTGCTTTGCGCCTGAGATTCAATTCATCGTCTGTCTGTTGTTTGGCCATGCCTAGTTCTCACCTGTTGCGGTTGCTTGACGGATATCGGGCAGCGTGTTCGCGGACATCGCTTCCGCCACGGTATGGAACGATCCGAAGGCGAGGATTCTATCATTTTCGCCTGCCTCGTTATAGGCATAACGCAATGCCGCGGCGATGTTGTCGCAGACTTTGATCTCTCCGCGTACCCGGCACAGCTCCAGCACCCGCTCCAGCTGTGCTGCGCTCGCGCCGCGCGGCGTGTCTATCCCCGCCACCAGCCAGGTATCGATATGCGCATCGAGTGCCTCGATCACGCCGGCGATATCCTTGTCGGCGAGCATGGAAAATACCGCATAGCTATGCGGGCATGCCGGCAAACCTGCCAGATTCTGTGCCAGCGCTCGCGCCGCATGGGGATTGTGCGCCACATCGAGGATCAGCGCCGGCTTGCCGGGAACGAACTGGAATCTTCCCGCGAGTTGCACTTCTCCCAGACCGCGCCGTACCGCGCCCATGCTTACCGGCAATTTATCCTTCAGCGCGTCCAGCGCCACCAGTGCCGCGCTGGCGTTGCCAAGCTGGAATGCCCCGCGCAATGCCGGATAGGGCAGCGCATTGCGTGAACCAGCCTTGCTGCGGTAATCCCACTGGCCCTGGTGCGGCGTAAAACTGAACTCGCTGCCGATACACCACAGCTCTGCGCCGATTTGCTGTGCATGGTTGCGCATCGATAGCGGCACGTCACTATCCGCACAGATCGCCACACGTCCGGCGCGGAAGATGCCGGCTTTTTCGTAAGCGATCAGTTCGCGCGTGTCGCCCAGGTAATCGGTGTGGTCGATATCCACACTGGAGATCACTGCGCAATCGCCATCGAACAGGTTCACCGCATCCAGCCTGCCGCCCAGACCGACTTCGAGTATCGCGACTTCAACCTTATGTTCGATGAAGCACTGCATCGCAGCAAGGGTACCAAACTCGAAATAGGTGAGCTGGATGTCGCCGCGCGCCTGTTCGATCTTCTCGAACGATGCGCACAACTCGGCATCGCTCGCCGACCGTTTGGCGATGCGCACACGCTCGTTGTAGTGCAGCAGATGCGGCGAGGTGTAGCAAGCGACGCGATATCCGGCGGCATGTAGCGTGCTCTCCAGCATCGCACACACCGAACCTTTGCCGTTGGTGCCGCCAACCGTGATGATGGGGAAATCCGGCTGCAGACCCATACGCTGGCTGACTGCCGCAACACGTTCCAGCCCGAGCGCGATGGTTTTCGGGTGCAGGGACTCGAGGTAGGCAAGCCAATCCGCTAAAGTGTCGGGCATATCGTCAGGTCGTGTGCGCGCTGTGGTGCGTGTGCCGCGAAAGGCGGGGATCAGGGTATCGTCCTGGCCAGGCGCAAACCGCCGCTACCGTTGCGTATCGAAGCGACAAACCTGATCCGTGACGTCGCGCGCGCGCCGCGCGCATCATTGATCCATGACCCGCCGCGAAACGCATGCATCGTGCAGTCTCCATCCCAGCAATCACCGGTCCATTCCATCACATTGCCACTCATGTCATACAAACCGTAACCATTGGCCTGCTTCTGTCCAACCGGATGGGTCCGGTCTTTGGCGTTGGCATCGGTCCATGCCAGCACGTCAACATTGTTGCCTCCGCAATATTCGCCCTGGGTTCCGCCATGGCAGGCGAACTCCCATTCTGCTTCGCTCGGCAAGCGGTATTGCCTACCGCTCATGCTGTTGAGTTTTTGCAGATATATATGGGTGTCGTCCCAGCTCACTTTTTCGACCGGGCAATCATCGCCGCAATCGGCGAACTTGCTTGGATTGCCGCCCATCACCGCACGCCATTCTCCCTGGGTGACTTCGTAGATTCCGATCTGGTAGTTCCTGCCCGGGATGGACACCATCGCCGGAAGTTGCACATCTTGTTGAACGGGATTGGCAACGGCGAGCAAAACGCGGGGTACGCTGTCCAGACCCACTGGTTGCGTATCGGCTTGCGCCTGTGTCGTTACGCCTGCCAGACATGAGAGCGTAGCGAGGATGACTGACAATATGCGCATATATCGACCTCTCTTCAGCGGCGATGCGGGGAGGCATCGCAGCCGCAGCATCTCGAATTCCCCATCGAAGTTCAGGCCGCCTCGATTTCCGCCACGGCAGATTGCTTGGTCAACAAGGCCATCAAGGTCGCCAGCTGGTTGCGCATCTCGCGCCTGTCCACGATCATATCGATCGCGCCGTGCTCCAGCAGGAACTCCGCGCGCTGAAAGCCTTCCGGCAAGGTTTCGCGGACCGTCTGCTGGATCACGCGTGCGCCTGCGAAGCCGATCAGTGCGGCGGGTTCGGCGATCACCACATCGCCCATGAACGCGAAACTGGCCGACACGCCGCCCATGGTCGGATCGGTCAGGACCGAGATGAACGGCAGCCGTTCCTGGCTGAGCTGGGTCAGCGCGGCGCAGGTTTTTGCCATCTGCATCAGCGACAGCAAACCTTCCTGCATGCGCGCCCCGCCGCTGGCGGAAAAACAGATGAACGGGCACTTCTGCTCCAGTGAGACTTGCACGCCGCGCACGAAGCGCTCACCCACCACCGAACCCATCGATCCGCCCATGAAGGCGAATTCAAAGGCGGCGACAACCACCGGCAAGGCATGGATACTGCCCTGCATCACCACCAGCGCATCGTCTTCCTCGGTGCTGAGCTTGGAAGCGACCAGGCGTTCGGAATATTTTCTGCTGTCCTTGAACTTGAGCGTATCCAGTGGCAACACCTCCGCACCGATCTCGAAGCGCCCCTCTCCGTCCAGCAGCATATCCAGTCGGGTGCGCGCGGTAATGCGATGGTGATAGTTGCATTTGGGACAAACGCTCTGGTTCTTCTCCAGGTCGGAGTGATACAGCACCGCCTGGCAGGACGGGCACTTGCTCCACAGTCCTTCCGGCACGTTCTTTTTGATGTCGCCTTCGCGGCGCTTGATCTTGGGTGGCAATAACTTCTGGAACCAGCTCATGGCAACTCTCCAATCGTTTACATTTTACACCCTCTCCCCCAGCCCCTCTCCCGCAAGCGGGAGAGGGTGGCCGAAGGCCGGGAGAGGGTTCAGGCCTTATCTACGGCCAGTCTTAACTCTTTGACCAGTTTGCTCACGTTGGCGAGCACATTCTGTTCGGTCGAATCTTCGATCTCCTGCACGATGCGACTGCCCACCACCACACCGTCGCACAGCTTGGCCACAGCCAGCGCGGTCGCCGCATCGCGAATGCCGAAACCGACACCGATCGGCAGTTTGATATATTTGCGCAGTTGCGGCAGTTTCTTCCCGATGGCCGACAAGTCGAGATTGCCGGCACCGGTCACACCTTTCAGGGACACATAGTACACATAGCCACGCGCCAGTTTGGCGACCTGTTCGATGCGCGCTTCGTTGGTAGTGGGTGCAAGCAGAAAGATCGGGGCGATACCATGGCGTTGCAGATGCTCGAATGCTGCGTGGCTTTCTTCCGGCGGAAAATCCACGGTCAACACGCCATCCACACCGGCTTCCGCACAACGCTGTGAAAATATTTCCCAACCCATCGCCTCGATCGGATTGCCATAACCCATCAACACCACCGGGGTGTTTGTGTCCTGTTTGCGAAATTTCGCCACCAACGCCAACACGCCGCGCAACGACATGCCCTGCTTGAGTGCACGCTCGGAAGCGCGCTGGAT
>JBBRDZ010000080.1:0-10903 GCA_038203435.1 Burkholderiales bacterium
CATCCAAGTGGCTGGAATATGCCACGAAACACCGGTGGTACCTTGAAATCGAACCAAATTGGCAGTCGATGTTCGCTCAGCAGGTTCGAAAAAACAGGCTCGGCTTGTGAATCTGGGCGAATTTCAACAGCCTGCTAGCTACACATGGTGTTGGCTTTAACATGGCCAGCAGCGCTGGCTCGGTGGTGATGTTCAATTGGATATCTATATTGCTGCTCATCGTGTGGTTCGCGCCTAACACCCAGCAGATCATGGCAGCCTACAATCCGGCTCTAGACATGCGTAAGGTTAATAAACCGGGAAGGCTGGTATGGAGGCCTTCCCATGGTTGGTTGGTAGCAAGTTTGTTGTGTTCCATATATGCAACATTAGCCATCTCGAAATTTTCGAAATTCATTTATTTTCAGTTTTGACCAACCATGACATTCAAGCAATTCGTTACCAGATTTGTCTTTGGGTATTTGTTACTACTGACATTGATCGGAATCTTTAATCGCATTGTAGATCCGGCTTGGTACTACCGTGATACCGAAATAAAAGGATTTAATGCCATTAAACCGACATTTATAAATTTTGCACGGGATGTCAAACCAGCCTTGCTAATTAGGGATCAACCGGAAGCTATTATTCTGGGGAGTTCATATTCTGAAATCGGCTTTAACCCGACCAATCCATTTTTCACTGATCATGGCCGTTTGAAGAGCATGAATTTTGCGTTTGCGAGGGCGTCGTGGGGAGAGGTGCAATGCGACTTCGAGTTTGCTGTAACCCATTCCAATATTAAACGCGCATTGGTGGGATTTCAGCCGGGAGATTTACCCATAAGCAATTGTGATAAGGATTTTGCTTCGATTGGGAGATTCAACCCCCTGGATTTGCTTATCACATACTCTGCGCTTGATTACTCTATAGAAACCATTCGGCAACAGCAGACGGGCGTAGCCACTCATACACGGGAAGGAATGTATTTCTACAATCGCTGGACAGATGCGAACTATCTCTTCCGGAAAGAGTTGGAAACCCGGGTTTCCAACTGCCAAAATAATACCGATGCGAAAAACGCTTCGGGACTTGCAGATTCTAAGCATATGCTTGATTTAAGTGGTTTGCAGCGCATGATTGCGACAGCCAAGAAACATGGTGTCGAGTTGGTTATGTTCGCCTATCCTGAACATGCATTCCTTTTGGAATTGGATAATTTTTGTGGTGGCCAAGAAGCAGAGTGGCAGAACATGCAGCAGATTGCGGGATTTATAGACAAGGAATCGAGTGGGCAGGCTCGTGCTTGGCAGTTTTATGGTTATAACGATGTAACGGCAGAACCGGTCAGAAAACAAAGGGGGTATTGGCAAGATGCCAAACACTTTAATTTCGAAGTGGGCGATATGATGCTCGAAGATATGTTTGATAAATCTCGTGGCAGGCTGGCATTAGCCCGGCCGCTTGATTCGGACTACCATGATTTCTTGCGTGAGCGCGACGAGTACCTGCAACTACACCCGGAATTCCAGGTTGAAATGCAAAATGTCTATTTCTTGAAATGAACATCCATGCACTCCGTCCCGGCATTGCGTTCATTCAGCAGACTGCATCCACAAACCCGGATGGGGGTAAGCAATATGCAAGTGTTTCTTATCGCCTCTTGTCATTTTCTGCCTCTAAGGCTCGGCCTCAAGACGCGGTATTTGTAAAATCTGTGTGAGGAATTTGTTGTTCGTTATAGGGCTGACTGTGTCAGTAAGACGCATCAAAAGTGGTTTGAGGAGATCAATGATGAACAGATACCTGACCGTGATGCTGCTGGCGTTCCTTGCCGCATGCCAGAGTACGCCCGGACTGGAAGACGATGCGCGTTATGTGAAACTGGCAAGGGTGGTGGAGGTGCATGAATTCACCGATCTGGAACGCCAACAGGCAAAGGCGGCCATGCCCGGCGACAGCCATGTCGGGATTGGCGTGGGCATCGGGATAAGCAGCGGCGGTTTCGGCGGATTGATGCTGGGCATGGGCACCGGTGGCGGCGACCGGCGCGATAAGCGTAATGAACCGCCGCAGGTCGCCAACGGCGCGATCCGTTACACCGTACAGCCGTTACACAGCGAGCAACGCGTCGAAGTGATGAGTTACGGGAAATATCAGTCCGGCGATTGCGTGAAGGCGCTGGTCGGTCACCCCAGCGCGTATCCGCGTTTCTTCGAGTTGAAGCCGGGTGAGCGCTGCGAATAGTGCCTGACGTACAGACTGCTGGTTTACGATTCAGACTGCCCGGCGTCGGTAAACGTTATCCTGTCAGAATGAAGATTCCAGCATCAACGTGTACTGGTTGGTCACTGCGTTCGGGCCGGTGTGTGCGGAACCGCTGTACTTGCTGTAGTTCGCGTGCAGCGCCACATTCATCGCCATGTCGTACACAGCGGTCAAGGTGAACGCGTTGTCGCCATTGGCCGTGTCAACACCGCCGTTTTGCGCCTTGCGGTAAGCAGCGCCCAGGCTCAGCATATTCGGGATCAAGCTGTAGTCCGCACCCAGGGTATATGCCTTGCGTGCGGTCGCACCTGCTCCATAGGCACTCACGCCGCCGATTGCTGCAACCGGCGCGTTCGCGTATTGCGCGTAGATGCCCAGTTCGTTGCTGCCCAGTGCTCCATGCGCCTGCAGGTCGGCAAAGGTTTGTTTGGTTTCGGCCAAAACAGCGGCAGTTGCAGAATTTGCAGGGTCGCCGATCAAGGCCTGGCCGCCCATCACGCCGACACCCGCCACCATCGCCCAGTCGCCCATGGTGGGCGTGGCGGCGACGCGGATGTAACTGGAACTCATATCATAGGAATTGAAGCTGCCGCCGTTGGCACCCATCCCATAATTGGGCGACCACTTGGTGAAGTTGATAAAGCCGATGTCGTTTTGCGCAACGAAGGCGAAACCGGTTGCGCCGCCCAGGTTCGGGCCCTGATCGGCGTTGTATTGCACAGCGGATGTTTCACGACGGTGTTCGGCCCAGCGATTGGCGCGCATTACGCCACCGCTGGACAACTCGTAGCCATACTGCACACTCAACGCATCGGTCGTGAACGGGATCACCGACAACCGTGTGCCGGCCGCGTCGAACATGACTGGTATCTTCAGGCCTGACAACAGGGCGCTTGGCGAGACGGTATTGCCCTCGAACAGAAAGCCGACGTTTTCAGCGACGCGACCGCCGAAGAACAAACTGAGCTCGTCGCCGAATTGCACCATGCCGTCGCTGGGCGTATTGGGCAGGCCCGGGACGGATGCCGGCCCGTTATCCTTCTGGTAGCGGATCTTGACCAGGATCGCCGCATTCATGTTCGCGGGAATGGACAGGTGTTCGCCCTCGATCAGTCCCTGTGCACCCATCAGGGTGTAGCCGGCTGCCTTGAACGACCGACCGAATGTATTCAATACCGGGAAATGTTGCTGGTGACATGCCGAGCATTCCATCCCGGTTTGCCGGGCAAATGCCGGAAGGGCTGATGCCTGCGGGGAAAGCACCATAGCCGCCAACACGCCGAGCAACGGGAAAATGATTTTTTTCATGATCGTTCCTTAAAATGATTTGAAGTCAGAACACATCGTTGTGATCTGAAATGAAGCTATCCTTTCAAATCATTCACACGTCATGTTTCGGATGATGGCAGTCCGAAGTTGACGATTCGATATTATCGTTTCGAATAAGTTCCGCTGCAAGCCAATAAAATAGCCGACTGGCGCAGTTGGTCTTTCGGCAGAAGCATGCACTTAAGTTGAATTTTTCATCGCCGCTTCGATCTGCCGGCACAGCGTTTTCAGGATCTTGATGCGCGCGAAATTCTTGTCGTTGGCTTCCACCAGTGTCCACGGCGCGATCTCGGTGCTGGTCCTGTCCACCATGTCGCACACCGCGCTTTCATAGGCGTTCCATTTCTTGCGGTTGCGCCAGTCTTCCTCGGTGATCTTGAAGCGCTTGAAGCCGGTCTTCTCGCGCTCCCTGAAGCGGCGCAACTGTTCGTCCTTGGTGACCGCCAACCAGAATTTCACCAGCACGGTGTTGTGCTTGACCAACTGCCCCTCGAAGTCATTGATCTCGCTGTAGGCGCGCATCCAGTCTGCTTCGGAACAGAATTTTTCCACACGCTCGACCAGTACCCGTCCGTACCAGGAACGGTCGAAGATCGTGACGCGGCCGGTGCGCGGGATGTGGCGCCAGAACCGCCACAGATAGGGTTGCGCGCGCTCTTCCTCGGTGGGTGCGGCGACCGGGATGATGCGGTAATGCCGTGCATCCAGCGCACCGGTGATGCGTCGTATCGCGCCGCCCTTCCCGCCCGCATCCGAACCTTCGAACAGTGCGATCACGGATAGTTTGCGAAAACGTTGGTCGCGCGTGAGCAGATTGAGCTTGCCCTGATATTTTTCCAGTTCGCTGTCGAATCTCTTCTTGGCGATCTGCTGCGACATGTCCAGTTTGTCGAATACGTTCAAACGATCGATCGGCGCATGCAAAGGTGCGGCAGCAGAATTCACGGCTGCGACAGGGTGGGCCAGGCGCTTGCGCAGTGCTTCCAGCAGGATCTTGCCGGCGGTCAGGCTGCGGTAGCGCGGATCGGCGCCCTCGATCACGATCCACGGCGCTTCCGCCGTGCTGGTTGCGCGCAGCGCAAGTTCTGAAACCTTGCGGAATTTGTCGTAAAGCTTGAAGCGCTGCCAGTCCAGCGCGGTGACACGCCAGCGTGTCTTGGCATCTTTCTCCAGGCTCTTGAGGCGTTTGCGTTGCACATCCTTGGCGAGATGGAACCAGAACTTGATGATCAACGCCCCTTCGTTGCTGAGCATCTGCTCGAAGCGGTTGATCTCGTCTATGCTCTGGTTCAGATCGGACGCTTTGCTCTTGCCCATCACGCGCCGCACGATGGGATCGGTATACCACGAGCCGAACAACACACCGATCTTGCCCTTGCGCGGCAGGGCACGCCAGAAGCGCCACATCGGCGGGCGCTCGCGCTCCTCGTCGGATCGTTTGCCCATCGCATGTACCTGGATATGCCGCGGATCCATCCATGCGTTGAGCAGGTTGACCGTTTCGCCCTTGCCGGCGCCATCCACGCCGCCGACCAGGATAATGACCGGAAACTTGGCCTTTTGCGCCAGATCGAATTGCGCGTTGAGCAGATCCTCGCGCAGCTTCGGCACCTCGCTGTCGTAGGCGGCCTTGGTTATCTTGTGACCGAGTTCGGCGGACTCAAACATGATGGTTCCCTTCGGGAAATTTGGTGTGACTACAAAAGATCCGGTGTGATGACCAGGCGCAAGGTGATCTGGGGTGTGCCCTCGCGCTGGCTGAACCACCATATCGCACCTTTCTTGATGCTCAGGGTGGTGTCCTTGAGGCCGAGCAATTGCGCCGCCACTTCGCCCAGGGTGGGCTGGTGCCCGACCACCAGTACCGTGCCGCCGGAATCGGGCCAGCGTGCCGCATGCAGAACCGCCTCCGCAGCGGCGCCGGGCGCGATGGTGGGTGCCAGCGTAAAATGGCTGGTCAGCGCAGCAGCGGTTTGCTGGGTGCGGGTGGCCGGGCTGACCAGGATACGGTGGTTGTCAGGCATGTGCTGGTGCAGGAAGGCGGCTACTTTCGCGGCCTGTTTGACACCTTTTGCGGTGAGCACACGCGCGTGATCGGGTGCGCCATCCTCCGCTTCTGCGTGCCGCCACAAGATCAGATCCATCAGGACTCCTGATATTACATTTTATTTGTCCGGAATTACCGTATACACTGTTTGTCCCACTTTAATACGAAGAGGATGATATGACAACCAGAAAGACAACTGCGAAACCGGTCCGTGCACCGGCAGGAAAGACGCCGGCGGCGAGGAAGCCCGCGGCAGCGGTGAAAGCGATCGCCGGTTCCCCGCGCAAAGCGGCCGCAAAACCGGTGCAGCAGCAGGCCGGAAAAAAGCCGAAAAAAGAACACAAGAAAAAAGTGGTGCGCGACAGTTTCACCATGCCCCATGATGAGTATGCCAAGATCGCCGAGATCAAGGATATCTGCCTCAAGGCAAAGATGCATGTCAAGAAAAGCGAAGTGCTGCGTGCCGGGCTGATCCTGCTGGCCGCTTTGAATGCAGTGCAACTGAAACGCACGCTGGGCAGCCTCGAAAAGATCAAGACCGGGCGCCCGCACAAGCACTGATCACCGGCCTGTCAGACCGGCTTTTTTAACTGCAGCGACCAGCCGTGGTATCTTGCCATGCACGAGATCGTATCGGGACCGTCATTTGATCGTTACAAATTTTCTGTGGGGCTGACATGATGCGTTCATTGCTGGCACTCGCGTCGTTGTTGTTCGCGCTATCCGGACATGCGCAGACACTGCAGCGGCACCGCTTGCATGTCGTACTGCACCCGGAGCTGCATACCCTGTCTGCCGAAGACCGCATCACCTTGCCGTCGGGTACCCCGCGCAGCTTTTATTTTTCCCTGCACCGCAACCTGAACGCGACCTCGCCGGATGCCGGGATCACACCGGCCGGAGGACTGCAGCAAGACGGCCTGGAGAAATACCGGGTGGATCTGCCCGCAGGCAGCGACAGTTTCACGCTGAACTATGGCGGCGAGATCTACCACCCTCCGCAACAGGATGCGCGCGAGGCACGCGGATTTGAGAGTACGCCGGGTATCATCTCGAATGAAGGAACGGTGCTTACCGGCGACAGCGGCTGGTATCCGCGTTTCAACGACGGCATGTTGTCGTTTTCCCTCGATGTCGAGCTTCCCCGCAGCTGGCATGCGATCAGTCAGGGCAAGCGCGTCGCCGATAGCGCCACACTGGACGGCTGGCAGGAAGACCAGCCGCAGGATGAGATCTACCTGATCGCTGCGCCGTTCAGCGAATATCGGCACAGCGATCAGGGCATCGAATCGCTGGTCTATCTGCGCCACGACGATGACGCGCTCGCGCAGCGTTACCTGGAAGCCACCGCGCGTTATATCGCGATGTACCAGCGGCTGATCGGTCCCTACCCCTATGCCAAGTTCGCGCTGGTGGAGAACTTCTGGGAAACCGGCTACGGCATGCCTTCGTTCACGCTGCTGGGTAGCCAGGTGATCCGATTGCCGTTCATCATCGACACCTCCTATCCGCATGAGATCCTGCACAACTGGTGGGGCAACGGCGTGTATGTGGATTACGCCAGCGGCAACTGGTCGGAGGGATTGACCGCCTACCTGGCCGACCATCTGCTGCAGGAACAAAAGGGCAACGGAGCTGAATTCCGGCGCAGCACGCTGCAAAAATATGCCGATTTTGTGACTGCCGGCCGGGATTTCCCGCTCACGCAATTCACTTCGCGTCACAGCGCGCAAAGCGAAGCGGTCGGTTATGGCAAGGCAATGATGCTGTTCCATATGCTGCGCAGGCGAATGGGTGACGAACTGTTTACACGCACGCTGCAGGATTTCTACCGTGACTACCGCTTCAAACGCGCCGGATTCGCCGATCTGGAACAGGCATTCTCGCGTTCGTCCGGACAAGACCTCAAAGCATACTTTGCGCAATGGGTGCAGCAGGCCGGCGCGCCGCAGTTGCGCCTGTTATCGGCCCGATCACGGCGCGTCGCATCAGCTTACGAGCTCAGCGTCACGGTTGAACAGACCCAATCCGGCCCGGCCTATACGCTGGACTTGCCGCTGGCGATCACGCTGGCCGGACGTGACGAGGCATATACGACGGTGGTCGAGATGCGCGACAAACACGCCGAATTGCATCTCACACTGGATGCGCAACCGCTGCGTGTAGACGTGGATCCGGAGTTCGATATGTTCCGCCGCCTGGATCGCGCCGAAATCCCGCCCGCGCTGTCGCAGGTGTTCGGCGCGGAAAAACTGCTGATCGTGCTGCCCCGCAACGCGCCGCAAGCGCTGCAAGCGCAGTATCTGGCCATCGCGCAAGCCTGGCAGCGACAACCGGCGCGGCTGACCCGGATCAACTGGGACGATGAGATCAAAACCCTGCCGGACGATACGGCGGTGTGGTTGTTCGGCACGGAAAATGCGTTGCGTGGCGCGTTCCAGCAAGCGCTGGTCGAAAGCGGCGCGATGCTGTCGGAAGGCGGTGTGTGGCTGGCAAAGGAATACCGGCCCGATGCCGATGCGTTGGTGCTGACCGCTCATCTCGGGCAAGCGCCGGTTGCCTGGCTGAGCGCACCCGATGCCGCGATGTTGCCGGTACTCGCGAGGAAATTGCCGCATTATTCCAAATTCAGCTATGCCGCTTTCAAGGGGAACGAAGCGACCAACCTGATCAAGGGCGTGTGGCCGGTCGCCCGCTCGCCGCTGGCAATGGCGGTCAGGCAGGAAGACGGCAGCAGCATGGAAGTGCCGCGCGCAAAACTTGCCGTACGCGCGAGCCTGGCGCAGTAACAGTTGTGCGGGCTGGCAAGGGCGCCTCTAGAAATGCGGCGTGCGCGCAACGGCAAGGCGTCGGAATCGGAGATTCAACGCAGCGTCACGTTGAATTGCAGCTCATCTTTCGCGCCCTGCGCAAAATTACGCTGAACATCCAGCCGCACCCGGTCGCCGGGTTGCTTGTCGAACATCTGGGCTTTCAGCTCGATCATGTTTGCAACCTTTACGCCGTCGAGCGCCAGGATCCGATCGCCCACGTCCATGCCGGCATCTTTGGCCGCGCTGCCGGAAACAAAATTATTGACGTACACGTTATGCGAGGCATCCATGATCGATACCCCCAGTTTGCCGGCCGTGGGTAGCGCTTCACTGCCGTTGGTCGCGAGCAGGTAGTCGGCGATGCCGGGGAAATCGCCGAAATCACTGCCATTGATCAGCAGCGCGCTCGGGTCACCGCCCAGGCGGTGGTTGAGCCGTTCGGGGATGCCGTCGCCATACATGACGTGCACCATACCCGCCAGCATCACGATGCGCGAGCGCGGATGCTGGTCCAGGTAGTTCGCGGCCACATCAGCCATGGAGGAGTCCCACAACAGCACACCGGCGACGAAATTGTCGAAGTCGGCACCCTGCGGATGGGAATCGAAGATCGCCCCCAGGCGCCGCAGATAATGCTCGCTGGCCGGCTCGATGTGTTTCGGGATCTGGCTGAGCTCGTCGGCGTTCAGACTTTTCATGCCGTTCCGGAATACCTTGGTATGGATCTCGTCCGGGACATTCAGCGCCAGCACCGGGATATGCTTTTCCCGGGCGAACTGGAAGATGGGTTGCAGCAAACGGTAGTCGAGTTGCCAGCGCTTGAAGTATTCGGTCCTGACCAGCATCTCCTTTTCGTCGATACGCCCGGCGATGTAATCGTCGAGATAGCGCTGGAAAGGTTGCTGGAAATATTCGACGCCGATCGCGAGATTCGGGTCGCGCGCGTACAAGCTTTCGATGACACGCAACTGGTTCTGGTGATGTTCCAGCCGGTCATGCACTTCGCCTATGAAGATCGCACGCTTGTTATCGAGTCGTGCAGCCAGCTCATCGGGCGCGTTCCGCTCACCGAGATCGATGAGCCTGGGCTGGGCCCCGGGACCGGAAGCAACGGCAGGGTTAGCGTGACCATGTTCCATATAGCCGCATGCGCTGCAGGCGGCAACCAGAACCAGGATGACAAAGTGTTTGAGTTTCATCTGAGCTGTACAGTAATTCATTCCGCTATTGTGGCAGCAAAAGCACAACGCGTATTTTGAAAATTTGAATATACCCTATCGATAATTTGTCGTGGTGCGGAACGCCCGTTCCGCGCCGGTCAGGAGGCTGCTTTGCCGGCAGGCTGGGTGAAACTCGCCAGCAACTCACATTGGGCGCACTTGGATTTCGCACGGCGCGCATGCTTGTGGCGGTAATGCCCGGCACTGTCCATCTCCCATGCCTGCTGGTTGTCCTGTAGATAGATCTTGAGGCCCTCGTCGATCACGCGCTTCTTGAGCTTTTTTTCAAGCACAGGGAAACAGACCTCGATACGACGGAAAAAGTTCCTGTCCATCCAGTCCGCACTGGCCAGATAGACATCGTGCTGCAGGTCATTGCGGAAATAGAAGATGCGGGTGTGCTCGAGAAAGCGCCCGATCACCGAACGCACCTTTATGTTTTCGGATAACCCCGCCACGCCCGGACGCAGCGCGCACACGCCGCGCACGATCAGGTCGATCCTGACGCCGGCCATGGAAGCCTCGTAAAGCGCGTTGATGGTTTCGGGTTCCAGCAGTGCGTTCATCTTGGCGATGATGTGGGCGCGCTTGCCGGACAAGGCCAGCCGGGTCTCGTTCTGGATCGCGCGCAACACTTCGACATGCAGCGTGAACGGTGACTGCCACAAATGGTTCAGGGTGCGGGCCTTGCCGAGGCTGGTGAGCTGGCTGAACACTTCGTTGACATCCGCGCAGATTTCATCGTTGCAGGTGAACAGGCCGAAGTCGGTATACAGCCGTGCCGTGCGCGGATGGTAGTTGCCGGTGCCGAGATGCACATAACGCCGCAGCTTGCCGTCCTCGCGGCGCACCACCATCAGCATCTTGGCGTGGGTCTTGTGCCCGACCACGCCGTATACCACGTGCGCACCGACTTCCTCGAGACGGTTCGCCCAATTGATATTGGCTTCCTCGTCGAAACGCGCCAGCAGTTCCACCACCACGGTGACTTCTTTGCCGCGTTGTGCCGCGCCCACCAGTGCTTCCATCAGCGCGGAATCGACCCCGGTGCGGTACACGGTCTGCTTGATCGCAACCACCTTGGAATCGCTGGCGGCCTGCTGGATGAAATCGATCACCGGTTTGAACGACTGGTAAGGGTGATGCAACAGCACATCGCTCTTGCGTATCACCTTGAACATATCCGAGCCCTTCTTCTGCAGCACGCCGGGCACGCTGGGCGCAAACGCGGCAAACTTCAAGTCGGG
>JBBRDZ010000081.1:0-10805 GCA_038203435.1 Burkholderiales bacterium
ACATAGAGCTGATCGCCTCGGAAAACTACACCAGCCCGGGGGTGATGGAAGCACAGGGCATCAATCTGACCAACAAGTATGCGGAAGGCTTCCCGGGCAAGCGCTAATACGGCGGATGCGAGTACGTGGACATGGTGGAACAATTGGCCATCGACCGCGCCAAGGCGTTGTTCGGCGCGGAATATGCCAATGTTCAGCCGCATTCGGGTTCGCAGGCCAATCAGGCGGTGTATGTGTCGGTGCTCAAACCCGGCGACACCATCCTCGGCATGTCGCTGGCACATGGCGGGCATCTGACCCACGGCGCGTCGGTGAACATCAGCGGAAAGTTGTATAACGCGATCCAGTACGGTTTGAACGCCAAAGAAGAGATCGATTACGACGAGGTGCAGCGGCTGGCCAACGAACACAAACCGAAGATGATCGTTGCCGGCGCATCCGCGTACGCGCTGGTGATCGACTGGAAGCGGTTTCGCGCCATCGCCGACAGCGTCGGGGCCTATCTGTTCGTGGATATGGCCCACTATGCCGGCCTGATCGCCGCGGGCATCTACCCGAATCCGGTCGGCATCGCCGATTTTGTCACCACCACCACCCACAAGACCCTGCGCGGCCCGCGCGGCGGACTGATCCTCGCCAAAGCAGAATATGAGAAGGTGCTCAACTCGGCGATCTTTCCCGCGCTGCAGGGCGGCCCGTTGATGCATGTGATCGCGGCCAAGGCCGTGGCTTTCAAGGAAGCCGCCAGCAAGGAATTCAAGGTTTACCAGATGCAGGTGGTGGAAAACGCGCGCGTGATGGCCAAGGTATTGCAGGAGCGCGGCATGCGCATCGTGTCCGGGCGCACCGACAGCCATGTGTTTCTGGTGGATCTGCAGGCCAAGCACATCACCGGCAAGGAAGCCGAGGCCGCGCTGGGCCGCGCGCACATCACCGTGAACAAGAACGCCATCCCCAACGATCCGCAGAAGCCTTTTGTCACTTCCGGCATACGCATCGGCAGCCCGGCGATGACCACGCGCGGCTTCAGGGAACTGGAAGCCGAGAAACTCGCGCACCTGATCGCCGATGTGTTGGACGCACCCGGCGACGATGCGGTGATCGCGCGTGTAGTCGGCGAAGTGAAGAAACTGACCGCACAATTTCCGGTGTATGGCGCCTGACAGCAACCCTTGCCGCGATCGGGATGCCCGGTAGATTGATAGAGGTGTTCGATGAGATGTCCATTTTGCAAAGGTCCCGACACCCAGGTGGTAGACACCCGCGAGAACGAGGATGGCGACAGTATACGCCGCCGCCGCCGCTGCCTGTCCTGCGACAAACGCTTCACCACCAATGAAACGGTGGAACTGCGCATGCCGCAGGTGGTCAAGCAAAACGGCAAGCGCAGCGAATTTGATGAAACAAAACTGCGCACCAGTTTCAAGCGTGCGCTGCACAAACGTCCGGTGCCGACAGAGCTGGTGGACGCGGCTATCGATCACGTGACGCAGAAAGTATTCGCCCTCGGTGAACGCGAGATCGGTTCGCGCCTGATCGGCGAGATGGTGATGAAGGAGTTGCTCAAACTGGACAAGGTGGCCTACATCCGTTTCGCCTCGGTGTACAAGAGTTTTCAGGACGTGGGAGATTTTGCCGATGCGGTGGAGGCGGTGCGCAAATCCCCGTCACGCCGTAAAGTGAAATAGCCGTGTTCACCGGGCAAGACAGCCTGTGGATGGCACAGGCACTGCAGCTGGCGGAGCGCGGAATATATACCACCAGTCCCAACCCGCGCGTCGGCTGCGTGCTGGTGCGCAACGGCATCGTCGTCGGCGAGGGCTGGCATGAACGTGCCGGTGAGCCGCATGCCGAAGCTTTAGCACTTCGTGCTGCCGGAACGGCGGCGCGCGGCGCGACCGCCTATGTGACGCTGGAACCGTGCGATCATCACGGCCGCACCCCGCCCTGCAGCGAGGCGCTGATCGCGGCAGGTGTCGCACGGGTCGTGGTTGCGGTACAAGACCCCAATCCGCTGGTCGCGGGACTGGGCATCGCGAAATTACGCGCAGCAGGTATCGAGGTTGAATCCGGTTTGATGGAGCCGGATGCGCGCAGTTTGAACATCGGCTTTTTCGCGCGCATGACGCGCGGCACGCCCTGGCTGCGCAGCAAGATCGCGATGAGCCTGGATGGACGGACCGCGCTTGCGAATGGAACCAGCCAGTGGATTACCGGCGCAGCGGCACGGCAGGACGTACAGCACTGGCGGGCGCGCTCCTGTGCGGTGTTGACCGGTATCGGTACGGTGCTGGCGGACGATGCGCGGTTGAATGTGCGCGAGATACAAACATCCCGGCAGCCGCTGCGGGTGGTACTGGATAGTCGCTTGCGGATACCGCTGACCGCGCGCATTCTGCTCAGTGGCAATGTGCTGGTCTATACCGCCGCTCATAATGCAGGAAAGTCCGTGGTGCTGGCAGCGGCAGGCGCAATCGTTTGCACTTTACCGGACGGCAACGGGCAGGTGGATTTGGCGGCTGTGCTTGACGATCTCGCCAAACGCGGTTGCAACGAAGTGCTGGCCGAAGCGGGCAGCACCCTGAACGGTGCCTTGTTGCGCGCGGGGCTGGTGGATGAGTTGTTGTTGTATGTCGCGCCGCAATTGCTGGGCGACAGTGCACGCGGCATGGCGCAATTGGGCGAATTGACCGGCCTGGATCAGCGCATCAATCTCAAGTGGCAGGATGTGCGTCAGGTCGGTAACGATATGCGCATTACAGTAAAGGTGGAGCATGTTTAGCGGGATCATCGCCGACATCGGCAGCATCAGACAGGCAACCGAACGCGACGGCGGATTGCGGCTGGTCATCGCGACCGGCGCGCTGGATCTGGAGGATGTACAGACCGGCGACAGCATCGCGGTCAATGGTGTATGCCTGACCGTCATCGAACTGGACGCCGGCTGCTTCACGGTGGACGTCTCACAGGAAACGCTGAACTGCACCGCAGGGCTGGAGGCGACCGGTGCGCTGGTGAATCTGGAAAAGGCATTGCGCCTGGCAGACCGGCTCGGCGGTCACCTGGTCAGCGGTCATGTCGATGGTGTGGGAGAAGTCATGGTTTTCACCAACCTGGGCGAAAGCTGGCAGCTGGACATACGCGCGCCGCAGGCATTGGCGAAATATATCGCGGTCAAGGGTTCGGTCACCCTCAACGGGGTAAGCCTGACCGTCAACCGGGTCAACGACTGCGCGTTCAGCGTCAACCTGATCCCGCATACACTGGCGATGACCAATCTGAAAAATTTGCGCGCGGGCAGCCGCATCAATGTCGAGATCGATTTGATCGCGCGCTATGTCGAACGAATCATGCAAGCTGAGAAAGTGCCAGAAAAATGACCGGAATATCACCCGTACAGGAAATCATCGCAGAGCTACGCGCCGGACGCATGGTCGTGCTGGTTGATGAAGAGGACCGCGAGAACGAGGGCGATCTGGTGTTTGCCGCCGAATTCGTCACCGCGGAAAAGATCAACTTCATGGCCAAGCATGGCCGCGGCCTGATCTGTCTGACGCTGACCGAGGCGCATTGCAAGCAGCTCAATCTGCCGCTGATGGTGCGCGAAAACGGTTTGCCGCTGGCGACCAATTTCACGCTTTCCATCGAGGCCGCGAGCGGAGTGACCACCGGCATCTCGGCGGCGGACCGGGCGCGCACCGTGCTGGTCGCCGCCGACAAGCATGCCCGACCCGGCGATATTGTGCAGCCCGGCCACATCTTTCCGCTGCGCGCGCAGAATGGCGGCGTGCTGGCGCGCGCGGGGCATACCGAGGCCGGCTGCGATCTGGCACAATTGGCCGGGCTGACCCCAGCTTCGGTGATCTGCGAGATCCTCAAGGACGACGGCGAGATGGCGCGCCTGCCGGACCTGATCGTGTATGCCAAACAGCACGGCCTGAAGATCGGCACGATTGCCGACCTCATCGAACATCGCAGCCAGCACGAGAAACTGGTCGAATTGCAGGCGCGTCGCAAGCTACAGACCGCTTACGGCGAATTCGAACTGGCGACCTATGTGGACAAGACCACGCGACACACCCATCTGGCGTTGGTCAGGGGCGAAATCCGCCACGATGCCGAGACCCTGGTGCGCGTTCACGAGCCGCTGTCGGTGATGGATTTTCTGGAGCAGACCGACCATGCCCATTCGATCAGCGTGAATCAGGCGCTGCAGAAGATCGGGCAGGCAACAGCCGGCGTGCTGGTGTTGCTGCATCGCGGCGAGAGTTCGCAGGAATTGCGCGCGCGCGCCACGCTGGATACTGCGACCCAGCAGACCGTCCAGTGGGATCCGCGCAGTTACGGGATCGGCGCACAGATATTGCGCGACCTGAATGTCGGCAAGATGCGCCTGCTCGCCACGCCACACAAGATGCCGAGCATGACAGGGTTCGGCCTGGAAGTGGTCGGGTACGCCAATAACGAATAGTGAAATCACAGAGGCAGATATGAAAGAACTGGAGAAAAACCTGAGCGGCAGCGGACTGCGCATCGGCATCGTGCAAAGCCGATTCAACAGCGAGATAGGCGAAGGCCTGCTGGGTGCCTGCCGGGCTCACTTGGCACAACACGGCGTGCATGAAGACGCGATCACGCTGGCCACCGTACCCGGCGCGCTGGAGATCCCGCTGGTGCTGCAGCGCATGGCACAGAGCGGCCGGTTCGACGCGCTGATCGCGTTGGGCGCGGTGATACGCGGCGACACCTACCACTTCGAGGTGGTGTCCAACGAATCGGCGCGCTGTGTCGGCGAAGTGCAATTGCATACCGGCGTGCCGATCGCCAATGCGATCCTGACCACCGACACCGACCTGCAGGCGATCGAGCGCATGCATGTCAAAGGCGGGGAGGCCGCTCTGGTCGCGATCGAAATGGCCAATCTGTTGCGGGGATTGGCATGAGCGCCAAACAGCCGGGCGAGTCCAAGCAATCCCCTAATCGGAGCCCGCGTCATCGCGCCCGGGAACTCGCTTTGCAAGGCATCTACCAATGGCGCATCACCGCGGGAGACGAGGCACAGATCGAAAAACAGATCCATGCGGAAAAAAACCTGGGACGCTATGACAAGGAATTATTTTCCCGATTGTTGCGCGGCGCATTGAGCAGCCACGCCGACCTCGAGGCACTGCTCAAGCCCCATCTGGATCGTCCGCTGGACGAACTCAGTCCGGTCGAATTTGCGGTATTACTGCTGGGCACGTTCGAATTATCCCGCCACCTCGAAGTACCTTACAAAGTCATCATCAATGAATCGGTCGAGCTGGCCAAGACCTTTGGCGGCACCGATGGCCATAAATTCGTCAATGGCGTGCTGGACAAACTTGCCCCGCAATTGCGTGCGCTGGAATTTTCGGGCCGCACAACCTGAGGCGGATATTTCCGCATGACAGAATTCGACCTGATCCGCCGCTACTTCACACGCGCCACACCGAATGCACTGCTCGGTGTGGGCGATGATGCGGCACTGTTGCAAGTGAGCGCCGGACAGGTGCTGGCCGTTTCCAGCGACATGCTGGTCAGCGGCACGCATTTTTTCAACGATGCCGACCCTTACCTGCTGGGCCACAAGACCCTGGCAGTGAACCTGTCCGACATGGCGGCGATGGGGGCAAGCCCGCGCTGGGTGACGCTGGCGATCGCAATGCCGGATGCCGATGAAACTTGGCTGGAACGTTTCAGTGCCGGCTTCTTTGCATTGGCGCAGCAGTACGGCGTGGAGCTGGTCGGCGGCGACACCACCCGCGGCCCGCTCAATCTGTGCGTGACGGTGTTCGGCGAAGTGCCGGCGCAGCAGGCATTGCGCCGCAGCGGTGCGCAGCCCGGCGACGAGGTCTGGGTGTCGGGACGACTGGGCGATGCCGCGCTGGCGCTCGCACAACTGCAGGGACGTATTGCATTGAGTGCCGCCGACTATGCCGTCTGTGCCCCGGCACTGCATAGCCCTCAACCGCGTATCGCGCTGGGGCTGGCACTGCGCGGTATCGCACACAGCGCGATCGACATTTCCGACGGCCTGCTGGTCGACCTGAGACATATACTTGAAGCTTCGCGAGTGGCTGCACGGCTGAATTTCGCAGCGGTGCCGATTTCGACGCTGGTGCGCAGTCATTTACAGCAGCCCCTGGCCAGGCAATGCGTGCTGTGCGGCGGCGATGATTATGAACTATGCTTCACCGCGCCCGCAGCCCGGCATGCCGAATTGCTGGAGCTATCCGCGCGGCTGGATTTGCCGTTGACCTGTATCGGCAACATCATTGCCGGCCAGGGCTGTGTGGTGCTGGATAGTGCCGGCGATCAACTCGACATAAAGGTGACAGGTTATGACCATTTCCGATGACACAACCATAAGGCCCAACTGGAAATTCCTGTTCAGCCATCCGGCGCACCTGCTGGCATTCGGTTTCGGCAGCGGCCTGGCCCGAAAAGCGCCGGGGACTTTCGGCACGCTGACCGCGTTCCCGATGTATTGGTATCTGGCACCGCGCCTGAGCAATGTTGCATTCCTGCTGCTGCTGGTCTGCGCGTTCGTCATCGGCGTGTGGGTGTGCGACAGGACCGGCAAGGCGCTGGGAGAGTCCGATTACGGCGGTATCGTGTGGGACGAGATCGTGTCGTTCACGCTGGTATTGTTCTTCACGCCGCCCGGCTGGTACTGGGCACTGCTGTCATTTTTGTTGTTTCGCTATTTCGACATCGCCAAGCCGCCGCCGATACGATATTTCGACAGTAACTGGCACGGCGGTCTGGGGGTGATGTTCGACGACTTGCTGGCGGCCGGTTATGCATTGCTGTGCCTGGCCCTGGTCAAAAGCGTATTGCCGTGAACACGATGCGCATGTTGATTTGCTGCACACTGCTGTGTGCAGGCTGTCGGGTGCTAGCCGCGCAGACTCTTGCTCCGAACAATCGGGTCGGACCGGAAGAATTCACCGCAACGGTCATCGCGGTACTGGACGGCGACACGGTGCTGGTGCGGCGCAATGGCGGGCTGGTGAAGGTACGCCTGGCCGGGATCGATGCTCCGGAAAAGGCGCAACCCTACGGGGATGCTTCCAGACTTTCGCTGGCCGGCATGGTGATGAAAAAACCGGCAAGGATAATCGTCCAGGCAGTCGATCAGTACCAGCGTCTGGTCGCGCAACTCGACGTAAACGGGCTGGATGTAAATGCCGAACAACTGCGTCGCGGCATGGCATGGGAATATTCCAACTACCACAGCAACCAGACCCTGATTGCACTGCAGCTTGAAGCCGGGCGTGTGCGGCGAGGCCTGTGGGCGCAGAACGATCCGACTCCGCCCTGGAAATGGCGCAAGCTGCATCCGTTTGTACCCCATGCAGTCGCTGCCGGCTGCGGAAAAAAGCAGCGTTGCGCCGAGATGGCTTCGTGCGAGGAGGCCGAATTTTACCTGACACAATGCGGTCTTGTGACACTGGATGGTAATGGCGACGGCACACCGTGCGAAGCACTGTGTACACCTTGACGCAACTCAGAATGCCACCGTGCGGCAACCCTGCACATCGCAGCGCAACGCGGTGGTCTGCTGATCCCAGTCGCTCAATACCCAGCGTTCGCAGCGTTGACCATCCACCACATGTTCGTGGCGCATGGGACGGTGGGTATGGCCGTGTATCAAGCGCGGGTATCGGTATTCCCGCAACAGTGTGGCGACCGCAGCATCGTTCACATCCATGATCGCGCTGTCCTTGTTTTGTTTGGCAGCCGTGCTTTGCTGGCGCAGCAGCGCGATATAAGCTTTGCGTTCTGCGAGCGGCTGGGCCAGGAAATTCTTCTGGAAAGTTGGGTCATGCACCTGCGACCTGTATTTCTGATACTCGATATCATCGGTGCACAGCGTATCGCCGTGACTGATCAGCGTGGGCGTGCCATACAGGTCGAGCAGGGTGGGATCAGGCAATAATCTGGCATGGCAGGCTTGCGCGAGTGCATCGCCCATCAGCAGGTCGCGGTTGCCGTGCATCAGATAAACCCCGGTGCCGTGCGCCGCGAGACCGTGCAATGCCTTGATCACCACTGCGTGAAAGGGCGCGTGCTGATCGTCGTCGCCCGCCCAGTATTCGAACAGATCGCCCAGGATATAAAGTGTCTCGGCTTGCGGTGCGAGCGCGGTGATGAAGCGTTGGAACGCCGCCATGCTGTGCGGGTGCTCGGCACTGAGATGCAGGTCGGAAATGAACAACGTGTGCGACATGTCAAAACGGCGCCTGTAGCGCCGTTGTCCGGTTTACTTGACGACTTCCGCGCTGTTGATGATGACATCCTCTAATGGCACATCCTGGAAACCGGAACGGTTGCCGGTCTTCACGTTGCGCATCGCGTCGACGACATCCTTGCCTTCCACCACCTTGCCGAACACGCAATATCCCCAGCCGTCCTGGCCGGGATAATTCAGGAAGTCGTTGTCCTTGACGTTGATGAAAAATTGCGCGGTCGCGGAATGCGGATCACCGGTGCGCGCCATGGCGACGGTGTATTTGTCATTCTTCAGGCCGTTGGCGGCTTCGTTCTTGATCGGGGCATTGACTTTCTTTTGCTTCATGCCCGGCTCGAAGCCGCCGCCCTGGATCATGAAGTTGCCGATCACGCGATGAAAGATCGTGTTCGAATAAAAACCGCTGTTCACATACTCAAGGAAATTCTTGACGGAGTTGGGCGCCTTTTCGGTGTCCAGTTGCAGCGTGATGACGCCCATATTGGTATGCAGTTTGACCATGGTTGGTTTTCCTTGAGTTGATGAATTTTGGGTTGAAGAATGCGAAGATTGCACGGTGCAGCACAGCAGCAAGGCGAACAGTGCGGTATACAGATGTTTCATGTTAAGCAGCCCCTTCATAGATTATTTGCCAACGGTTATCCTGCTTGATCCAGTACTGGCGCTTCTTCATCCGGTTCGACAGGTTGTTGCTTTCGTAATCCTGCTCAAAGCTGACCACCACCATATCGGGCTGTTCCGGATAGGTGAATATGCTGACATTGTTCAGGGTGACCTTGATCCAGGATTTCAAACTGTTCACCAGATGCTTTTGTTTCGACCATGCCGGAAGATCCATGTTGTTGCCGGAAAAGTCATGCGCATAATGCCTGAGGTAGGCTTCCGTGTCGCGGCTGGCCCAATCCTTCCGCCATTGCTCGAATTCCTGCAGCAGGTTTGCGCGCTCAGTCTGGTCTTGCGCGCTGCTCCAGTCCATCTGGTTGGCGATGATCACCGGCGTGATGCCGACCTGCAGATAGGGTGCCAGCTTTTCGAGATCTTCATTGGCCAGCACCACACAGCCGTTGCTGGCGCGCGGAGGACGGCTATAAGTTCCGCTGGGTGTGCCATGCAGCCAGATACCGCTGCCGGCACGATTGTTCTTGCGGTCCCATTCGTTCGGGTAATCGAGCGGGAAGGCACCGTCACCGTAGATGTCGGCCAGTTGCTTCTTCAGCAGTTCGGCCTTAATGAAATACACGCCTATCGGGGTGCGCTGATCGCCCGAGGAAAATTTGTCGGTGCCGAGTTTGCCGATCGTGATGTAAAAATCGGTCACATAACGCGGTTCACCGTCCACGTTCTGGTAAACGAACAGCGTGGAGCGGCTGGTATCGACGACCAGCGCATATTTCTGTTGCGCATCCATCTGCCACAGGAAATGCGGCTTGAGCCCGGTATCCGACTGTGACAGCACGCGCTGCAGCCGCACACGCGCTTCGTCGCGCAGATCTTCGATTTTGTCCAGTGGCGCATTGGCTGCGCTGCCGAAATTTTCGATCACGCCGGCGTGCGCCATCAGCACATCACCTTTGACCAATTGTGCCAGCTTGAAATTCGGATTGGCGCGCAACAGGCTGTCCACCTCGTTGAGTGCGATATCCAGATGGTTGTCATTGATGGCCTGCAGGCTTTTTACCAGCTGTAATTCCGCGCCGGGCGAATTCGGCTCGGCATGCCCCAGATACGGCAGCGATCCGCACAACAACGCAAGCATCAGGGTTGGTCTGTACATGGGTCAGGAGCGCTCTTCCAGGATCAGCCACCTGTCGCCGGTCTTTGCCATCAACAGGGTCTTGTTGCCGGCGGCCTTCATGTGGTTGGCGCGATAGGACTGATGCAACTTCACTGTGACATGGCTGTTGTCAGTAAATACAATGCTCTTGATATTGATACCGACATGGATATATTTCGGGCTGCTGACGCGTTCTTTGCGCATGGCTTCCCAGGCTGCGCGTGTCTCTCCGTCAGGGGTCTTGAAATTCGCCGCATAACTCGACAGATAT
The DNA here is from genome assembly GCA_038203435.1 of Burkholderiales bacterium. Taxonomy (GTDB): domain Bacteria; phylum Pseudomonadota; class Gammaproteobacteria; order Burkholderiales; family Gallionellaceae; genus Gallionella. The sequence continues at coordinate 10,321 of JBBRDZ010000081.1, forward strand.
TTGCCGGTATTCTGGGCAGACCATGCTGCGGCCCAGGCCATGACGGCCTGTTTGACTTCCGCACCGGGTTCTTGCTTGGCAGGCTTGGCAGGCACTTGCCTGGGTTCCGGATTGGCAGCCGGCATTGGCGAAACGGCCAGTGCCGGAGCGGCGGCCAGTTGCTTGGACTCGGCCGGTTTTACCTCGGCCATGACCGGTGCAGGCTCAACCTTGCTCGGGACTGGGTGCGCATCAGACCCGCTATTGCGCGGACCGCCGGCAAACAGGTTTTGTATCATCGCCAGTTTGGTTTGCGTGGTGGTGTTGCCATGATCCAGTTGCAAGGCCCGGTCATAAGCCTGACTGGCCATCTTGGCGTAAATGTCGCCAAGATTCTCGTGGGCAGTCGCATAGCTGGGATGGGTGCTGATCGCCCGTTCCAGCAAGCTCTTGGCTTTGTCGTATTGACCCTGGCCGGCATACAGCACGGCGAGATTGTTATAGGG
>JBBRDZ010000082.1:0-10523 GCA_038203435.1 Burkholderiales bacterium
TCATTCTCGCCACGGCCGCGACTTGCATCGCTTCACAAGCGGTGATCACGGGCGCCTTTTCGCTGACAAGACAGGCGATACAACTGGGCTTCCTTCCGCAACTCACTGTGAAGCAGACTTCCGCCGATGTGCACGGACAAATATATTTACCTGTCGTGAACTGGATACTGATGACAGCCGCCATCGTGCTGGTGCTTGCATTTCGTTCTTCGGGAAATCTGGCAGCGGCCTACGGTGTGGCAGTCAATTCCACCATGGCGATCACGACTGTGCTGGCGTTCAATGTGGCGCGTGAGCGCGGAGGCTGGAGTTTGCCTGCAGCACTGACATTTTTGCTGGGGTTCCTGGCAATCGATCTGGGATTTTTGGGATCCAATTTGCTCACCATCCCCGATGGCGGGTGGCTGCCATTATTCATCGGGGGGCTATTGTTCACCGTAATGACCACTTGGCGTCGGGGTTCACACATATTGGCGGAGATCATTGCCAATTCCACGACCAATCTTGAGACATTCATCGGGCGAGTGAAAGGCGAACAGATACCGCGTGTTCCCGGAACTGCAGTATTTTTTACCAGCCGGTTTGAGCCGACCCCGCCGTCGCTACAGCAACTGGCACGGCACACTGGCGTCCTGTACGAGCGTGTCATCCTCGTGACGGTGGTCATTGAACCGATGCCCGTGATCAGCCTGGACGAGCGTATAGAACTTCAGGCGTACGACGAAGGGTTTTATCGCATCATGTTGCGGTATGGATTCATGCATACACCCAACATCCCTTCCGATCTGAGTGCATGCGCCGAGTTGGGACTGGACCTCGATCTGGATCAAATCCACTACATTGTCGGCCACGTCGACCTGCTGGCCGGTCGCAAACTGCACGGGATGGCCGTTTGGCGCGACAAGCTGTTTGTATTTCTGGCAAGAAATACCCAAGACGTTATCACGGGTTATCATATTCCCGCTGCACAGATGATGACGGTGGGTTTGCATGTTGGTATCTGAAAATCAGGATTGATGAATCTTGAACAAATTACCCGGGGTGCGCAGTACTGGTCATCGAAGCTCATTGAATCAGCGCACCTGCAAAAAATTACGGCCTCACAACAAGTAGCCGTTTTGGCATGAGGTAGAAAACCTGTCCCCCAGCGCGTCCCCAATAAAAAAGGGCTAAGCATCTCAGCCTAACCCTTTGAATTGTTGGTGCGTCCGGAGCGATAAATCTGGGCAGTGAAAAATCAGCATGGCGATCACTTATTGAGCTTTCCGTAATTCATGACAGGTGCAATTACAGTAACCGTCATTGGTAGAACTACTAGCCAGCGACTTGCCCGCTTGCGGGCTTAGTCGAATGGCTAGTAGTTGCAACAATGACAAAGTGGTAGATTTTTCCTGCGACTGACGCACCCGAATTGCCGGAGCACTGTCTTCTATTATGGAAAGATCAATAATCACCTGCCGCAACTAATTGTGTGGCACGTGATTATGCGACTTGAGCCAGTCTTTTAACGCCTCGTCAACGCGAGTTTGCCAGCCACGTCCCGTTGCTCGAAACGCTTCGAGTACATCAGGAGACAGACGAATATTGACTGGGGATTTTGTTACTTCTTTACGTGGTCTACCGCGCGGCTTCAGCATGGCGGTAGCAACCGTCTTCGGAAATATTTCAGTCAATACTTCTGCCGCAGGGCGAGCCTTTGCAAAATCTGCTACCGTCCACTCTGGATTATCTTCATCCACTGTTCCGAGTGAAATTGGGTGCTTCGTTAATTTAGCCATATCTTTTTACCTCTCGACTGTTAGCTTTCCTGAAACTGATCACATGAACAGCATTTTCGCGTGGAGTAAATGCAACTGCATATAGACGATCATCGATGTAGCCAAAAACACGGAATCGACGCTCACCATAATCCTTGCGAATATCTTCGATAACCACCGCGCTCTACCACTCCAATTTTGCAACACAATCGAACGGCAATTGCCTGTCGCGAATATTGTCAGCATTTTTCTTCGGATCGAAGGTAATTTTCATTATTTATTGTATCTACAATATTACCTATGGTCAATCACGACAGTGCCCAGCTTTATCCGCCCTGGTAAAAATGAAAAAGGCCTACTTCCCTTGAGAAATAAGCCTTTTCTGGATGTGGTGCGCCCGGAGCGATTCGAACGCCCGACCCCTTGGTTCGTAGCCAAGTACTCTATCCAGCTGAGCTACGGGCGCAAGTAACTGATGTGCCTCAGTGTCACTTATTTATATAAGGACCTTGGCGGAGAGGGAGGGATTCGAACCCTCGATACAAGTTTGAGCTCGTATGCGCCCTTAGCAGGGGCGTGCCTTCGACCTCTCGGCCACCTCTCCGAAGGCCGCGCATAGTAATGTAACTGACCCGAAAGGTCAAACAATTATGCCGATAATTACGCGTCTTCGCGATCCAGATCGAATGCCTTGTGCAGCACACGCACGGCCAGCTCGAGATATTTCTCGTCGATAACCACGGAAATCTTGATCTCCGACGTGGAGATCATCTGGATGTTGATGCCCTCTTCAGCCAGGGTGCGGAACATCTTGCTGGCGATACCGACGTGCGAACGCATCCCGACGCCGACCACCGAAACCTTGGCCGCCCGTTCGTCGCCGATCACATCACGTGCGCCGATATGCGGCTGGACCTTGGTCTTCAGAATGTCCATCGTCTTGGCAAATTCATTGCGATGCACGGTGAAGGAAAAGTCGGTGGTGCCATCCACGCCGACGTTCTGGATGATGATGTCCACGTCGATGTTGGCATCGCTGACCGGCCCCAGTATCTGGTATGCGATACCGGGCTTGTCGGGCACACCCATCACGGTGATCTTTGCTTCATCGCGATTGAACGCGATTCCGGAAATGATTGCTTGTTCCATTTTGTCGTTATCCTCAAAAGTAATCAGCGTGCCTTCGCCTTCTTCTTCAAAGCTGGACAGCACGCGCAGCTTGACCTTGTATTTGCCGGCAAACTCCACCGAGCGTATCTGCAGCACCTTGGAACCCAGACTGGCCATCTCCAGCATCTCCTCGAAGGTGATGCTCTTCAGTCGGCGCGCTTCGGGAACCACACGCGGGTCGGTGGTGTAGACGCCGTCCACGTCGGTGTAGATCTGGCACTCGTCGGCGCGCAGTGCGGCGGCGATCGCCACGCCGGTGGTATCCGAACCGCCGCGCCCCAGCGTGGTGATGTTACCTTCCTCATCCTCGCCCTGGAAGCCTGCCACCACCACCACGCAATCATTTTCCAGATCCGCGCGGATATTCTGTTCGTCGATGCTGAGGATGCGCGCTTTGGTGAAAGTGCTGTCGGTGAGAATCTTGACCTGTGCGCCGGTATAACTGATCGCCTTCAATCCCTGCGCCTTGAGCGCCATCGCGAGCAGGCCGATGGTGACCTGTTCCCCGGTGGAGATGATCACATCCAGCTCGCGCGGATCGGGATGCTTCTGGATCTCGTGGGCGAGCGCCACCAGACGGTTGGTCTCGCCGCTCATCGCCGACACCACCACCACGACCTGATGCCCGAGTGCCTTGAATTTCGCGACGCGCTTCGCCACGTTCTTGATGCGCTCCGGACTGCCTACCGATGTGCCGCCGTACTTCTGAACTATGAGTGCCACGTTTTTTCCATGTATGACTTGAAAAGAGGCGCGATTCTAGCGTATATGCCCAAAAAAGACGAGGCTGGAACCGCTCTTGGAGATTTGCTCCGGGGCGGTCATCGCGTCTGTGGGAGTGCTAAACTCAAACCTCCGTAGTTAACTTGCCACCTGATCGACATGCCTGAAATCATCCCGCGCAGCATTCCGGACTCTGCCGCGCAACACTTGCGCGACAGCGGCTATTCGCCGGCCTTGGCGAAGATCTTCGCAGCGCGCGGAATCTCGGACAGCCGGGAGCTGGATAACGGGCTGGCTGGGCTGCTGCCTTTGGACCAGATGAAAAACGTCGCCGAGATGGCACGCTTGCTGGCTGATGGCATAGCGACACAAAAGAAGTTCATGGTCATCGCCGATTACGATGCCGACGGCGCGACCGCCTGCGCGGTGGCGGTGCGCGGCCTGCGTGACTTTGGCGCGCGGATCGATTTCATCGTGCCGAACCGCTTCGAATACGGCTACGGGCTGACACCGGAGATCGTCCGGCTCGCGGCGCAGCGACAGCCGGATATCCTGATCACCGTGGACAACGGCATCGCAAGTGTGGACGGCGTGGCCGAGGCCAACCGGCTGGGCATGCAAGTGCTGGTCACCGACCATCATCTGCCCGGCGACACGCTGCCCGATGCCGCATGCATCGTCAACCCCAACCAGCCCGGCTGTGGGTTCCCGAGCAAGAACCTGGCGGGTGTCGGTGTGATGTTCTATGTGTTGCTGGCATTGCGTGCCGAGTTGCGTACGCGCGGCGCCTTTGCCGGAATGGCAGAACCCAATCTCGGCAAGCTGCTCGATCTGGTCGCGCTGGGCACTATCGCCGACGTGGTGAAACTGGACCAGAACAACCGCATCCTGGTACAGCAGGGCTTGCAGCGTATCCGCGCCGGACGCGCTTGCGCGGGAATCACAGCACTGTTGCAAGTCGCCAGGAAGATCCCGGCACGCGTATCCAGCCAGGACCTGGGCTTCACGGTCGGGCCGCGCCTGAACGCGGCCGGCAGGCTGGACGACATGAGTATGGGCATCGCCTGCCTGCTGACGGACGATGACGCGGAGGCAACCACCTTCGCGGCAAAACTGGACACGCTCAATCGCGAGCGGCGCAGCATCGAAACTGATATGCAAGACAACGCGCTGGCCGCACTGGAACATCTCGACCCCAGCGACCATTTCACCCTCACGCTGTTCGACCAGAGCTGGCATCAGGGCGTGATCGGTATCCTCGCCTCGCGCCTCAAGGACAGGTTCCACCGCCCCACCATCGCGTTTGCCCGCTCCAACAACGGCGAAATAAAAGGCTCGGGACGTTCGATCACGGGACTGCATCTGCGTGACGCGCTGGACCTGGTCAGCAAGCGCCATCCGGCATTGATACGAAAATTCGGCGGCCATGCAGCAGCGGCCGGACTGAGTATCGCCGAGTCCGATTTTGCCGGTTTCGTCGCCGCGTTCGAAGAGGTCGCCGCCGGTTTGCTCGACGCGAACGATCTCGCACAACGCATCGAGACCGATGGCGGACTGAAGACCGACGAAATGAATATGGACACCGCTCAAGTGCTCGACCAGCAGGTCTGGGGACAAGGCTTCCCTGCACCGCAGTTCAGTGACGACTTCGCCGTGCAGAACCAGCGCGTGGTCGGAGAAAAGCATCTGAAGATGCAGTTGCGACACGTTACTGATGAAACCACTAGCCATTCGACTAGTCGAGAAAATAACTCTCGCCAAGTCGCTGGTTATGGCGAAGCCAGCCATTTGCGGGAACAACTGCTTGGCGGCCCCACGCATAATGAGGAGCTTGAACCCACCCTGACGAGGCCGACCCTGGTGACGCAGGGAAAACCTTTCGAAGCGATATTGTTCGGACACAATGAACCGCTACCCGAACGCATCCACGCCGTGTACAGCCTGAGCGTCAATGAATACAATGGCACGCGGAGCCTGCAACTGATCGTTCGGCATTGGCAGCACAGCAAAGGATAGCCATGGAAATCGCATTGCTGCAAAGCAACGGCATCGAAGCCATGCCACAGTTCTTCACCAGCCTGGCGATCGGTTTGCTGATCGGCCTGGAACGCGAGCGCAATCCCTCCGCCAAGGCCGGGCTGCGCACCTTTGCATTGGTCGCGATGTTCGGCACGCTGTCTGCGTTACTCTCCGACAAGCTCGGCACGCCCTTGCTGCTGGTCGCCGGTTTGCTTGCGATCGCCGGCATGATCATCTCGGCCTACCACAACCAACCCGTCGAGAAAAACGACCCCGGCACCACCACCGTCATCGCATTGATGCTGTGCTACGGGCTGGGTGCGATGGTCTGGTATGGACTGGCCAAACTGGCAGTGATGCTGGCGATCGCTGCCACTACCCTGCTCTATTTCAAACCGGAGTTGCGCGGCATGTCGCAACGCCTCACGCGTAGCGATCTGGTCGCGGTATTGCAATTCGCGGTGCTGACCTTCATCGTGCTGCCGATACTGCCCGACCAGAGTTACGGCCCCTACGACGCTTTCAATCCGCATCAGGCGTGGCTGATGGTGGTGCTGATCTCCGGCATCAGCCTGGCGGGATACACCGCGCTGCACACGATCGGCAGCCGGTATGGTGCACCGCTGTTGGGTTTGCTCGGCGGGCTGGTATCCAGCACCGCGACTACCCTGTTATATGCGCGGAACAGCAAACGCGATCCGGTCATGGTGCAGCTCGCCGCATCGGTGATCGTGATCGCCAGCATGGTGGTGCTGCTGCGCCTGCTGGCGATCAGTGCCGTGGTCGCCTATGGCATGCTGCCCGCACTGTTTCCGATGCTCGCCAGCGGCTTCGTGTTCGGCCTGGTCGTCGCGATCTACCACTGGCGCAACACGATCAAATCCAACGAACTCAAGATTCCGGACACGGCCAATCCCGCCGAGTTGCGAACCGCCATCGGCTTTGGCTTGCTGTATGTGATCGTGCTGCTGGGCGCGGCATGGATGAATGATCTGGCGGGCAGTCGCGGCCTGTATGTGGTGGCGCTGGTTTCCGGCCTGACCGATGTCGATGCGATCACGCTGTCCAGCCTGCGCCTGTTCAATCTCGGGCAATTGAGCGAGCAACAGACCGTCGTCGCGATCGCGCTCGCGTTCATTTCCAACATCGTGTTCAAGTTCGGCCTGGTGGTGTTTATCGGCGGCAGGCAACTGGCCAGACTGGTTGCCACCGGCTTTGCCGCAATGGTCTGCGGCGTCCTGCTGGGATTGTTTGCGCTATAATCGCGGCCCTTTTCTGCAAGCGACAACGACAAAATAATGGAAGCCGAACAACTCAACTCCCTTTCCAGCCACCTTCAGGATCTGGCCACGCGCAGCGCCGAATTACGGAGGTATCTTTGACTACGATGCCAAGCAGGAGCGCCTGACCGAGGTATCCGAACTCGCCGAGGATCCCGCCATCTGGCAGGACGCGAAACGCGCGCAGGAACTGGGACGCGAGCGCAAGATGCTGGAAGGCGTGGTGTTCGGTCTCGGCAAAATCCGGCAGGACCTGTCCGATGCGGCGGAGCTGTTCGAGATGGCCCAGGCGGAAAACGACGATGACAGCCTGAACAGCACTGCCAACGACATACAGGATATCGAACAGCGCGTCGCGGCGATGGAATTCCGCCGCATGTTCTCGCACCCGATGGACCCCAACAACTGTTTCGTCGACATCCAGGCCGGCTCAGGCGGCACCGAGGCGCAGGACTGGGCATCCATGCTGCTACGCATGTATCTGCGCTACTGCGAACGCAAGGGTTTCCAGGTCGAAGTACTGGAACAGTCCGACGGTGAGGTTGCGGGCATCAAGGGCGCATCGCTCAAGGTGAGCGGCGACTACGCATACGGCCATCTGCGCACCGAGACCGGCGTGCATCGGCTGGTGCGCAAATCGCCGTTCGATTCGGGCAACCGCCGTCACACCTCTTTTTCCAGCGTATTCGTCTTTCCAGAAGTGGATGATTCCATCGAAGTGGAGATCAACCCTGCCGACCTGCGCGTGGATACCTATCGCGCCTCGGGCGCAGGCGGACAGCACATCAACAAGACCGACTCGGCGGTGCGCATCACCCACCTGCCCACCAACATCGTGGTGCAGTGCCAGAGCGATCGCTCGCAACACCGCAATCGCGCCGAAGCGATGGCGATGCTGAAATCGCGTCTCTACGAAGAAGAACTGCGCAAACGCAATGAAGAGAAGCAGGTGCTGGAAGACGGAAAATCCGACATCGGTTGGGGCCACCAGATCCGCAGCTATGTGCTCGACCAGTCGCGCATCAAGGACCTGCGCACCAATCACGAAGTCGGCAATACCCAGGGTGTACTGGATGGAGACCTGGACGATTTCATTTCAGCCAGTCTGAAACAAGGCGTGTAATCGAATAAGAATTGTGGCAGCATTACGCGCGTTGCACCGCCAAAGGTGTGATGCGCGAGTTGAGCCTGTTCATGCCGGACGAGCCGATCGCGGTGGATGATTTTGTGATGGCGCATGTCGGCTACGCATTGCAGAAAATGACCAAGCAGGAGGCACGCTCGACCCGGGAACTGCTTGACGAGATGTTGGGGGCAGAAGCGGGTGCGCATGATGCATAATCTCTTCGTTATTTCTTGATTCAAGGGAAATTACTATGCGGCAACTGGCGCAGCTCCGATTGCTCTCAATGGTTTTATGCACGGCCTTTATCTCCGGCTGCGCTGTGCACGGTGAGAGTATTCATGGCTCGGTCTCCGGCGGAATCCCACCGGGGAATATATTTATCATCGTCAAATGGGAGGGGGTGATACCACGTCCTGCCGAAGCTGCGGATGTTTGTCTTCACACCAGCATTACCAAAACCGATGCTAACGGGCTGTTCGAGGTTCCCGGCTGGTGGAGCCCCTTTAGTCTGTGGAATTTATTGCCCATTATCAATAGAAGCACCAGTATCGCAGTGTATAAACCCGGATTTGAGTCACGTCCGGGTGATGGGTTCATGTTTCGTAATGGCGGCAACATTCGCATGGAATGGTCGGTTCGTACGCCGGAGGCACAATTAACCACGCTTGGATTTTTTGTGGAAGACGGTGTGTCCTGTAGCCACGGAGAAGACGATGCCGAGGATACACAGCATGTAATGCGGGATTACTATCAGGCGCTGGCCGAAGGAGTACGCCAGCTTGGCATTCAATCAGCCGAGTCGGAAAGGATCTCGATCGCCCTGAAAAGAAAACTTTACCCTCAAGCGGTGGCAGAAAAACCATCCCGCATCGTTGTGGTCGTGAGCCCAACTTCTGCCGCGATACAAAGTGCTACCCCCGTGCCCGCTCCCGACCCGGTGATTACCCCGGTAGAGCGAAAGAATAATCCGAATGAAACAAGGTGAACATCAGTAGCTAACAGTTACCTGGTTGGTTCATTCACATGGTTTTCCCCACCGTTCAAATACCGCGTGCTCATCGCGACGATTTATCGGCTTACTGCTTGCCCGCCTTCGCCGCTTCAAGCTCGATCTTGCCGAAGTATTCCGCTTCCAGCCACATCACGTTGATGATGCCGAAAGCCATTGCCAGTCCTACGCCCAGCATCCAGGAAAAGTACCACATGATTTATTCCTCTCAGTAATTGTTATGATCGTTGGCGCGAACCGTCTCGACCGTGATCTTGCCGCGCAGCACGCTGTACACCCAAGCGGTGTAACCCAGTATCAGCGGCAGGAATATCAGCACCACCCAGAACATGATCTGCAGCGTCATGTGGCTGGATACAGAGTCCCATATCGTCAGGCTGCTGCGCGGGTCCGAACTGGAAGGCATGATGAACGGGAACATCGCGATGCCCGCGGTAAAGATCACCCCGGTGAGCATGATGGCGCTCGCGATGAAAGCCATGATGGGTTTCTTCGCGCCGGACAACACGATCGCCAGCAGCGCGCCCGCGATACCGAGCAGCGGCGCCAGCCACAACAACGGATGGCTGTGATAATTGTTCATCCATGCGCCGGCGACCTTTTCAACCGTCTTGTCGAGCGGGATCGATGCGACATTTGCTGACAGCATCGAGACGATGCGATAGCCGTCAATACCGTTCATGATCCAGACGCCGGCAACGCTGAAGGCCAGCAGGAACAACGCCCCGGTCATCCAGGTTATGCGCCGCGCACGTTGCGCGATCACGCCTTCGGTCCTGATCTGCAGATAGATCGAGCCGTGCATCAGCAACATGGTCAGACTGACCACGCCGGCCAGCAGGCCGAACGGATTGAGCAATTGCCAGAAGCTGCCGGTATAGGTCACGCGCATATCGTTGTCGAAGCTGAATGGCACGCCCTGCAGCAGATTGCCGAACGCGACGCCGAAGATCAGCGCGGGTACGAACCCGCCGGCGAACAATCCCCAGTCCCAGGCCGAACGCCAGCGCGGATCAGCCACCTTGCTGCGGTAATCGAAACCGACCGGTCGGAAGAACAACGCGAACAGCGTCAGCATCAGCGCGATGTAAAAACCGGAGAACGCAGTCGCATAGACGATGGGCCAGGCGGCGAAGATCGCACCGCCCGCAGTGACGAACCAGACCTGATTGCCTTCCCAGGTGGCACCGATCGAATTGATGATGACGCGGCGCTCAGCGTCGTTCCGGCCAACAAAGGGCAGCAGCGCGCCGATACCCAGGTCGAAGCCGTCGGTGATGGCGAAGCCCACCAACAGTACGCCGACGAACAGCCACCAGATCAGTTTCAGTGTTTCATAGTCGAATATCATGGTCTTCTCCTCAGGCGTTGCCGTACTGGCCGGTATGCAGGCTTTGCGGGCCGAGGCGCGCATACTTGAACATCAGGTACATCTCGGC
>JBBRDZ010000083.1:0-10242 GCA_038203435.1 Burkholderiales bacterium
GGAGTACTTGATCAGATCAGCCCACATCGGGCTGGCCAACTCCAAGATCTCTTCGTCTGATTTTTCAAGAATGTTCATAACATATCCCACATACACGGTGTTTCATGATTTTAACCATAGCGATGCCACACGACCCGCCGAACTGATAAAAAGAGGACCAACATGAAATATGCCGGTCCTCATTTAATGCACTACAAATTATTGCAAATTCATTTGCTTAGTGGCTTTCTGGCGGCGCTTTCTCGACATCACCTACCAGGTGGTAGAGCGGTGCTTTTTCCATCGTGTACTCACCCGTCTTGGGATCACGGCGTGAAACGGTCAGTACGTGCCAGTTCTCATCATCCAGCTTCATTGCATCACCCCGGTAGTAGTAACCCGGCCAACGAGTTTCCTTGCGGAACAGCGTATGCTGGAACACACTCTCGGAAGTCAGGAATCGATGCTTCAGCTCCCATGCACGCAATAGCTCGTGGATATCCGAAGCGGCGACTTTTTCCAGATCTTCTCCCAGAATTCCCATCTTCTTCAGACCGATGTTCAGGAGCTTGTCGTTGGTCATGTAGTTTACGCCAAAACCGCCGCAGTACTCATCCATCAGCTTCTGCAGCCGATCAAGACCCTGTTTCGGATTGATGAAGTTGGGATTGACGGAACCCGCGACCACTTCGTTGCTATAAACCCGGTAAGTTTCCATGGGCTTGTAGATCTCTTCTTTGCGTCGATTGATCTGAGCGTCAGAAACACGGATGCCCTCTCCTTTGCCATCATCGATATATTTACAGGCAGCCTTGGCAGCCAGACGGCCTTCTGTGAAGGAGCCTGATGAGAACGCGTGTGGCGTACCTCCTACGGCATCACCCGCGCCAAACAGACCTTCAACAGTCGTCATGCGGTTATAGCCCCAGTAGTACTCGGGCGGCGATACGTCTTCCGGACCCGAGCACCATGCACCACAACCTGTTGCATGCGAACCCATGACGTAGGGTTCGGAAGTGGTCAGTTCAGGGTTTTCGTATTTTGGATCAACATCCGTGGCAGCCCACAGTACCGCCTGACCGACGGTCATGCCCAGGAAGTTGTGCCAGCCGATCTCTTCAAGATGAGGATCCTGGAAGGCTTCCATGGTTACCATGTGGATCGGGCCACGACCGGCATTCACCTCGGAGATGATTGCGTGATTACGCAGACAGGTCGGAATAGGGCGGTGTGTACGGTGTGACACTTCCGGATCCAGGTATTCCTTGCCGACCATCTTCTGCAGGTCCGGGAACCATTTCGACTCGTACTCTTCACCGTAGGCGTTCTGGGTATAGGTCTTGAGATGCAGGAAGTAGGCACCGACAGGACCGTAACCATCCTTGAATCGAGCCAGTACGATACGGTTTTCCATCTGTGTCATTTTCGCGCCGGCTTCGATCATCAGGCCATACGCAGAACCCGAAGACCACGGTGCGTACCAGACACGACCCGCACCTTCACCGACAGAACGAGGCTTGAAGATGTTGGAAGCACCACCGGCACCACAGATCACGGTCTTGGACTTGAACACGTGGTAGTTACCCGTGCGAACATTAAAACCCACGGCACCGGCGACACGGTTGGCTTTGGATTCATCCATCAGCAGGTGGGTCAGACAGACGCGGTTGAAAACCTTGTCCACCGATTTCTTGGCCGCTTCGGCAACGATAGGCTTGTAGGATTCGCCATGGATCATGATCTGCCAACGTCCCTCACGCAAATATGAACCCTTCTTCTCGTTGCGCATGATGGGAAGCCCCCACTCTTCAAAGTGATGCACAGTGGAGTCGACGTGGCGCGCCATATCAAAAGCCAGATCTTCCCGCACCATACCCATCAGGTCGATCCGCGCATAACGTACGTGATCTTCGGGATTGTTCTCGCCAAACCGCGTACCCATGTAGCAGTTGATCGCATACAGCCCCTGAGCGACCGCACCGGAACGCATGATGTTTGCCTTTTCGGCGATGACGATCTTCTTGTTCTGGCCCCAATACCTTGCTTCGAATGCCGCACCGGTACCGCCCAGGCCTGCACCGGCAACCAGGATGTCGATATCGTCTTCAATGATTGTCTGGTAGCTCATTAGTATTGCACCCCTTTTTTGATTTCCAGGCCATTGGATTCCAGTGTATGCAAACCACCTTCATCCATGCGGATGTATTTGGGCTCGTTGAACAACAGCTGGCTGTCGCGCATCTCCTTGCTGGGGGCAGGCACGTCTGCGAGATTCGGTGTCGCCGAGCCCCAGGGCTTGGTCGTGATAGGTGCCAGCAGTTCCAAGTCTTTCTTGCCGTTGCGGAACTTGATGGTCCACGCAATGGTGCCTTTCTCTTCATCACGCAGCACTCGAACACTGTGTCCAAGTGGTGCAAAGTCTGCATAACCACGCACGTCAATGGCTTGATGAGGGCAGGCCTTTACGCAGGAATAACACTCCCAGCACATGCTGGGTTCGATGTTGTAAGCACGACGCAGCTTTTTATCGATGTGCATGATGTCGGACGGGCAGATGTCAACGCATTCTCCACAACCATCACAACGCGTCATATATACAAAGGTTGGCATAATTTATTCCTCTATTTTTTATAGATAAAAAGTCAGGTCAGTGTTAGTAGTGCTTTGCTCTTTCAGCCTTGATACAAAGTCCCATGTTGGGCGGGTTCTTGCCCATATACATCGGGATATCGGGAAACTTTCGCTGTACTTCAGGATCCGTCAAATCATAGTCGGGCGGCAAATTCTCCCGGGAACCATCGGCACGGGTGATTTTTTTCTGGTAGGCCGCAGCGGGCTTGAAGAACATGTGCGCGAATTTGGACCAATAAACACCGCCAAACAGAACCGTGCTGGACAGGATGAACAAGGCAAAGAATACGGTTACTCCGCCGCCGGTAAATGACCAGATCAATGCGAAAGTCGAGGTGGCAAGCAGCGAGAGAATAAACAGATCCGCACGTTCGAAGCGAAACCAGGGAAGGCCTTCTGCAGCCACATCAACGCGGATAGCAAACCAGAACCAGTATCCACCCACGGCCAGCATCAGCGCACCGATATGCCAGAGTGCGGGCAGGACAGCAGGTGTGGACGATCCGGGAGCCGTATAAGCAAAAATCATGATCGCGGTCGTCACAACGAAAATAATGGTTCCCCACATGGTCAACAGATGGGAAAGTCTGCGTCTTGGATTACTGAACTCGCCGGAAGTTAATACTTCGTTCACCAGCACTGACGCGGCAATCGCTGCTTTTTCTCCGCCACCCACTGAGCGTTTTGCGTTCTTCTGCGCTTTTTTCGCATTTTCAAAAAAATACTGCGCGCTTTTCTTGTGCATCATGTCAAGTATCGTCCCGCCCATGACCAGCAGGACCATCAAGATGATATACCCCTGCATGTAGGCGGTTGGGATTGATGCCGAAAGTTCGGCAAAGGGGTTGCTTGTGAACATCAGGTTCTCCTAAATAATTTTAGACGCAAGATTATCTTTAAATCGGGGGGTGTTTTCTAGCGCCCCGAATGACCGCTGAGCTTTACCACCACTTTTTCATTTTCCTGCAGGCCGCCATAATAGACGCGCAATATCTCCAGCACTTCTGGCCGGCTGAATTCGCTGGGCACTTCGGCACCTTCAGATAACCATTTTCGTAGCTTGGTACCGGAAACCAGTAGGCGATCTTTCTCGTCATGCGGACAGGTACGCGCCGATGCCATGCCGCCGCACTGGTAGCACCAGAATGTCCAGTCTATCTTGAGCGGTTGTGTTTCCATCGAGCCTTTGGGGATCTCGTCAAAGATGTGGTGTGCATCGAACGGACCGTAGTAATTGCCGACCCCGGCATGGTCGCGTCCGACGATCAGGTGCGAACAGCCGTAGTTCTGGCGGAACAGCGCGTGCAGCAGTGCTTCGCGCGGACCCGCATAACGCATGTCCAGCGGGTAGCCCGCCTGTACGATGGTGTTCTTGACGAAATATTTTTCGACCAGCGTGCCGATGGCTTCGGTACGCACGTCTGCGGGAATGTCCCCCGGCTTGAGGTTACCGAGCAGCGAGTGGATCAACACACCGTCGCAGATCTCGATGGCGATCTTGGCCAGATATTCATGGGAGCGATGCATCGGGTTGCGCGTCTGGAACGCCGCGATCTTGCTCCAGCCCATCTCTTCGAACAGTTCGCGGGTCTGGCGCGGTGTCATGAACAGCTCGCCGTATTTCTTGTCGAAGCCGCCCAGTGACAATACCTTGACCGGACCGGCGAGGTTGACATCGCCCTGCGCCATCACCATCTTCACACCGGGGTGTTCGATGTCGACGGTGTTGAACACGGTGGCGCATTCGTGCGCTTTGTCGATAGTGTATTTTTCGGTGACGCGCATCGTCGCCAGGATGCTGCCATCTTCCGGGTCGATCAGCGCGATCTCGCGTCCGGTTTCGATATCGTTGGCGGTGAGAAAATCGGTGGAGAGGGTGATCGGAATGGGCCAGAATACACCGTTGGCCATCTTCATGCCGGCGCATACGCCCTGCCAATCGCTGAACGACATGAAGCCTTCCAGCGGGGTGAAGCCGCCGATGCCCATCATCACCAAGTCGCCCTTTTCGCGTGAACTGACTTTGATGCGCGGCAGAGTGAGTGCGCGTTCCAACTCGTCAGTCAGGGCCCGTCCTTTCAGCAACAAAGGTTCAAGATTGCCCCCACCATGCGGTCTTACGAGTGACATTTCGATTCTCCCTGCGTATCAATCTATCCGGATTGACGGTAGGGCTATGCTAGAACTTTAGTCACCAGACTACGATACCCCTAATGGGCTATACAGTCATAGCTCATCACGGCTATGGTTGGCGGACCCCGCAATTGCGCATACTATCGTACCTTCAATGAAGACGCGTATTCCTACGGAAACACTCGGGATTGAACACTCAACTTTGCACTGGATTTCAATGAAGCCCCAAAATTTTGGCGACTCAACGAGCACGATCTCACCGCTGCACGACCCGCTTGCTTCGCCCGCGCCGGACGCCAAGAACGAAGTGCGCAACACCACTTGCTATATGTGCGCCTGCCGCTGCGGGATACGCGTCCATCTGCGCGACGGTGAAGTGCGTTATATAGACGGTAACCCGAATCATCCACTTAACAACGGTGTGATCTGCGCCAAGGGCAGTTCCGGCATCATGAAGCAATATTCTCCCGCGCGCCTGACCAAGCCGTTGCGACGCAAACCGGGAACGGATCGCGGCGCCGGAGAATTCGAGGAGATCAGCTGGGAGGAGACCTTCGGCATCCTTGCCGAACGTCTCGGCAAGATACGCGCAACCGACCCGAAGAAATTCGCGCTGTTCACCGGTCGCGACCAGATGCAGGCGCTGACCGGTTTGTTCGCGCGCCAGTTCGGCACACCAAACTATGCCGCGCATGGCGGCTTCTGTTCGGTGAACATGGCCGCCGGCATGATCTACACCATCGGCGGGTCGTTCTGGGAATTCGGCGGGCCGGATCTGGAGCGTTCCAAGTTGTTCATCATGATCGGCACGGCAGAAGACCATCATTCCAACCCGATGAAAATCGCGATCTCGAAATTCAAACGCGACGGCGGCCGCTTCATCTCCATCAACCCGATACGCACCGGCTACTCGGCGATCGCCGACGAATGGGTGGGCATACGTCCCGGCACCGACGGCGCGTTGCTGCTCGCGCTGATCCACGAGATCATCGCGCTGGGATTATATGACCGCGAATTCCTGGTGCGCTATACCAACTCCGGCCAACTGGTGAATCTCGACGATGCGCATGACGAATTCGGCATGTTCGTGCGCACCGAGGTACCTGAAGAGGAGGGCTGTTACGATCCGCAAAACAAATTGTGGTGGGATCGCAATACCAACAAACCGGTCATCACGCATTCCGAGGGAGCCGACCCGTACCTGTTTGGCGAATTCAAATTGGCCGATGGCGTGCCGGTCAAGCCGGCTTTCCAGTTGCTGCAGGAACGGGTCAAGGATTACACACCGGAATGGGCCAGCCAGGTCACAGGCATCCCGGTCGAAACCATCCGCCGCCTTGCCTGCGAGATGGGCATCACCGCGCGCGACCAGAAGATCGAATTGCCGATCGCCTGGACCGATTCATGGGGCAAGGAACACGACAGCGTCACCGGCAATCCGGTCGCCTTTCATGCGATGCGCGGCTTGGCGGCACATTCCAACGGCTTCCAGACGATACGTGCACTGGCCATCCTGATGTCGCTGCTGGGCACCATCGACCGACCCGGCGGTTTCCGCCACAAGACACCGTTCCCGCGTCCTATCCCACCCTGCGCACGTACCCCGAACGATCCGCGCGCAGTGCAGCCCAATACGCCGCTGGACGGTATGCCGCTGGGCTGGCCCTCGGACCCTGACGACCTGTTCGTGAATCCGGACGGCAGCCCGGTGCGTATCGACAAGGCGTTCTCATGGGAATATCCGCTGTCAGTGCACGGTATGATGCACAACGTCATCACCAATGCCTGGCGCGGTGACCCGTACAAGATAGACACATTGCTGATCTTCATGGCCAACATGGGCTGGAACTCGACGATGAACACCGTCGAGGTCAGGAAGATGCTCAACGACAAGGAAGACAACGGCGAGTACAAGATCCCGTTCATCGTGGTGTGCGATGCGTTCCATTCCGAAACGACCGCCTATGCGGATCTGATTGTGCCAGACACGACCTATCTGGAGCGCCATGACGTGATGTCGATGCTGGACCGGCCGATCTCCGAATTTGACGGGCCGATAGATTCGGTGCGCATCCCGGTGCTGGCACCGACCGGCGAATGCAAACCATTCCAGGAAGTTTTGATCGAGTTGGGTACCCGGTTGAAGTTGCCCGCCTTCGCGACCAGGGAAGGCAAGCGCAAGTATCGTGACTACCCTGATTTCATCACCAACTGGGAGACCGAGCCGGGTTCCGGTATCGGCTTCCTGGCCGGTTGGCGCGGCAAAGGTGGCGAGAAATCCTTGATCGGCGAACCGAACCCGAAGCAGTGTGAGATGTACGAAAAGAACGATTGCGTGTTCCACTACAAATTGCCACCCTCGTACCAGTACATGCGCAACTGGAACAAGGGCTATCTGGAATGGTCGCAGCGCAACCGTATCACCCGCTACGGCGAACCCATCCTGATCCACCTGTATTCCGAAGTGCTGCAGAAATTCCGCCTGGCAGCGCAGGGTCGCGGCATCACGCGCAAGCCGCCCGCTCATCTGGCCAAGCGTATCGAAACCTATTTTGATCCTTTGCCCTTTTACTATGAACCACTGGAAACGCAGTCCACCGACAACTTCAAATATCCGCTGGCAGCAGTGACCCAGCGTCCGATGGCCATGTACCACTCCTGGGATTCGCAGAATGCCTGGCTGCGCCAGATCCACACGCACAATTTCCTGTTCGTGAATCCGCTTGCCGCACAGGAAGCCGGTATCGCGGACGGCGGCTGGATGTGGGTGGAATCGCAATGGGGTAAGGTGCGCTGCATGTGCCGTTTTTCCGAGGCGGTCGAGCCGGGTACGGTGTGGACCTGGAACGCGATCGGCAAGGCGGCGGGTGCGTGGAGTCTGTCTCCCGACGCGAACGAATCTCGAAAGGGATTCCTGCTCAATCACCTGATCTCCGAAGAACTGCCGGTCAATCCCGACGGCACGCGCTATTCAAATTCCGATCCGATCACCGGTCAGGCCGCATGGTATGACGTGAAGGTGCGCATCTATCCGTGCGGACCGGAAGAACCCGAACAGACCTCGCCGCAGTTTGCGACCATGAAACCCGTGCCGGGGATGGGAAAAACTCCCAAATGGTTTGCCTATTTCGGCGGCAAGAAGGGCGGTAAAAAATGACCCAACTCGCGCTAGTCATCGATCTCAACGTGTGCGTGGGTTGTCATGCCTGCGTGACCAGTTGCAAGGAATGGAACACGTCCGGTTCAGCCGGACCATTGTGCGACGAGAACCCTTATGGTGCCGATCCGACCGGCACTTTCTTCAACCGCGTGCAGACCTTTGAGGTCGGGCAATATCCCAACACCGAGACGGTGCATTTCCCGAAATCCTGTCTGCATTGCGAGGATCCGCCCTGTGTGCCGGTATGTCCGACCGGCGCTTCCTACAAGCGCAAGGAAGACGGTATCGTGCTGGTGGATTACGACAAATGCATAGGCTGCAAATATTGTTCCTGGGCCTGTCCCTACGGTGCGCGCGAGCTGGACGAAAAACAGCAGGTGATGAAGAAATGCACGCTGTGTGTGGACCGCATCTACGATACCAAACGGCCTGAGTCTGACCGCAAGCCGGCATGCGTGATGGCTTGTCCGACCAGTGCACGGCTGTTCGGTGATATACATGATGAAGAATCGGTGGTGTCGAAGGCGATCCGCGAAAGCGCCGGCTATGCGCTGATGCCGGAATGGGGCACTCATCCGGCCAACCATTACCTGCCGCGCCGCAAGACCAACCTCAAGATACATGAGGATGAGCTTGAACGTATCGATAACCCGCTCAAGGTCGACGGCAAGTTGCCCAAGCCGAAGAAATCCGATCCGACGCTCGACGATGTCACGTCATGGTAATCACTGAAATGAAATACTTATGAAACCGGCATTCTCCGTCATTTTTCTGACCACCCTGATCGGCGTCGGGCAGGGCTTGTTCCTGGCGTTGTATACGCAGCAATCCTATGCACTGTTTGGCCTGCTGCCGCTGCAAAACGATGCGTTCTACGGCTATGGCAGCCTGCTGGCGCTGGTATTCCTGGTCGGCGGGCTGGCCGCATCGTTCTTGCATCTCGGCCATCCCGAACGTGCCTGGCGTACCGCGACGCAATGGCGCACCTCCTGGTTGTCGCGCGAAGTCATCGTGCTGCCCGCGTTCATGGGCGTGGTATTCCTGTATGCCATGACGCACCTGCTGGACTTCAGGCCGGTGCTGGTGATCCTGCGCGGCGGGATGCCGATAGACCTCAGTATCGTATCGGGCGGCCTAGCCACCGTGCTGGCCTTCGTGCTGTTCGTCTGTACCGGCATGATCTACGCCTGCCTGCGTTTCCTGCGCGAATGGCACACGCCATTGACGGTCATCAATTTCATCCTGCTCGGCGGCGCATCTGGTTTTACGTTCGCTGCATTGTTTGCCAGCTATTTCGACACATTCTCCGCCCCGTCACAGGCGGGTTTCTTTGCCGGCTGGGCATTCATCATCACCCTGCTCGGATTATTCGGTCGTAGCGCCTCGCTGTGGCGCAATGCGCGGTTGCGCCCGACATCGACCCTGCAAACGGCCATCGGCATCAAGCATCCGCGCATCGTGCAAAAATCGCAGGGCGCCATGGGCGGCTCGTTCAACACGCGCGAGTTCTTCCATGGCAAAAGCGCCGCGTTCATGCGCGCCATCAAGCCCGCATTTATGATACTGGTGTTCGCCATACCGTTGCCGCTGCTGTTCATCAGCCTGTCCCATCCGTCACCCTGGCTGCTCGGCGCCACCTTCATTCTGCAATATGCCGGCCTGCTGGCCGAACGCTGGTTCTTCTTCGCAGAGGCGAATCACCCGCAGAATCTCTATTATCAAACGGTGTCATGATGTTCAATCTGAGGATGGATGGAATGACGAAAACGGGGATATCATTTTGTCTGTAGACGAAGCCGTCCGCACCGCTTGGCTCAACAAGCTATTCCCGTTCCTTACCTGGCGGCGGGAGATCAACCGCGAAACACTCAAGGCCGATCTGATCGCGGGCATCACGGTCGCGCTGGTCGCGATTCCGCAGTCGCTGGCCTATGCGCAACTGGCCGGTGTGACGGTCTATTTCGGCCTGTATGCGATCCTGATCCCGTCGCTGGTCGGGGCGCTGTTCGGCTCATCACGGGTACTCTCCACCGGGCCGGTGGCGATGACCTCATTGTTGACGGCGGCGAGCGTGATCCCGTTCGCGCACTGGGGAAGCGAACAGTTTTACACTGCGGTGGTGCTGATGGCGTTCCTCTCCGGGGTTGTGCAGATCATCATGGGGCTGGCACGCATGGGGGTGCTGCTCAACTTCCTGTCACATCCGGTACTGATGGGTTTCATCAATGCGGCCGCCATCATCATCGGCTTGTCGCAGCTCGCGCCGCTGGTCGGGTTGTCGTTGCGCAACAGCCAGCACTTTCTGGTGGACATTGCGCATATCCTGGGCAATCTGGATG
>JBBRDZ010000084.1:0-10241 GCA_038203435.1 Burkholderiales bacterium
GATTAAGGAATTTCAACGCGTATGCTGATTTACGCGGGCAATCTTATTGCCAAAGGGGTTGAGTCCAAAGCAGCTTGCCGTGTAGCGTTGGTGAGGCCGATTACAGATGATCCGGACATGCGCGATGCACTGGATGCGGCAGTGACAACGTATTTCTGATTTCAGGCTAATTCCAATTTCATTTCGAAGGTGAAACAAGGCGGCGACGAGCGAGCGATGAAGACAGTGCATATAGCACGGCTAGGAGCGAGGAAGCCAACGCAGTGTCACCGATAAAATGGAATTGGAATAAACCACACTTAACCTCTGGGAAAATAATATGACACTCTCCTTGGAACATCATACCGAGTTACTCGAGGATTTGGGTCCGCATGCTGCCGAAATTTTGCGGTCATCCTGGTACGAAGCTACACGCGTGTTCGGCCCACAGGGACTGGAAAATTACGTGCAGGGCGCACGCTCGCTCAAAAGTCTGGGTCGCGGGAGCGAGTTGGTTATAACCTTTATAGAAAGTGCGCCCAGCATCGCCAAAGAAATCGGTGAAGACTCGGTGGTGGATCTGCTGGACACCGTGATGGCGCTGGCATCCAAAACCAGCGGCGCGGTGTTGCAGGCAATTATCGCTTCTGCGCCTACTGCCGCCAAGCGTTTGGGCGATGCGACCTTGTTTGGCTCGTATCTGCAATTGGTCAACACCCTGCTCAATCAGGTACCGCGCGGATTGCGCCCGATGATGGAAAATATCGAAGTGTTGCTGGGACAACTGACCCTCGGTGGTTTACGGCGCTGGGCGACCTGGGGAGCACACGCTCACCGCACCAACTTCGAAGAACAGATCAGTTACTTCAGTCTGAAGTCCAAAGAATCATTGGCGATGCTGCAGAAAGAACGCAAAGGCACACTTTTTGTAGATGTGCAAAGACGTATCAATATGTATTTGCGCGCTTTGTGGGCGCGTGATTTCTTTATGCGACCGACCAGTGGCGACTTCGAAGCACGTGAAGGTTACAAGCCCTTTATCGAGGATTATTTTCTGCACCTGCCCGATGCATTCGATGATTTCATCGTCCCCGCAGAGGGACGTTTGGCCGGCTCCGCCCCCCTCGCTTCGCTCTCCCCGCGCGCGGGAGAGGGTTCGGGAGAGGGCATCATCCGCATTCCTGGTCTGGAGCTGTACCGCGCAACGGCGGCACATTGTGCCGCACATCTGGTGTATACCAAGGTGCCGATCTCTGCCGAGACGCTTAATCCCCTGCAGATGGCGGTGATCAGCGTGATTGAGGATGCACGTGTTGAATCTTTGTCGATACAAGCTTTTCCCGGGCTCAAGCAGGTATGGGCCAGGCTGCATACCGTGCAATCCGGACAGGCTGAAACAGCAGGCGATTATCTGAACCGCTTGGCGCGTGCGTTACTGGACAGTGATTATAAGGACGATGACCCGTGGATAGCCCATGGCCGCAGCCTGTTCGCACAGGCGGCAGAACGCATGACGGACAACACGATTTCCTGGGAAATCGGCGTGTCGCTTGCACATGGCTTAATGCAAAAACGCATTGCCTATAATCCGCGCACGGATTTGTTGAGTGCGCCCTATCGTGATGACAATCGCTATTTCTGGGAATTTGTGGAATTTGATTTCAACAAGTCACAGTCGGCGGGCTTTGAGAATATCAAGCAGGTGCGCAAACACATGTCGGTGATGGAATTCGCCAATGAGATAGATTGCGAAACGGCAGGCGATGATGCGCAGGAAATCTGGATCATGTCGGAAG
Source organism: Burkholderiales bacterium (assembly GCA_038203435.1). GTDB lineage: Bacteria > Pseudomonadota > Gammaproteobacteria > Burkholderiales > Gallionellaceae > Gallionella. Next base: position 1,776 of record JBBRDZ010000084.1, read on the forward strand.
AGTTCTTTCCCTATGAAGACCACGGTGTCAGCTACAACCAATCCGAGGGTAAGGAGCCAGTTTCAGAGCCTCACCACTATGCAGAATGGGATTATCAGATTCAACTGGAGCGCCCGGCCTGGGCAACGGTGCAGGAAAAAAAGCCCAAGGCCGGCGATTTGCAGATAATCGACCAAATTACGGCGGACAACAAACAGATCGCTTCGCGCCTGAAGTTTTTGCTGGATGCGATGCAACCGCAGGGCGTACAGCGCATACGCAAGCTGGAAGACGGCGATGAAATCGACATCAATGCCGCGATCAGCAGCATGATAGATTTGCGCATGGGCATCCAGCCCGACCCGCGCATCATGATGCGTTCGGTACGCAAGGTGCGTGATATTTCGGTGATGGTTTTGCTGGATTTGTCCGAGTCCACCAATGAAAAGGTGTTGGGGCAGGATCAATCCGTGCTGGATCTGACACGCCAGGCATGCGTATTATTGTCCGATGCGATCAACAAAATCGGCGATCCTTTTGCCATTCATGGTTTCTGTTCCGATGGGCGGCACGATGTGGAGTACTATCGCTTCAAGGATTTCGAACAACCGTACAACGAGTTGCCGAAATCGAGACTGGCCGGGATGACAGGTCAACTCTCTACCCGAATGGGCGCAGCCATTCGACACGCCACACATTTTCTGAATAACCAAAGAACCAGCAAAAAGCTGTTGATGGTCATTACCGACGGAGAGCCAGCGGACATCGATGTGCGCGACCCGCAGTATCTGCGCTACGATGCCAAGAAGTCAGTGGAAGATGCATCCAGAAAAGGCATTGCAACTTTCTGCATGACACTGGATCCGCGAGCCGATCAATATGTTTCAAGAATCTTCGGTGCGAAAAACTATATGATCGTGGATCAAATTGCACGCTTGCCAGAGAAACTCCCGCTGTTGTATGCCGGGTTAACGCGCTGATAATCAGCATTTGCTACTGCACTATGCTGGACAAATGAGGTATTAAAAATGGTACTCAAATATGCAGGCCTTAAAAACGATGAAAACTGCGGTATGACGCATTTTGGGCAAATGGTGAAAGATGGCTGGGTATTCGGTCTGATTCCCGACACCGAGGACTGCACCGGCTGGGATAACGGACAAATGCAGAATCTCTACGATAAGATTTGTGCTGAATGGGAAAAGTACGCAAGCTTGCCCAGCCTGTTACCGGATGAATTGAAAAAACGCCATGCAAAGATATATCAGGATGCGATTAGATATGCAAAAGCGAATGGGTGGGATCCGGAACTGGGTGATGACGATTAACCGGCGCGATGTTATTTCTGCTCGGGTGCGGGAAATTTGATCACGCGAGCGTTGCCGTTGATGCTGTTCCTTGCAGCGAATTCCCGCAGGGAACGAGCGAATTCGGCTTGTAACCGGTTCATCTGCTTTTCAGAACCGGGCTGGTAGAAACATGCATCATAGCTTACCGGGTCTTCCAGCGAACTGCGGGCCTGCGGATGGAAATGGCGCCAGGCGATATCCACCCAGCATTTGCGCTCGCCATCGAGGAAGACGATTTCATCCGCATCGATGATCGCCAGATACTGCATGACACGGATGGGCACGAACAGACAGTCGTTCGGAGCACGCGCCAGCAAAGTTTGCGCAAGGTTATAGGTTGCTGCCGGCAGGGTTCGCGGCTCGCGGGCAACTTCCAGATCCCGGTAGCAGGTAATATCCATGGTTGAATCTTACTGAAATTAGCATGTTTGGTCATGCATCCCGTAAAGTACAAGTCGTGTCGGGGAGAACATGAATGAATAATAAAACCGCCTCAAAAATGGGTACAGCTGTCATCAGAAGCCAACAGATCATTCACTGGAATTACTGAAACCACAATAAGGGGGAGGCAGCATGCCTATCGTCAACCTGGCAAACATGATCGACCATGCCAAACGGCACAATTATGCGGTGGGTTCATTCGGCGTGGCCAATCTGCGATTCCTCGAAGGCATCTTGCAGGCTGCGGAAAATTGCCGTGCGCCGGTCATCCTCAATCTGATCGAATCCCATTTCGAGTTCTACGATTTCGAACTCATGATGCATGCAGTCACTGCGGCAGCACAGCGGGCCACTGTTCCGGTGGCGATCAACTTCGATCATGGCATCAGCCCCGCATCGGCAGAGCGGGCCATTCGCGCCGGTTGCAATGGGGTGATGGTGGACACTTCCGCACTGCCCTTCTCGGATAACCTGCGGCAAACCCGTGATTTTGTGAAGATCGCGCACGCTTGTGGCGTCACCGTCGAGGGCGAACTCGGCTATGTGCCCGGCGTTGAGGGAAAAAGTGCGGAATACCACCCCGGCGAACTGGCTTACACATCCGTGGCCGAAGCGGTCGGCTATGTGGAACGAACCGGCGTGGACTGCCTTGCGGTATCGATCGGCACCGTACATGGCCGGATGAAGGGCACGCCGAAACTCGATTACACCAGGCTTGCAAAGATCAGGGAAGCTGTATCCGTACCGCTGGTGATACACGGCGGAAGCGGCCTGACCGACGACCAGTTCAGGCGGCTGATCGCCCATGGCGCGGCCAAAATCAACTATTACACCGCACTGGCCGACGCGGCCAGTCGCAGTATCAGGGCAGCCGCCGCAGCCGATAAAAACGGTGATCACAGCATACTGCTGGCGGGCGTACGCGATGCGGTGTGCGCGGAGGCCGAACGCTGCATGCAGCTGTGGGGATGCGGCGGGCGTGCGGCGGAAGTGCTGGCGCAATGCCTGGTATGGCAGCAGGTCGAGCACGTCATACTTTACAACGTCCCGGCGGCGCTGACCCAAAGCGAAGTCGCGTCGATCATGCGTGAAGGCCGGGAAGCGCTGAAAGTTATTCCCGGTGTAAGAAGCATACGTGCCGGTCGCGCGACCCGGCCCGACGGCCAATACCATTACTGCTGGCTGATCACGCTGGCCAGCAAAGCCGCGCTGGAATTGTATCTCGACCACCCGGCACTGCAGCGCTATGACAACAAAACCTTTCACCCGGTGGCCGATGACCGGCTTACTTTTGATTTTGAGTTCCAGGACTGATTAACGAATTCACAACGACCGATTGATGGCGGCACATTGCCATGATAAAACTTCATTCACGGTCCAGGTATGGAAATTCAACAATTGGTGATTACGGGAGGCTTTGCCGGAAGACGAGGCCCATGAGAAAATCGGTTTCCAAGAAGGTTGGTTCAAGGCCACAGAGCAGTTCGTTGAGTAGGCAGCCAGTATTTTAATATCGATCACGGGGGGTATATGTCAGGTCCTGCAAAAGCCGGAGCATTGTTGTATGCGAAGAACATCGAGCTGTTGGCCAGGTTCTATGAAAAGCTTCTGTCCATGACCCGACTGCATGCCACTGTCGAACTCACCATCCTGGCATCGCCGGACTTTCAACTGGTGCTGCACGCGATGCCGCCCAACATCGATCCGGGTGTCATCATCGACAACCCGCCGGAACGGCGCCAATGCGCGATCAGGCTGTTCTTTACCGTGCCCAGCATACATGCGGCGCGTTCTGCCGCCGAAGGACTCGGCGGCGAGGTGTTCCTGGAGCAGTGGCATGGCGCGGGATTCCGTGTCTGCAATGCAAGCGATCCCGAGGGAAATATTTTCCAGGTGCGCGAGAATGTACCATGACGACTTACCGGATTGAAGCAATCGCGCCGCATTGCATGCGTGACTGAACAAGGCTAATCAGCACAACGCTGCCTGGATTTCCGAGGTGATCCGGTACGAGCGCAGCCGCGCGGGGTGATCGTATATCATCGACGCGATCATCAGTTCATCCGCGCCGGTCTGTGCGATGAATCGTTGCAATCCTTCTTTGACAGTTTCGTACGAACCGATCGCGGTACACGACAGCACATCGTCTAGCATGTCGCGATAGTGCGGCGGGATGCTTTCAAGGTAATCCGCCTGCGGCGCTTGAAGGCGTTTTGGATGGCCGCTGCGCAGGTTGACGAAGGCCTGTTGCATCGACGACGCGAGCAGTTGCGCTTGCTCTTCCGTATCCGCCGCAAACACGTTGAAACCGAGCATCACATAGGGTTTGTCCAGTTGTGTGGACGGCTTGAAGTCGGCGCGATACAGCGCGATAGCCTGCATCATCTGTTCCGGCGCGAAATGCGAAGCGAATGCGTAGGGTAGGCCCAGCGCAGCGGCGAGTTGTGCGCCGAACAGGCTGGAACCGAGTATCCATATCGGCACACTCAGTCCGGCGCCCGGCACGGCGCGCACCGCATGTCGTTGCGTCGCCGAGAAATACCCCATCAGCTCGACCACGTCCTGCGGAAACTGGGTGGGGTCGGATGAAATATTCCGGCGCAACGCGCGCGCGGTGAGTTGGTCAGAGCCGGGCGCGCGCCCGAGACCCAGATCGATGCGTCCGGGATACAGCGATTCCAGCGTGCCGAACTGTTCGGCGATCACCAGTGGCGAGTGGTTGGGCAGCATGATCCCGCCGGCACCGACGCGGATGGTGGACGTGCCGCCGGCGACATGCCCGATCAGCACCGAGGTCGCGGCGCTGGCGATGCCAGGCATGCCGTGATGCTCGGCCATCCAGAAGCGGTTGTAGCCCCATCGCTCTGCGTGTTGTGCCAGGTCGAGCGTATTGCGATACGACCGGGCTGCGTCGCTTCCTTCGTTGATGGGTGCCAGGTCGAGGATGGAAAGGGGGATCATGAGTTTCGTATTCCTGGAATTTGCCAAGTCGAACTTATACCTGAATAAGGTGTGCGCGGCTCAGCGCGCACACCGGCTACAAGGTAAAGGCGTAGGAGAAATAGCCGGAAGTCCTGTCTTGCGCGCTGGAATGTTTCAATCCGCGGCCGACCGAAAACAGCAGACGATGTTGCGGGTCGAGGTTATAGATCGTGCCCAGACTGTAACCTGTGCTGGATGTATCGGAGGGCAACTGGTCGGTTTCGTGGAACAGCTCCGCGCCCAGCGTAACTCGTGCGGAAATGTCGTATTGCAATGCCGCGCCGTAATACCAATGATTGCCGGCGCCAGGCGCGTGGTTGATCCAGTAACCGCCGCCACCATAACTCTGCCAATCTCCCCAACCCTTCTGTATCCAGATCGGCAGAAACAGTTGCGAACCACCGTTGCCCAAACCTTTGCCTGCATTGCCGCTGGCTGTGGCGACCAGCGGGGCGACAGTCAACATCGGCCGGCGATCGGTTTCCTGTACCAGGCGGTATTTGGCGCCCAGCACGATGTCGCCCAGCCCGTGTTGTCGGGGCTGGCCGGTCTGGCTGTCGATAACATAAGGGAGGGTGACACCCAGTTGCAGACCGGGCGACACACCGTAACTATAGTCGACGAAGGGAGTGACAGTGCGGCCACTTCGGGTGTCGGTATAATCGGCACCGACGAACAATTCATGCTGCCGGTATTCCAGTATGCCCGCATCATCGGTCACGAATGGAGGGCCGCAACGCGCGGGAAAAGATGCGGATAACAATGCGCTTGCCGCGATTGACAGCAAAACTGGTTTGATCGAGCGTATCCGGCTCAGGCTGGGTATACATGGCATGATGGACCGCAGAATATCAGATTGGCTGCCGGGTCTCCAGTCAGATCCATCGGTGCCGGGTCGACAAGGTGGGGCAATCGGATGATCGCGCTTTCCAACAATGCTACAATGATTTCGCCGGATGTTTGATCGGGTGCGAGCGTTTTGAGGTTTATCGCCGCCACCCGCAGAGCAGCCTGTTGACGAATGACGCCACGATGGGAGCCATGCCATGACACAGTACCTGCCCGATGATTTTGCCGGAGAGCTTGCGGGGGATGTTGCAGCCGAGATGGAGCTGACCGATGACGACATCCTCGATGCGATGCAACACATACCCGGTTATCTGGACATCAGCACCGAAGATTTTCGTGCGATCTATCACCTGGCACACCGGCATGCGCTGGGACGTTTGTATGCCGGTGTCACGGCCGGAAGATTGATGCGCACCACGATCGTGCCCCTGCAACCGGACACCACGCTCGACATTGCCGCACGCACCCTCGCTGATTCCGGTTACAAAGGATTGCCGGTGGTCGATGCCTATGGTCGCGTGACGGGCATGCTCACCGAGACCGATTTTCTGAAACGACTCAAGGCCGGGAGTTTTCTGGAGTTGCTGTTAAGGATGCTGGAAGACTCATTCGAGTTCACGCACAACTGTCATGAAACCACGGTCGCCGTAGCCATGACCAGGCCGGCAGTCACGATCGGACTGGATGCGCGCTTTGCGGAGATACTGGATGCGTTCCAGCATCACGGCGGCCGCAGCATGCCGGTGGTATCGGGCGACGGCAGGTTGCTCGGCTTGTTGTTGAGAGAGGACTTTCTGGCCGCATATCGATTGAAAGGATCGTCGTGAAGCTTCCCGAGTATTTCAGAAAGATGAGCGGAACCACGCGCGGCAGCCCGCCGCGAGTCAGCAACAGCGAGCTATGGTGGTCATGGATAGGTGCGTTCATCGGTATCGCTACGGTCGCATGGTCGGGGCAACTGCTGCTTCTGGAAGATCTGGACAGGTCGATGATGCTCGGCTCGTTCGGCGCATCCGCCGTGCTGTTGTACGGTGCAGTACGCAGCCCGTTGGCGCAGCCGCGCAACTTGATCGGGGGCCATGTGTTGTCCGCCATCATCGGGGTGCTTTGCTGGAAACTGCTGAAAGAGCATATGTGGCTGGCCGAATCTTTGGCAGTCGCCACCTCGATCGCGGTGATGCACGCGACACGAACGTTGCATCCTCCCGGCGGTGCCACCGCGCTGATTGCGGTGATCGGTTCCCCGGAGATCCACAAGCTGGGTTTTCTGTACGTATTGTTGCCCGCCACCATCGGTCCGCTGATACTGTTAACCATCGCCTTGCTGGTAAACAACATCCCGGCTTCGCGCCGCTATCCCGAGATCTGGTTTTGAGCACGCGACGGCGAATGCAATCCTGTCACGCCATTGCCGCCATTGCCTGAACCTTGGGACTGGCGTTTCGTCAGCGACCCGGCAGAACCGAGCAGCGGCAAACTCTCCGGGCTGGCGCTGAACAGGCAGCGGATACCAAGATCAGCGTTTGCCGAAACCGCCGCCCCAGACAAACTCTTTCAGTATCGACAGTTCGGTGGTGGAATTTTCCGCATTGCGTTGCAGGTTGGTGTTCTCCGCTTTCAGGAAATCAAGCAGGAACTTGATCTTGATGTGGGTCTTTACCCGTGCAGAGACGATAGGGGCACTGATGGGTTTGTGGATGAAATCCGAAGCGCCGACCGCAAAGCCGCGCTCCTCGTTTTCGATATCGGTTTGCGATGTGATGAAGATCACCGGCACATCGTAAAATTTCTGGTTGGCTTTGAGCCGGCGACAAAACTCGAAACCATCAGTTTTGGGCATCATCACATCGAGCAGTATCAGGTCGGGCGGGTTGGCAAATGCATACTCGAGCGCTTCGCTGGAAACGTTGAACAGCTTCAATGAATAATCCTTCGACAGGACTGATTCCAGTATCATCAAATTTTCCGGGGCGTCATCCACCACCAGAATGTTGGGACGCTTCTTGCTATCTTTCATATGGTCCTCCTGGACTATGGTCATGCTTGCCCGGCAAGTTGCTGAAAATCCGGGCCGCATCTGCGAAATTAATTGGCGAGTAGCATGTCTCAACAGTCGTAGAACAGCATATAACACCGATTTCGATAACGCAATCCGGATACCGCAACTTAATTGCTGTTGGTTCCATATTCAAAAATCCATCCTGTATGTTCAAATCCACTAGAATACGGCAGATAGGACAAACAGATTCACGGATTCGTCCAATCCATACAGATCATTCAATTGGCAGAGGTGCTTTAATGTCCATAAAACTGAATTTCATCGCACTACTGGGCATTTTTGCAGTCGTGGTCAATGCCCAAGCAGCAGAGTCGGATTTCCCCAAGGTCACTTTCGGTGGATTTGGATCACTGGGCGTCAGCCATTCCAGTATGCATGCTGGGGATTATGTTCTGGATAGTGGAATTCCCAAAGGGCCGGGCCTGAGCGATGATTGGTCGACAACAAATGACTCCCGGATCGCGGGGCATCTGGCAGCCCGGTTCACGCCAAAAGTTTCGGCCGTGCTTCAAGTCGACTCGGAATATCATACTGGTAACACTTACGAACCGGAGGTCGAATTCGCCAATGTGAAATATGCATTCACACCCGATACATTCATCCGGGTTGGGCGTTTAAACTTGCCGACCTTTATGGAATCCGAGATCAGGGATATCGGTTATACCTATCCATGGATACATCCACCGGTTGAAGTTTACCGTCAGGAGACCATCGCACACACTGACGGTGCTGATGCAAATTTACGTTTGCAAATTGGCGAGGTGGGGAACACTTTCGAGGCCATTTACGGCAGGGCCAATATAGACA
>JBBRDZ010000085.1:0-9793 GCA_038203435.1 Burkholderiales bacterium
AAAATGGTGATTGCCATGAATACAAAGCGACCTCTCAGAACGCTCTATATCGAACGATCTTGCATCAGGGAGGGGTCAAGTGACCCCCTGAAATCACATCAACCGACCCCTCAGTTAGTTTTTCTACAGCCTCGTTAGGCAAAAACGAATGGACGCAGATGATACTGGGGGAAAAGGAATTCGGTTCGGATGTGGGTTCATCTTAGGTGTCTCTCTTTTCGGTACGGGCTCAATTGCTTATTCCCTTAACAATGACTATTGGGTAATGGCTTTCGCGATTGCTGGCGGCCTGCTATTTGGTTTTGGGATAATGAAGTTTGGTGTCAAGTTTTTGGAGGGCGTAAATTGGCGGTGGTGGTGACATATCATTGTTATCTGACGAAAACAAAGGAACCGGAGTCGAATTGGTTTTGGCCTTAATGCGAAAATATTAGAAAGTGGAGGCGTTGCTAAAATGCAAATCGACTCCGGTACCTTTGGCCCTATTCGCTACCCTGCTGTACGGACATGGATAGAGCTCCCAACTGCTGCCCAACCCGGCGCTCAAGCGGGACTCCGACCTGATATGTTTCTTAAGTCATCCCGAATGAAGGCAATGCACTCTCGTCAAATGGTGTGCAAGTTGTCTGCGTGGAATATTACCGCTGTGTTCCTGTCATTAGCTCTTGGTGGTTGTGGAACCCTCGCGAGCAAACTGGAAGGTGGAATGGGAAGGCCATACGAAGGGATAGAAGCGGATGCGATAACCATGAAATGCGGGGGCATACTAACTGTTTTTGGCGTTGTCGATTTTCCGTTGTCGCTTGTCGCCGACACACTTGTGCTTCCACTAGATTTGGTAATGGAAAAAACAAAGAAACCGGAATTTGGTTGCCACCCTTGAGGAGAAACATAACCATGTTTTCAACCGGACGCGGCGATATGACGCACAGTTTCCTGAAGTCTCCTGGGCCGCCGGTTAATACTGCGTTGGCCACTCAAGTAATGAAGACGATTGATTGCCGCCTTATCGTAGCCGCAGGTCTTTCGTTTGCGCTCAACCGGTGTTTCCTCGTTGTGGCCCTCGCCATCGCGGCGGGTGGCGGCCAGGCATCGGCTGCTGCTCTTTCCGCCGCGGACCAGGCGCAACTGCGCGAGGCGCACGCCGCCGAAAAGGTCTACACGGGGGAATCGAACACGATCCGCGGCGAGGCGATGCAGCTTGCGCGCAAGCTCGGCCAGCAGAACGACGTCGATACCGCGGTGTTTTTTCTCGAACTCGGCGACCGGTCGATGTTCTATGCCTTTGTCGAATCCTGGAAGGCGCCCGCGACGCCGGAACTCGAGGTACAGGTCATCAAGCATTTGCATGACGCCGAACTTCACACCTGTTCCTCCGCGCTGCTGCTCAGGCAATACGTGCTGCGCGTGACCTACGACGCGCTGCTGGATGCCATCCGGGCTCGATCCGAGAACGCCGAATATTGCACGCGGGCAATCGTCCGCACGGAAATGTCCGGTATCGAGGCCGGCGTCACCACACTGCTACCGCTGCTGGAGGACTACTATGCCAGGAGCGCGATTGCGACTTTCCTGGTCGAACGCAAATACCAGCCTGCCGAGCCGGAATTGATCGCATGGTTGTTGCGCACTTCCGACAGGGCGGCGGGCTCCGCAGCGTGGATCATCGTCAAACTCGATACACCCGGAATGGTCGATGCACTCGCAAAACGCCTGGCGATGTTGAAGGGCGCGCCCGGAGATGCGCAGACCGAATCGACGGTGACTGACCTGAGCAACGCGATCCTGTACGCGACCCCGCAGGTCAAAATGGACAGGAGCCTGCTGTCGCCCGAAGTCGTCAGCGAGTTTCCGTCGGCGTCGCGGGACAAGATCGTGGCGATGCTGAAGCGGCGGGGCGAACTGGAAGCCATGTCTGATGATCCGAATGCGACCAATCTGGCGTACTGGATCAGCCAGCACAAGAACGAGCAGGTCAAAGCGTCCATTGCGGCCGGCGTGGACCTGAATGCGATCGGAAAATCCTCCGGTGATCGGGCACTGCACGTAGCGGTAAAGTACAGCAACCTCGACGCATTGCGCATGCTGCTGGATGCAGGGGCCGATCCCAATGGCCGGAACTGGATGGGCAACACGCCGCTGAAGGAGTTGTCGGGCAGGAAGGCGTTCGACGATTCGCTGGACGCGACCAACCTGACGGCGGCCAGATTGCTGCTCGCCAAAGGCGCGGATCCTTCGTTGCCCTCAAAAGACACGATGACGCCGTTGCATCTGGCCACCGCGAAGAATTTCTTCGCCATGGTGAAAATCCTCGTCGAAGGCGGGGCCAGCATCAACGCCGAGGCAGACGAACTGGGTATTCACGGCATCACCCCGACCCTGATCGCGGACGACCATGACTACAAGGAGCTTTCCGTTTACCTCAGGTCGAAGGGAGGCAGGGTCAATCACGTATTCGTCGCAAAGCGCGCGGCGCAGCGCGTGCTGACCATTATGCTGACCCCCTTCCTGCACATGCATTGAAGCATGGATTTGGCGCTTTGTTCATGGGAGGAGATTGACGTGGCCGAGGATATCTTTGACACTGGCCTTATCCGTTTTTCAAAATTTTGGCCTGATCACGAAAGCTAAGTACGACATCTTAAGGGGCCACATATCGGACCTCGGCGGTCTGCTGATCGTAATTATGGATGGTTAAGCCGAAGTTTCACTGCTTATGACATTGCCGGCTCACGTGCGGTCTGAAAGAGGGAGAGCATGCATTTTTATCGAAAAATGCCCAACCCTGCATTCAAGCGGGACTGTTGCTACGCGCCAGCCCCTTAATTGCGGCGTTGACGCAGTAGAAAAACTCAAAATGAAAAAATTGTGATTGCCATGAATAAAAAGCTACTTCTCAGAACGCTCTATATCGAACGATCTCGCATCAGGGATGGGTCAAGTGACCCCCTGAAATCACATCAACCGACCCTTCAGTTAGTTTTTCTACAGCATCGTTGGGCATCACAACACTACGGAGAAATATCATGAGCATATCTTTACTGGGCAGCCGTGCCGATTCATTAAATGCAAAGGTTGGCGCTGTGGCGTTGGGGGCAGCAGCATTTCTGACGTTGCTGCTTACACATTTTTCCATGCCGCTTGCACCACTTCGTCTACTTACGCTCGCAATCGCGGCGTTCGCTGTATGGTCCTTCTGCGATGAGTTAGGGTTGAAAAAACCGCTTAACCGAGCTAGCTTCGTTTTCTTTGCGATTGCAGCCGCGACCAAAGTCCAACTTGCACTCGGCATCGATGCTCAATTTGTCGGTCGCTATTACCTTTTGTACGCAGCATTTCTCTTGCTCGCAGTATTGTGTTGGTCCATAGCGCTCCTACATCGGCAGCGCGCTCTCAAGGTAGTGGGGGCTGTTGGCGTGATCGCAAGCCTGATACCCATTGCCGCCATAGTTATGGGGCACCTCGCAGTTAGTGTTGGTGCGGCTCTTGGTGTTAGCGCAATGTTGACCGCAACGAATGGAGGTGCACCCTCAGATATGAGCTTCGTCACATTGGTCGAACGCATATTCGGTCTGTGGGCCTACGTCGCCGCTTGGTTCCTATGGCGCGGCCATATCCAGGGCATCGCGCACCCGCAGTAATGCCCAACCGGCAGCCAAGCGGGACCGCGCAGCCTCTTACTTTTACGTAGGATAAGCTGACTATTTTGGAGTGAATTAAGGGAATCGGTATCGCAATATTTTCAGGGAGCGTTGGTCGCAAACAAAGCCGAAGCTGACCTGTTTAACCTTGCTACCATATGGATACTATAGTGATCGGCAAACCAGGCATAAGATACGGTATGTGGATGAGAACCATTACAGGCCAAGGTGAACACCATGCAAATTGAGATCTGGTCGGACGTGGTCTGTCCCTGGTGTTACATCGGCAAGCGTCGTTTCGAGACCGCGTTGGCGCAATTCGCGCAACGCGCCAGTGTGCAGCTCATCTGGCGCAGCTACGAGCTTGATCCCAATGCGCCGCGCCAGCGCCCCGGCACGCTGGTGGAGAATCTGTCGCGCAAATACGGCGTGGGCATGGAAGAGGCGGCGGCGATGCAGGCGCGCGTGATCTCGGTCGCGCAAGAAGTTGGGCTGGCGTATCACCTCGATATCGCCCGGCCGGGCAATACCTTCGATGCGCACCGGCTGCTGCATCTGGCGGCCGAGCGCGAACTCGGCGACCGCGCGACCGAGCGCGTGATGCGGGGATATTTTTGCGAAGGCTTGCCGGTCGGAGACCGCATCGCCCTGGCCCGTCTGGCGCCGGAATTCGGCATCCTGGAAGCGGAAGCGCTGGCGTTGCTGGAAAGCGATGCGTATGCGGGAACCGTGCGTGCCGATGAAACGCGTGCCGCAGAGTTGCGCATCAGCGGCGTGCCGTTCTTCCTGTTCGATGGCAAGTTCGGCGTGTCCGGTGCCCAGCCGGTCGAGGTGTTCAGCGAGACGCTGGAACAGGCGCTCAAGGACCCGGTTTGAGTTGGCCGAAGCGGCGTACGCAATTCCCGGGACACATCATGTTCGCCGGCGTTCAGTCCGGCATCCCGATACCGAAAGGTTGGACTACCAACTGTCCTCAGCATTCCGCATCATGTAGCCATAGCCGTTTCATACAACATCTGTAGTCGCATGAGAGCCCGGTGATACGACTTGGGCCGCTGCGAGCTATGTTTGCTGGCGCACAGTTCAGTCGTGCCGGAACAGGTATGGTGCTGTCACATGATGCTCAAAACGATTCTGTGTCATGCACATTGCTTCTCATTCATCTTTTACGAAAGGAACATAGATCATGACGCAATCCAAACATAACAAACCGGCAAAACCGGCAGACGCAAACAAGGTGGACAGAAGGCTGTACGTTGAACAGCGCGCTGAAGGTGACTTTGCAGTCAGAAAAGGCAATTCGGTCAGAGCGAGCGATGTGTTGCCGACGCAGGCAGAAGCGATAGCACGCGCCAAGGAATTGAATCCGGGCGCTTCACCGGTGGTCGAGCGTGTCCGCAAAACGGCAGTCGGCAAGCCGGATCAGTGGCGCAAAGCCTGACATTTCAAGAACCCGTTCCCGCGAAGTGACATGCATAGATGTTCGGGTACGCTGGTGGTCAGTCTGAACCGGCAGGAGTGATTTGGCTGGTGAAACGGCCTCATCACATGGCCGGCCTGATTATTGCGCTGGCGCGACCGAACCGGTGTAGACCGCTTCGCATTCCCCGCCGGGGAAGACCTTTCTTCCCTTCTTGAGCAACTTGAGCGCCGGACCGGCGAGGGATTTTAGGATATTCGGGTTCTCTACCTCCGGTTTTTGGAAAGGGCCGTGGATCTTCTGTTTCACCTTGGCGCAGCCCTTGTCGTCGATCAGCGTCACGCTCACATCGTCGAAACTTTCATGAACGAAATCCAGCCCACCCTGAAATATGAGTCGGTTCTCCTTGGTCGCCATGGCCACGTCCTGCGCCCGCGCCACACTGTCGCCAACCTTCCATTCGGAAACGATCTTCCGGATATCACTGCTGCCACCCGAATCTTTCAGGATGCTGGCAAAGTTATAGCCTTTGGTGACTGCCAGACCGGCAGGCCCGGCAATCAATAGCGCGCCGACGTCAACGAGGTTGAAGTTCTGGCTGGATTCATAGCGGGAGAACTCCAGATCGAGATCATAGCCATTCAGGGTGAGGTTTTCGCCGCGCAGCGACGCATCCCCGTTAGCGGACTGCATGACCTCGTTGACGGTGTTTCCCTGCAGCGAGAGATTCACGGCAAGATCCATCTTCCCCGACAATACCTGCTTCTGCGACAGGATCTTGAAGAAATCTTCGATGCGGAACTGTGTCAGGGCGTAGCGAACCCGGTATTTCGGGACAGCGTCGCTAAAGTCGGCACTTAAGTTTCCCGAACCCTGCCCGTCGAACATACTCAGGGCGGCCGGCTTGATATCGTAGCTGCCATTTTTTGCTGCGATTGAAAGCTTGATATCTGACACGGTGACATCCTTGACGCGTAGCGCCGAGCAGGCAAGCTCCGCAGCAAAAGAAAGGTTGTTCATCATTTCAGAGCGTTTGCCGCCCGGCAGCAACAGGCGGCGCAGATCCAGGCTGCAATCCCCGGCTTCGATCCCTGTATTGGCTAGTTTGTCGTCGTAGCGGAACGTCGCATCAGCAAGCGTGATTCGCGGCAAATCCACGACCGGTAAACTCGCACCTGCCGCCTGTGCTGTTTCAAAATTGAATTTTCCGCCGCTATCTCGTTCGATGTAGACACTTGGATGTGTCAGGGTGATCTTGCCGATGCGGACTTCCTGCATGAGCAGCGGGAGCAGGGCGATCTCCAGCCGGGCTTGCTGCGCAGCGACCAGCTCGGTGCCGCGATTGTGGATGTGCACGTCATCCAGTGTGAGTCGCAAACCGGGGAACAGGCTGAATCCAATATTGCCGGACACGCTGACCTGCATTCCCAGCGCTTCAGCGGCGGCCGATTCAATACGCGGCTTGTAATCATTGGCGTCGATAAAAAATCGCACGGCCAGCGCGGCCAGTACGAGCAGACCGGCGATCGCGCCGATCGCGTAGAGCAGTATCTTGCGTGCTTTGGACATGATCCCGATCTGAGTCGTAGCGTGGAAAGGGACAGGGTACGCTTCCCGAGCGTGTTGCGTATGGTTACTTTCTTCCCGCCATCTGCTCGAGAACCAGCAACAACGAACTCGTATCCTGTTCGCCGTAGCCGCTGCCCATCAGCGCGTTGAGTTGCTGCATCACCTGTGCGGTGACCGGTAGCGGCAGGCCGGATTCCAGCGCGATGTCGAGTGCGACGCCGATGTCCTTGTGGTGCAATGCAGCGACGATGCCGGCGGCGAAGTCGCGTTCCACCATCTTCTTGCCGAGTATATCGAGCATGCGACTGGTGCCGTAGCCGGCCATCACCGCTACACGCACCTTGCCCGCGTCCGCGCCCTGCGCGCTGGCGAACATCAATGCCTCGGCAGTGCCTTGCAGGTTGGCGAGCTGGCAGATCTGGTTGGCGAGCTTGGTGACCTGCCCGGTGCCGGACGCGCCCATATGAAAGATCGCCTTACCCATCAGCTCCAACAGCGGTCGCACTTGCTCGAATGTCGCCGCCATACCGCCGACGAAGAAGGTCAGCGAGGCTGTCTTTGCCGCCGTCACGCCACCCGAGACCGGGGCGTCGAGCATCGCGATACCGCGTTCGCGCAGTTGTTCCGCGACGCGGCGGGTGATGGCCGGGGAGATGGTGCTCATGTCCACATGGATCAGGCCCGGCTTCGCGCCGTGCACCAGTCCATCCGGTCCGAGCGCAACGGCTTCGACATCGCGTCCGGCGGTGACGATGGTGAACACCACTTCACTGGCCGCCGCGACTTCGGCCGGCGAGCCGGCGATGTCCAAGCCGAGATCGCGCGCACGCTGACGCGAATGTTCGCCGCGCGCGTAGCTGGTGAGGGTATGTCCGGCAGCGTGCAGATGACGTGCCATCTCGCTGCCCATGTTGCCGATGCCGATAAAGCCGAGGTGCATGATCGTGGTCCTTCGGGGTTGAGCCAGGGGTGGTTGTTTATCCGGGGGTCGTTCCGGTCATTCCATTTCCAGATCATCCTGTACTGCGGCCAGCCCGGCTTGCGCGCATGCCTCATCGGTCAAGCCGGAAGGTGCGCCACTGACGCCGATGCCACCCATGATGTTGCCGGCGATGTTGATCGGGATGCCGCCTGCCGATATCAGCAGGTCGTCTATCTTGGGCACATTGTAATTGCCCTTGAAACGATCATCCATCGCCGACGTCGGGGAATTGAACTCCATCGCGGTGTAGGCTTTCTTCCGGCTGATCGCTACCGACACATCCATCGCCAGGGTATCGCGCAACACGACCTGCACGTCGCCGCCGCGGTCGATGACCGTCACGGTGATCGAAATGCCTTCCTTGCGGCACTTGTCGACCGCCGCTTTGCCGATACGCAGCGCGGTATCCAGCGACAGGCGTTTGATGTTGACCGTCAGCGGCTGCCCGGTATGCGTTGCAGGGTATGCCGGGCTGCTGGCGGCAATCGAAAGTACTAGCACAGAGATCGCAACATTCAAGTTTTTCATGTTCAAGCCTCCTATAGGATGTCGTCAATAAATCGCAGCAAATACCGCGTGCCTAACACACCGGGAAGCCTACAAAGTAAACCTGGTCAGGTCAACGCATTTCAGGCGTATGGGTGCGGGGCGGACGCGTTGTCTTGACCACCAGCAAGGCTGAGCAACCAAGGATATACAATGCGCCTGCTTCGGGTGATAAAGTAAAGACTCTGGGAGCGACTGGCACATCTCGCTACCTGCACATTTCATTTACCAGTAACAGTACAAGAAGGAAACGCAATGTCAGAACACGAATTCCACGTACACGGTGCGCACGATCATGCAGTCGAGCACGCGGCCCACGAAGGCCCCGGTCTCGGTCAATATGTTGCGATCTTTACCGCAATTCTTGCATCGCTTGGTGCAATAGTCAGTTATCAGGGGGGCACCACGCAGAACGAGGCCATGTTGTTCAAAAACGAAGCCGTATTAAAGAAGTCGCAAGCGTCCGACCAGTGGAATTATTATCAGGCGGAAAGCAACAAGCAGCACCTGATGCAACTCGCTTCGGAATTGGTTCATCCCGACAGAAAATCCTTTTACCGAAATGAGATCGAAAAATACGCGAAAGAAAAGGAGCTGATAAAACAGAAAGCGGATGTACTGGAGGAAGAATCTAAAAATGCCGACGACGAGAGCAAGAACATGATGCGTCCGCATCACAGGCTGGCTCTGGCGATGACGCTGCTGCAGATCGCAATATCGCTGGCGTCTATCACCGTGCTGACCCGCAAAAGATGGTTGTTTTACGTGGCGGGCGTTGCTGCTGTGGGCGGCATCGCGTTGTGGAGCCTGGCCATGATTTCTTGAGTAACGATGGTGAATATGCTTCAAGAGATCAGTCGCCGTTTCAGAACCGATGGTCACAGACCGGCTCGACACTGGTTATGGGGTCTGTGTGGTTTGGCTTCTTGCTGGTGCGGCCAGCCTCGCTTGATTGTCACGAACGTCAGGCGCAAAACGTCAGCCGGGTACTTGGCTGTAAAAAATACAGCAGCAATGCCGGGAGGAATATCAGCAATCTCCTGCATGAACGCCCTGGATGTGTAGAATGACTTACCAACATCGAATTCCGGAGTATTGAGCATGGACGTATTGCTGCAGATCGTTGGCAAGCTGAAAGAAGTCGCCGTCATACCCTGGTTTTTCATTGCCGACACACAGATCAACCTGTTAAGGCTGATCGGTTTGTCGATCATTCTGGTGGTCGTCTGGCGTATCGGCCTGATCATTGAAAGAATGATTGCCAGATGGGGGCATGACGAAGGAAAAGCGATCAGTCCCGGCTGGTATGCATTGAGCCGCATCAGTCGTTATGCGCTCTGGATAGTCGGATTGATCGTCGGCCTCGGCTACATCGGTTTTGACATGGCCAGCTTTGCGGTTCTCGGCGGTGCGATCGGTTTAGGCGTCGGTTTCGGACTGCAGAACATCATCAGCAATTTTGTATCGGGCATCATCATCCTGATTGAAAAAATCATCAAAATTGGCGACTTTGTAGACCTTCAATCTGGCGTTATGGGTAAAGTTGTCGAAATCAACCTGCGCTATACGCGAGTCACGACGCCTGATTTGATCGATATCATCGTTCCCAACTCTGAATTTATTACCGGACGGGTG
>JBBRDZ010000086.1:0-9748 GCA_038203435.1 Burkholderiales bacterium
CAGAACGCCTCCACCGTCTGGCCGGAAAGGATGCGGCCGGAAGCATCGGTCACGGTGCCGGAGATCATCACCGGCAGATGCGAGTCGTGCTCATCGAAAAAGCGCTCGATGGCGAACAGCGCCGCCTTGGCATTGAGCGTGTCGAATATGGTTTCCACCAGCAGCAGGTCGGCGCCACCTTCCACCAGCCCGCGCACCGCATCGAAATATGCCTGCTCCAGTTGGTCGAAGGTGACGTTGCGTGCGCCGGGGTCGTTCACATCCGGCGAGATGGATGCAGTCTTAGGCGTCGGACCCAGTGTGCCCGCGACGAAGCGGGGCTTATCCGCAGTGCTGAACTTGTCGCATGCGGCACGGGCCAGTCGCGCACCTGCCACATTCATCTCGTAGGCCAGTTCTTCCAGGTGATAGTCGGCCTGGGCGACGGTGGTGGCGCCAAAAGTATTGGTCTCGATGATGTCCGCACCTGCCGCAAGGTATTGCTCATGGATTTCCTGGATCACCTGCGGTTGCGTCAGTACCAGCAATTCATTGTTGCCCTTGAGGTCGTGCGCATGGCTGGAAAAGTTCCGGCGCGAACTTTTATCAGTGCCATGGACGAGCATGCCGCGATAGTGTTCTTCGCTCAGTTTGTAACGCTGAATCATGGTGCCCATCGCGCCATCCAGGATCAGGATGCGTTTTTGGATGAGCTGTTCGATCGGGTGGGTAGTGCCGGCCATAATGTGCTGCCTGAAAAATGAGCGAGGATTTTAACATGCTGAGCAGCAACTTACCCGAGTTGGCACGGGACGGGATGTCATGGAGCAAAACAAGCTGGAATACAGGTCACGATCAGCGCTGATGCGGATCATATCCACGAGTACGTGGATGGGCAGAGGCGGCCTTGCAGCGCACGCACTCCGGGATAGTGCTCGCGGGCTGGCTGGTTCAGGCATTGAGCGGTGTGACATTTGGTGCGATCAGCTACTTCAATTAAGCAAAGTTTCCCGATATACAGGGTATCGCCGTGGCGGTACTGGCGGTGAAAATGGTGTGCGCGATGCTCGGGGTTTACGCTGACGGCGTGGTAATTGTTTACGTGCGCTGCGTCTGTTGCGAGTTGGTATTCCTGGCTTGCACTGTGTGGCCCGGGCGCTCTCGCAGCGCAGGTTCTCCTGGCGGCGCTATAGATTCAGCCGACGATACTGTACCGCCTCGGCGATGTGCATATTTGCGATGTCACGGCTGTCATCCAGATCGGCGATGCTGCGCGCCACCTTGAGCACGCGGTGATAAGCCCGTGCCGAAAGGTTGAGGCGGCTGATGGCTTGTTGCAACAACGCGGCGCCCTGTGCATCGGGCGTGCACAAGGTTTCGATCTCGGTCACCGAAAGCAATGCATTGGCCTTGTTCTGGCGTGCAAGTTGACGTTGACGTGCGATCTCTACACGTGCTTGCAGCTCGGCACTGGCTTCACCATCTACCTTGTCGAGCAACTCCTCCTGGGGCACTGCGGGCACCTTGATCTGGATGTCGATGCGATCCAGCAGCGGACCGGAGATCTTGCTGCGATAGCGTGTGATCTGGTCCGGCGTGCAGCGGCACTTGCCGTTGTAATGACCGTGATACCGCAGGGATATGGACGCGTTGCTCTTTTGCCATACGTCCCGATTTGCCTCAAGTTCTTGAGAAAAATACCTTTTGACTTTGAACCCCAAACTTTGGGCGAGCAAAACAAGAAACGGCGGCTGGAACTTGGACTCTCTCAGAAGCAGGTGGGGGAGATGCTGGAAGTCACTTCGTTTACGGTTTTGAATTGGGAGAAGGGAAAGACGGAGCCGTTGGGCGAGTCCATGCCGGGAATTATAAGTTTCCTCTTGGCCGACTACAACTAATCGGCAATGTCTACTTGATGCCATATCCGTAGCATGCCCCACTTTCGCTATTCGCGAATAGCGAATACAATACTCCCCATGCTAAAGCCTCAAGACATTGTCGTTGTACTCAAGATCGTTGCATTGGATGGCCTACCTTGGTCATACAATCAACTCGCGCTTGAATTGGGTATGAGTACATCTGAATCCCATGCTGCCGTGAAGCGAGCCATCGCAGCCGGTTTGCTTAGTGATGGCGAGCAGTCGGTGCAACCTAACCGAAATGCCATCGCAGAATTATTAGAGCATGGGGTGCGCTACGTGTATTTTGCCAAGCGCGGTGAGTTAACTCGCGGCATACCAACAGCCCATGCGGCAGCGCCGTTATCCAAACATATTCTGCAAAATAATGAGCCGCCACCGGTTTGGGCGGATGTCGAGGGAACGGTGCGCGGCTATGCACTGGCACCGCTCTATAAAAGTGTGCCTTATGCAGCCAAGCGGGACCTTAAGCTTTATGCTCTTTTGGCTCTGGTGGATGCTGTGCGCGATGGCCGCGCACGCGAGCGCAACCTCGCCA
This sequence comes from Burkholderiales bacterium, assembly GCA_038203435.1. Taxonomy (GTDB): domain Bacteria; phylum Pseudomonadota; class Gammaproteobacteria; order Burkholderiales; family Gallionellaceae; genus Gallionella. Next base: position 2,437 of record JBBRDZ010000086.1, read on the forward strand.
TAAAAGAAATCAGAAAATTTCTGGGAGTTGAATCCAAGGGGAGGAGCCATGCGCAATAGCCCAAACCTCGTCATGTTGCGCCAAGTCGCTATCCGGTTACGCCCCTTGCTTGGTGAGGTGGTTTTTCTGGGTGGATGCGCAACGGATATTCTGATTACCGATCCTGCTGCACCAACTGTGCGACCCACTACCGACGTGGATGTGATTGCAGAAATCAGTTCAATGGCAGACTATTATGCTTTGGCCGAGCGTATGCGCGCTTTGGGTTTTCAGGAAGACACGAGTGACGGCGCGCCAATATGCCGTTGGCGTGTGGATAATTTTCATCTGGATGTAATGCCTACCGATCCCAGTATTCTTGGGTTTGGAAATCGTTGGTACGTGCCAGCAATCCATACAGCGGTGCTAGTTGAAATCGACACGAACCTTTCTATAAACATGGTCACTGCGCCCTATTTTGTCGCGACGAAGCTGGAAGCTTTTTACGGACGCGGCAATAATGACTACATGCTGAGCCACGATTTGGAGGACATCATCGCCGTTATCGATGGTCGGCCAGAACTGAGCGATGAGATACGTAATTCATCCAAAGATGTGGGCGACTATTTGGCGGGAGAGTTCAGCGGGCTTTTGTCGAACAACAGGTTCATGGAAAATTTGCCAGGCCATCTGCCACCAGACAGCACGCAAGGCGGGAGAGTAAAAATTGTGCTGGAAAGAATGCGCACCATCACGAGAGAAATAACAACACGCGACTACTAATTGTTGCTCCCATCTTAGAGCAAGTGGCGGCTTTCGACCCTAAGGCGACATACGCGAACGGCAGCAATCGGGAAGATTGATTGATGAAGCCAACTTCCGCAACGTGCCCAAAGCGGACTTCACGGTTTACCGGAAGCGGACTTTCAATACATGCATTATCAGCCACGTTCTAACAGCGATTTACTCCAAACAATTATCGGAGCAATTGTCATCAACCGAGAATGGTGAACATTCCATGATTCTTACCACTAAAATAAAGCATGGGAATTTTAATCTGTCGTCCATCTCGAATAAGACCATTTATCTTTATTGAAAAATGCTGCTCTGGATCAGGAGTAATGGTGGAAAATTTAAGAACATAGCAGCCTGTGGAAACCGCTAACGATTCGCTCAACCCCTGTACCGAAAAGTCTTTGTCATTATAGTCACAATACCAGTTATGGCCTGGCAATGCAGATTGAGTCTCTAATGCTGGCTGCCTCTTCAGAATCGGTCCAATAACAGCAACAGGCATATACGTCTTGTTGTTTAGTGTCAACGCGACTTCATTCGGATGAAAGGTGAAAGATCGCTCACTTGTTTCAAACTGAACTACAACATTGAAATCTAGACCTTCGCGTTTGACTGGCTCCCCTAACGAAAGAGGAATCAGAGGGATGATAAGTCCTCCACCTGCAATACCAGGTTTATAATTTTCAGGCTTTACTGAAACGGTAATTCCATCAACTTCAATGATTCCGGTATCATTTAGATGAGAACTTTCTGAGCCATCAACACGAGGATCGCTGACTAAGATCGTACCGCCAATTACGCACCCCCCAAGAAATAGGGGTAGAAATATGGGAAAGAGTTTGCGTTTCTGAAAGTTTATCAGTAGTAAAAACCTATTTAGGTTCAACATAGCTTATCCATTTCTGACCCACCTTGTAATGTCTGCTATTGGGACTTAGGGTGCATTCGCGACCGTCCGGTTTTGCGAAGTCTAATCTATGGTAGTGAAGGACTGCAAATAGCACATAGCGACCCTTCGACTCCAACCATATCAAATGTGGGTTCCGACTTGGTAACTAGGTGTACAACCGCATTAACCCTGCCTATCCATCCTTCGATACTGCACTGCCTCTGCAATATGTTGTGTAAGAATGTTCTTGCTGTCCGCCAGATCGGCAATGGTACGCGCCACCTTGAGCACGCGATGGTAAGCACGCGCTGAGAGATCGAGACGAGTCATGGCTAGTCTTAATAACGCTTCGCCTTGCGTATCCGGTGCACACCATGTATCAATCTCCGTTACTGAGAGTTGTGCATTGGGTTTGCCTTGGCGTGCGAGTTGGCGCTGGCGCGCGATCTCGACGCGCGCTTGCACAACGCTGCTAGCCTCACCGTCTGTCTTGTTGAGCAAGTCATCTTGCGGCACCGCAGGCACTTCTATTTGTATATCGATGCGATCAAGCAAGGGACCGGAAATCTTGTTGCGATAGCGAGCTACCTGATCCGGCGTGCAACGGCATTTGCCGTTGTAGTGGCCCAGAAAGCCGCAGAAACAGGGGTTCATCGCCGCGATCAGCTGGAATTGGGCGGGAAAGTCCGCGCGGCGTGCGGCACGGGAGATGGTGATGCGTCCGGACTCCATCGGTTCGCGCAACACCTCCAGCACGCTGCGATCGAATTCCGGCAACTCGTCGAGAAACAACACGCCATGCTGAGCCATTGAGATCTCGCCGGGGCGCGGATTGCTTCCGCCGCCAACCAGCGCCACACCGGAAGCGGTGTGATGCGGCGCACGGTATGGCCGCGTCTTCCATTTCTTCACATCGAAGTAGCCGTCCAGTGATTGCAATGCCGCGCTTTGCAGCGCTTCCACCTCGGTCATGTGCGGAAGGATGCCCGGGAAGCGCGCGGCTAGCATCGATTTGCCGGTGCCGGGCGGCCCCATCATCAATACACTGTGCCCGCCCGCCGCTGCGATTTCCAGCGCGCGCTTGGCCCGGATCTGTCCTTTGACTTCGCGCATATCGGGGTAGTGCGGTGGTATGATTTCCGTCTGGCTGATGTAGGGGTACATTGCTTCCCGTCCGGCGAGATGAGCTGCAACTTGCAGCAGCGACTTGGCCGCATAGACGGTTGCATCTTCCACCAACGCGGCCTCGGCGGCGTTGGCTTGCGGCAGGATGAAAGCGCGCCCGCTGCCTACTGCGCGATAGGTCATCGCCAGCGCACCGCGTATAGCACGCACTTCCCCGGTCAACGCGAGCTCTCCGGCGTATTCATATTCGGCGAGTCGGTCCGAGGGTATTTGTCCCGTGGCGGCGAGTATGCCGAGCGCGATCGGGAGATCGAATCGTCCGCTTTCCTTGGGTAGATCGGCGGGGGCGAGATTGACTGTGATGCGTCGTGCCGGGAAATCGAACTGGCAGTTTTGCAGCGCGGCGCGCACCCGGTCTTTGCTTTCCTTGACTTCGGTTTCCGGCAAGCCGACGATGGTGAAATTGGGCAGTCCGTTGGCCAGATGGACTTCGACAGTGACGAGGGCTGCCTCCATCCCCGACAATGCACGGCTGTAAAGCACAGCCAGACTCATGCTATTTTGCAGCAGTGCCGCGTTGTGCTTCCAGTTCTGCTACGCGTGCTTCAAGCGCAGCCAGCTTTTCCCGGGTACGCAGCAAGACCTGTGTTTGTACTTCAAACTCTTCGCGTGTCACCAGATCAAGTTTGGCGAATCCCTGGGTCAACAAAGCGCGCATGTTCCTTTCGATGTCTTTGCCTGGACCGCTGTTCGCCGCAGCGTTCAACTTCTCGGAAATATCCTCAATAATCTTTGCATTCAACATGACGATGCTCCTGCCGTTTTGTAATGACATGGAGTGTAGCAAAATTCACAGGGCTCAGCGGTGTCACTGAACCGCAGGTAGCCGCACTCCAGCGGTGCGCATGACCGCAGTTACGCATGCAATTGGTGCGTCTGCCGGATTAGTCAGTCATCATGCATTGATAACCAACTGTTTAATATTGCTAATATATTTTGGCACGCATTCTGCTGTTAAGTCCATGCGGAAACATACACCCCGCTTTTTAACTTAACCATAAAGGAAATCATCATGATGAAAAGCAAACTTCTGAACTCTTTGATCTTCGCTGTGCTGGCAGTACCCGGCGTGGCAATGGCGGAAGGTTCGCCCTTTTCCGGTAACGTCAGCCTGACCACCGATTACCTGTATCGCGGCGTTACACAAACGGAACATAGGGGTGCAATTCAGGGCGGTTTCGACTATGCGGATCCAAGTGGCTTTTATGCCGGTGCGTGGGGTTCCAACATCAGCTGGTTAGCTGCCCCTGGTTCCAGCTTGGAGCTGGATACCTACGCTGGATACTCGGCTGGTTTCGCGACTGATTTTACTTATAACCTGGGTTTTCTGCGTTACAACTACTCGGGTGAATATGCTCCGGGCACACCTTCGGCCAGCACCAACGAACTCTACGGTTCGCTCGGCTGGAAGATGTTGTCGGCCAAATACTCGCGCAGCTTCACCAATCTTTTTGGTGTTCCTGATTCATCTGGCTCTGGATATTTGGAATTGAATGCAACTTATAAGATTGAAGGTCCGGCAGTTGACCTGAGCGCTCATTACGGCAAGCAAACAATCAAGACAAGCCCTTCTACGGACTATAGCGACTATAACGTGAAAGCCGCCAAGGCATTCGGCGCCTATACATGGGCATTTATGATCAGTAAAACTAACCTTAAAGACGCTTTGAAAAGCGATTCAGCCAGAGGCGTTCTGTCTGTATCTCATTCGATGTAATCAATCACTGGGCGGGAAATTACCGCCCCTATTCAGGAGAATGTTATGAAGATGGTCGTTGCTATCATCAAGCCGTTCAAGCTCGACGAGGTGCGTGAAGCCCTTTCCGCCATAGGCGTGCAAGGCATCACTGTCACCGAAGTCAAAGGCTTTGGCCGGCAAAAGGGACACACCGAGTTGTATCGCGGTGCGGAGTACGTGGTGGATTTTCTGCCCAAAGTAAAACTGGAGGCTGCTATCAAAAGCGACATGCTTGATCAGGTAGTCGAGGCGATCGAGAAGGCGGCCAATACCGGCAAGATCGGCGACGGCAAGATCTTTGTTTCCGATCTCGAACAAGTCATACGCATCCGCACCGGCGAATCCGGCGCAGAAGCGTTGTAAGGAGAACCATATGAAAAAATTATTTGCACTCTTTACGCTGATGGCGATGTTGGGCGGCCTGTCCGCAACAGTTTATGCTGATGAGGCAGCACCGGCAGGTACGGCTGCAATGCAAGCTCCCGCAGTTGCTTCAGCAGCGGCTCCTGCTGCAGAGGCACCCAAGCTGGATAGCGGCGCAACTGCATGGATGCTGACCTCTACCGCCCTGGTGCTGTTGATGACGATTCCCGGCTTGGCCTTGTTCTACGGCGGTATGGTGCGCAAGAAGAACGTCCTGGGTACCATGATGCAAAGCTTTGCCATCACCGCGCTGATCACAGTACTGTGGATGGTGGCGGGTTACAGCATCGCTTTCGATACCACGGGCATGGAAAAGGGGGTGACCAACTTCTATTCCTTCTTCGGTAGTCTGAACAAGCTGTTTCTGTCCGGTATGGACATGAAGAGCATGACAGCCAGCATCCCGGAATCGGTGTTCATGACCTTCCAGATGACGTTCGCGATCATCACCCCGGCGCTGATCACCGGTGCCTTTGCGGATCGCATGAAGTTTTCCACCATGCTGGTATTCATGACGTTGTGGTCGCTACTGATCTATTCACCGATAGCACATATGGTGTGGTCCGGTGACGGCGGCTTCTTGTGGGATATGGGCGTACTGGACTTTGCCGGTGGTACTGTTGTGCATATCAACGCAGGTGTCGCAGGTCTGGTCACTGCTCTGGTGCTCGGCCCACGCTTGGGCTATGGCAAGGAACCTATGGCACCGCATAACTTGACCCTGACCGTGATCGGCGCTGCGCTGCTGTGGGTAGGCTGGTTCGGTTTCAACGCCGGTTCCGCTGTAGCTGCAGACGGTCGTGCCGGTATGGCGATGGCTGTCACCCAGATCGCAACTGGTGCTGCGGCACTCGGCTGGATGTTCGCTGAATGGATCACCAAAGGCAAGCCCAGCGTACTGGGTATCGCATCCGGTGCTGTAGCAGGCCTGGTCGCTATCACTCCGGCTTCCGGTTTCGTCGGACCGATGGGTGCTCTGGCAATCGGCATTGCGGCTGGTGTGATCTGCTTCTGGTCTGCGACATCCCTGAAACGTATGGTGGGCTACGATGATTCGCTGGATGCCTTTGGTGTTCACGCTATCGGCGGTATCGTCGGCGCGCTGTTGACCGGTATCTTCGCTGTTGAATCCATAGGCGGTACAGCCGGCAGCATGGGGCAACTCATGATCCAGGCAAAAGGCGTCGGTATCACCATCGCTTACACAGCTGTGGGAACCTACCTTATCCTTAAAGCGCTGGACATGGTGATGGGCTTGCGTGTCACCGAAGAACAGGAGCGCGAAGGTCTGGACATCTCACTGCACGGAGAACGGGTGGAATGACCCCTTTAATATGTGAAATTTGGCGGCAGTAAAGCGCCCAATCAGCGATCATAGTCTCTTCGAAGCGCAACGCTTCATTCAGGGCACCGCAAGGTGCCCTTTTTTCTGCTTAAGATCAGATACAACAAATCCACCTGCCGATCGTGTGCTAAGGCGAGTAATTTGCAAATTACTTCACATTCTCAGACTTCCAAGGTATCGTGCAAATGGGTCGGAACAGTACTATTCCCCTACTTATGATGGTGATTTCAAAAATGAACGCTAATAATATGCGCCGTTAGGTCAGCGTGATTCTGGTCATACCGTCCGTAATTCAAAACCACGGGCAATAGTCGGTGGTTGTTTAGTCAAGGAAACAAAATGGAAACTACCAAGAAAAAACTGGTTCTGATCTTCCCTCCACTGACGTTGGCAACTTCGCCTCCGTTGGGCATCGCGATGTTGAAAGGCTATGTCGAGCGACAATTGCCGGAATGGGATGTGACTTTACTGGACTTGAACCTGTGGGCACTCAATACCATACTTTCGGGCATTGAAGATGGTACCCGCGATCTTGGTGAAAAGGTATATGCCAAAATCGGTGCGTCCAAAGAAGAGTTGCTCCAGGCTGCCAAGGTATTCCGAGGGACCGATAATGACATCCTGATGAGCCAGCCGGATGCCTACAATCATTGCGGCGGCGTATTCTCAAGATTCATTGAATATACAACCAGGATGTTGGGTAATCAGTGTGCGGAATGGGAACGAAGTCAAAAGCTCCCGCCGATGCTCAAAGATTGTGTCACAGAAATACTGGCACTCAAGCCGGCAGCGGTCGGTATATCGATGATATTTTCCGAACAGCTTCCCGTCGGTGCCGCACTGGGTCGGTTCCTGCGCCAGCAGGCCAATCTGAAAGTTTTCATGGGCGGGAGTTGCTTGATAGACGGTGCGGAACATTTTCTAAAATGGTATCCCGAATCTGCGGACGTGATCGTAA
>JBBRDZ010000087.1:0-9717 GCA_038203435.1 Burkholderiales bacterium
GATGCGAGAAAAACTCGATGGCCGCGAGTACGTTGAAAACTATGTGCACCACCTCGCCCACGAAATGAAAAGCCCGCTGACCGCGCTGATCGGTTCGGCAGAATTGCTCGACGAAAACCTGCCCAGGGAAGAGCGTACCACCTTCACTGCCAACATCCGCGAGCAAAGTCGCCGCCTGAAAGACATGCTCGACAAATTGCTGGCACTGGCCAAAGTCGAGCACCGCAACACGCTGGAGGAAATCGCACCCGTCAACTTGCACGAGCTGGCCGACACCGTCATCGCCGACCACGCAGCCCGCATTCAGCAGCACAGTATCTTTTGTGACAACCGGATTCCTGAAGAGGTACGAATCAACGGCGAATTCTTCCTGCTGCGCCAGGCGCTCTCCAACCTGCTGGACAACGCCATCGACTTCTCACCGAATGGCAGCACCATTACTCTGCTGCTGAAAACCACAGCCGTCAGAGCTGAGCTGATTGTGCGCGACCGGGGCACGGGCATCCCCGATTACGCGCTGCCGAGAGTGCTCGAACGATTCTATTCGCTCGCTCGCCCCGGCACACAGCGCAAAAGCACCGGGCTGGGTTTGCCGTTCGTAAAAGAAGTCGCCATGCTGCATGGGGGTGAAGTGGAGTTGAGGAATCTGCCGGAAGGTGGGATAGAGGCCGTGCTCTCGTTGCCAACAAATTTGTCCCCGTTTCACATTCGCCACACACAGCCGCATTCTCTGCACACATAGCCAAGGCATTCTGCAATCTCCTACAACCCACAGGAGCGCAACATGCCTTTCACTCCGTTTCATTTCGGCCCAGGATTGGTAATCAAGGGGCTGATCCCCGAACGCTTCAGCCTGTCCATGTTTGCGCTGGCGAATGTAGCCATGGATATCGAGCCGCTTTACCACATGTGGCACGGCGATGCGGAATTGCACGGCGCTTCACACACGTTGCTGGGCGCGGCTTTTATCGGCAGTGTGGCAGCACAGATCGGGCGCACGGCCATCATGCGCGCATGGCAGGTTTACGGGCGTTGGAGCGCGAGTGCCTGCGTGCTGTTTCCGATCACCCGGACGCAGGCATGGGCGAGCTCAATGCTAGGCACATTTAGCCATTTGTTGCTGGATGGAATGATGCATGCAGATATGCACCCATTCCTGCCGTTCACTGATTTCAACCCCTTGCTGGGAATCTCATCGACAGAAAATGTTTATCTGGGATGCATCCTTGCCGGAATGGCCGGAATTCTCATCAATCTTGTCCGTGCCGGGTTTCAGCCTGAACGCACTCGCTAACTTCTTAAGGAGTTCACCATGTTACGCAATCCATTATTCTTGAAAACCTTCATGATCTGCCTGCTTGCGCTGCTGTTGCTGATTCCGCTGGGGATGATCCAGTCCAAGATCGCAGAGCGTCAATCGCTGCAATACAAAGTTCAGCAGGATATTGCACGCAGCTCATCCGGGCCGCAGACGCTTTCCGGGCCTTATCTGGTGGTCAGGTACAAACTGATCACGCGCACAACAATAAAGGACAGCCTCGGAAACGAGAAGATCGTCACCAGTGCCTCCATGCAGGATACTGTCGTGACGCCGCGCAACCTGAAAATCGACGGCAATGTCGACGTCGAGACCCGGAGTCGCGGCATTTACCAGGCACGACTGTTCAATCTGCACAGCAAGCTGTCTGGCGAATTTGTCGTGCCACAAGGTTACGGTATCGGCAAATCAGAGGGCGATATTATTCCGGTGGCTGCCTATTTTGTGATGAGAGTGAGCGACTCTCGCGGCATACGCAATGCCCCGGTGTTGAAAATGAACGGGAATGACTATGAGTTTTCGCCTGGAAGCATCGGTCCGGTCGGGGGCAACGGCATGCATGTGCCGCTGGATGCGCTGAGCGCAAACGTATCGCACAAATTCAGTTTCGAGTTTCCGCTCGAGCTTCAAGGCATGAGCACGCTCGCCGTGACGCCTACCGGAAACAATACCGAGATGTCGCTCAAGTCCACCTGGCCGCACCCGTCATTCGGCGGCAGTTTCCTGCCGCGTACTCGCGCCGTGGACGAAAAGGGATTCAGCGCACAATGGCTGGTGACCAACCTGGCGCGCAACAGTTCGGCGCACGATGAGGATGGAACATCAGTCGGAAAGGAAAGCTTCTCGGTAGATTTCATCGATCCGGTCAACGTCTATCTGTTGTCCGAACGCGCGGTGAAATATGGCGTGCTGTTCGTCGTGCTGGTATTCACCGCCTTCTTCATGTTCGAAGTATTGCGCAGTCTGCGCATCCATCCCATGCAATACCTGCTGGTCGGCCTGGCAATGGCGATGTTCTTCCTGTTGATCATCAGCCTGTCCGAGCACATTTCCTTCCTGGCATCCTACGTGGTATCGGGCGCATCCTGCGCCGCGCTGATCGGTGTCTACCTGGCCGGGGTGTTGAAAAACCGCAAGCCTGCACTGGCTTTCTCCGGCGGTATCGCGCTGTTGTATGCGGTGCTCTATGGCGTGCTGCAATCCGAAGACAATGCGTTGTTGATGGGCACGCTGGTGATGTTCACGGCGCTTGCCGGAGTGATGGTGCTTACACGCCGCATGGACTGGTATGGCCTGAACGAGGCAAAGCAGAACTAAAGGGGCCATCTGGACGGGCATTTTTTCAAACTGACGCACCCGGTGCCCGCTATAACAATGTCAGGGATCTCAGGCAGGAAGTCAGGGTGATCCTTTCGGTGATGGCCTATGCCGGACAACAGGAGCAACAAGATATCGAAGCCGCATTCCATGAGGCAGCCGTAGCACTGGAATTCGGCGAACTGCAATTGCGGGAAAAAAACAGAATCAGTGTTGCCGATCTGGACATGGCCATGCAAAAACTGGAAATGCTGGATCCCCTGGCCAAGCCGAAATTATTGCAGGCCTGCGCAGTCAGTGTCATGCATGACCAGAAGATATCTGCCGTTGAAGCAGAATTATTGCGCGCGATCGCAAGTGTGCTCGGTTGCCCCATGCCGCCGATCATCCATTAGCAGGTTTTTAGATGAGTTCTCTTCGGTATATTATTACGCCAAATGCCACAGTCCAGAATGAAAAGGATGTTGAACGATGATCGACTCTTCCTGCATTGATGAGCAATAACACGCTGCCAACAATTTACAAGGAATCCAGCCGTGAGAACTCTTTCCCTATTTTGCTTCGCATTATTGCTGGTTGCTTGCGGCGACCCACACGATACCAGGGTGCCCATTGATATTTCAAAGTGGCATGACACTGTAAAGCCATCCCTGCAGAAACTGACGCCCGAGGAACGGGAATTATTCACCCAGTATGCCAGGCGACACACGATATTGGCGGATGAAGTTGCCTTGAATGGAGACAAGACCGACCCGATCCCGGAAGGCATGACGATAGGCAAGGCAATCGCAGCGCAACGCGACTATATTGCCAAGCAGCAAGTAGAAGATTCAAAAGCAAAAGCACGCAAGGATAAATCCGGAAAGTAGCGATCCGAGCACAAGCATAATCTGCAATCAACAATGGAGTGATGCATCGGGCTCTCACCAGGTTGGCGGTTTGACCGCAACTCAACATAGCAAGATTCGGGTCGTACACGAGCGCACTAGCTCCCATAATGTCCTGCATTGAGTCGATCTTGGAAAATCCATATGTCTGACTATGACCGCATCGCGCAAGCCATTTCCTTTATTACCAGCCGGGTAGACAGCCAGCCATCGCTGAATGAGATCGCGGCACATGTCCATCTGAGTCCCTTCCACTTCCAGCGCTTATTTTCCCGTTGGGCCGGCGTGACGCCAAAAAAATTCCTTCAAGTGCTGACCCTGGAGCGTGCCAAACAATTGCTGGAGAAATCTGTTCCGCTGCTTGAGGTGTCTGATTCTGTGGGCCTGAGCAGCGGCTCGCGCTTATATGATCATTTCGTGCAACTGGAGGCGGTCACGCCCGGTGAATATAAAACGGGAGGCATGGGTTTAACCATCGCATATGGCATACACGGCACGCCCTTTGGCCATGTCTTTATCGCCATCACAGCAAAAGGCGTTTGCAAGCTTGCCTTCCTGCAGAGCGAAGTGATCGATGAACACCTGGCAGAATTATATAAAAAGTGGCCACATGCACAGTTGCATGCCCATCAGGAAAGTACGCTTAAGGTTATCGATGCCATGTTCGGCAAAGAAATGACATTGAAGCGGCCGTTGTCTTTGCATGTTTCCGGTACGAATTTTCAGACCAGCGTATGGAAAGCCCTGCTGTTGATACCGCCGGGGACAGTGGCAAGCTATTCACAAGTAGCAACCGCAATCGGCCATCCGAAAGCGGCAAGAGCCGTGGGTCTGGCGGTTGGCGCAAACCCGGTTGCCCTGCTTATACCTTGCCACCGCGTTATTCGGCAAAGCGGAAAGATTGGCGGCTATCATTGGGGCGAAACGCGGAAACATGCCATCCATGCATGGGAGTCTGCAAGATATGAATAGCCACAGCAAACCATTGTTAGACGCTGGGATTGACTTGCGTTAAAGTGGCTTCCTGCAAATCACGCCGGTATATCCCCATGAACAAAGAAGAGCTAAGCAAGGAACAGCGCATCCTGCGCATGATGCGCAAGACGCTGGGCAGTGTCGTCAGGGACGTCACGCCGCTCGGCGGACGCACCAACCCGCTCTCATCCAATACCATCCAGGAGATCAAGGAATGCTTCGGACTGATTTCGGAACGCGAGAGCGAGTTGGCTGCAGCGCTCGGCTTCGATCAAGCCAAACCCCATTACCAGGATGGCGGGAAGCCAAAATCGAATATCGTTCACATCGTCAAACCACCCAAACAGTGATCTGAAACCGCCCCACACAATTCCCCTGGAATCTGTCTGGCGTAACTATAAAAACTAACGGACACGTGTGCATGAGCAGTTCAATTTCATCCATCGACTATCTCATCATTGCGCTTTATCTGGTCGGCACGACGGCCTTGGGCACCTGGTTCGTGAAACGCAGCGGCGACATGAAGGGTTTCACCCTTGCCGGCAACCTGATCCCCGGCTGGGCGCTGGGCCTGTCGGTGATGGCCACCTACTTCAGCAGCATCAGCTTTCTGGCCAACCCCGGCAAAAGCTATGCCTCCGACTGGAGCCCATTTGTTTTCTCGCTGACGCTGCCCATCGCCATGTTGTTTGCAAGCAAATGGTTCATCCCGCTCTACCGCAATCAGGTCAAAACCACCGCTTACGAATATCTGGAGCAACGTTTCTCGCTGTGGGCGCGTTTGTACATGAGCACCGCTTACATCCTGCTGCAGATCGGGCGCTTCGCCGTGGTGTTGTATCTCACCGCATTGGCCATCGCGGCGCTGATGGATGTGGATATCAAGGTGTTGATCGTGATCCTGGGTGTGCTGACAGTTATGTATACCCTGCTGGGCGGCTTCGCTGCGGTGGTCTGGACAGACGTGGTGCAGGCCGTGGTGTTGTTGCTTGGCGCCCTGCTGTGTCTGTTCATCCTGCTGTTCAACATGCCGGGCGGTTGGGAGCAGTTCACTGCGGTAGCAGCCAGAGAGCATAAATTTTCGCTCGGTGCCATGGATTTCAATTTGATGATCCAGGGTTTCTGGGTGATATTCATTTTCGGCATCGTGGAAAACCTGAAGAACTTTTCCGTCGATCAAAACTATATCCAGCGCTTTTTATCCGCCTCCTCCGAGAAAGAGGCGAGAAAAGCCCTGTGGCTGGGCGGTCTGATCTACATCCCGATCTCGGCCCTGTTCTTTTTGATCGGCACTGCGCTGTATGTTTATTATTTGAATGTGCCGGCAGGCACCCTGCCCGCCAAGGCGGATGAAGTCTTCCCCTACTTCATCGTGCATGAATTGCCGGTGGGCCTGGTCGGGCTGGTCATTGCCGCGGTACTGGCCGCCGGCATGAGCACACTGTCCTCCTCGCTGAACAGTTCCGCGACGGTGTACACCATTGATTTTTACAAACGCGTGTTGAAGACTGAAGCGGGCGACCATGCGCAATTGAACATGGTCCGCCTCGCTACAGGCATCATCGGCACCCTCGCCACGCTGGCCAGTTTGCTGATGATCAATGCAAAGACAGCACTGGATATCTGGTGGCAGATGTCGGCGATCTTCGGCGGTGGCATGCTGGGTTTGTTCCTCTCCGCCGTGCTGATGCCCAGGCTGCGATCCGGGCAGGCACTGGTTGCCACCATGGTGGGTTTGATATTCGTCGCCTGGGCCACCGGCAGCAAACTCTGGTTCGTCGATGCCGCATGGGGATTTGGCCTGCATACCATGATGATAGGCGTGATCGGTACACTGCTCATCGTAGCGACTGCCTTCCTGCTGCAATTTTCGAATCGTCAGGTTGTGAATCGAATCGTATAGGCGCTGCCTGTCTCACCAACACGTATCAAAAGCCACTGACGCGTCATGCTGATGTTCGGATGAGAAGCAGGAAAACGCGCCTGACGCATCAACTCTATCTATAATGTGACCAAATCGATAATCAAGGGGAGATTGTCATGCTACGCAAACTTCTGTTCTTTATGGTGATCTTGGTCGGCGTTGCCGGGTGTGCTTCCAAACCGGTCATCGTGGACAATACGCCGCTGAATGCCACAGCGGTGATCGAGCAGCATGTCGTCAGCAACGGTATCAAGGGTTTCCTCCCTTTCGAAACCACTGAACTTCATTTTGTACGCGCCAATATGCGCCGCGACGAATCGAACTTCAAAGGTACCGGCATCTTCACCGGCTTTCTGATTGGCACGCGATCCGGGACGGAGATCGCGCGCATCGACCGCAAATTGAAATGGTCACTGAATGCGGAGAAAGCGGAATACACAGAATGTCCGCTGCAGGGATGCCCCAAGCCGTCAAGACAAGTGCCCGCCAGGCAGGACCATTCTGTTGAAAGACCCCCTCAGGCCAAGCATGAAGCCGCCTGCACCATGCACATCGCGCACAGCAGCTTCGCCGTCAACGCGACCGGTCAGAAGAAATCCATCAATGGTTTTGACACCGAGCAATATCAAGCCGCCTGGGTGGTCGTCCTGCGCGACAATTCGGAGCGCAATACGACCAGTACCCTGAATATGGATATCTGGACCACGACCATGACGAACGCCATGCGCGACGCGTTGGCGGTGGATGCAAGTTATGCGCGGGAATTCAATGGAGCTGTGGTCGACACAGCCAAGCCGAAGATCATTCCGGCTGATGCCGCCAGAATGATCACCGCCTATCTTGCCAATTCCTTGAAACCGGGAGACGTCAAATCATTCCTCGACGCGGGCAGGCAACTGGAGAAGATCAAGGGCTACCCGATATCCACCAACCTTGCCTGGAACATGGCGGGCAATGCCTGCGCGCCGAAGGAGCGCAAGGAAGTCAAAGAGAAATCCTCTCCCAGCCCTGCCAATGCGGGAGATCTGGTCTCCGGCATCGCTTCGATCTTCGCGAAGAAAAAGACGGAGGATACGATGCAACAGGCTGCAAGCGAACCGATCTTATCCTTCACCTTCGAGGTAAAGCAACTCAACCTCGAACCGGTGCACGACAGCGTCTTTACCGTACCCAGTGGTTATCATCTGGTGTCGCAACCTTAGGCATAATCTGGCAGGCAAAAAGGCGTTTATCCGGTCGCCTTTTTTATTTTCAACTATAGGAAGTCCACTACACCCCGGGCGGGGCCAGGAATCTTGTTTCGAAGATATCCGCCGGCAACGCTTTGCTGAACAGGAAGCCCTGCATTTCGTCGCAGCTCAGCAAGCGCAGCAGGCGCGATTGCTCTCCGGTTTCGACGCCCTCCGCCACCACCTTGAGATGCAGCGCATGCGCCAGGCTAACGATAGTGGATACCAGCGCCAGCCCCTCCGATCCGACAGTCATTTCGATCACGAACGAACGGTCGATCTTCAGCGTGTCCACCGGCAGTTTGGCCAGGTAGCTGAGCGAAGAGAAGCCGGTGCCGAAATCGTCGATGGCGATGGTGATACCCATGGCGCGGATCGCCTGCAGGCTGTCGATACTATGCTTGACATCTTCCATGATCAGGCTTTCGGTGATCTCCAGTTCCAGTCCCTCCGCCGCATGCGCATCGATACTGATGGCCTGCTCGACCTCGGCGATGAAGTCTTGACGGTGCAGTTGCAGTGCCGACACATTCACTGCGATGCGCACAGTAGACAGCCCCGCGCTGCGCCAGCGCAGGTAATCTGTGATGGCCTGGCGCAGCGCCCAGCGCCCGACCTCATAGATCAATCCGGTTTCTTCCAGGATCGGGATGAACCTGCCCGGCGGCACCAGGCCGGTACGCGGATCGTTCCAGCGGATCAGCGCCTCGGCGCTGGTCACCTTGCCGCTGGCGAGGTTCACCTTGGGCTGGTCATGGAGCACGAACTCTTCGTTGTCGATCGCCTGGCGCAGCTGATTTTCCATGCTCAGCTTGACGGCCACCGCTTCGGTCATTTTCTGCGTGTGGAACAGGTATTGATCGCCGCTTCTCTTGGCAATTTTCAGTGCAGCCTCGGCGTTCCTGAACAGGGTGTCGGCATCGGCGCCGTCATCAGGAAACAGCGCGATGCCGACCTTGGCAGCGATGCGGAACTCGGCGTTGTTCAGGCGGAACGCATGTCCCTGAAAGTCTTCCGCCATCTTTTCGATCAACCGCGCCAGCTCGGCTTCCTGCCTTACTTCCGGCAGTATCATGGCAAAATGGTCTGCATCGATACGCGCCAACAGGTTGGCGTCGCCCGCATGGCGGGTCAACCACTCCGCCACCTGCTTCAACAGCGTGTCGCCGGCTGGGCGACCGAGGCTGTCATTGATGTTCTTGAAGCGTTCCAGATCGATCAGCAACATGGCCAGCTTGTGCCCGCCACTGACCGCGCTGTGTATGTACTGCCCCGCCCGATCGAGAAACAGGGTGCGGTTGGCAAGGCCGGTGAGCACATCGTAGTAGGCGAGGTAATTTATCTGCTCCTGTTTGTCGAGGTGATCGATCGCGAACGCGATGTCGCCGGCCAGCTCTGTCAACAGCATCATTTCTTCTTCATGGAAGAATTCAATCTCGCTGGCATATAGCGCAAGTGCACCTACCGCCTTATCCGCAGCGATCAGCGGCAAAATCACTATCGAGCAAATCCCTACTTCGGCGTATTTTTTTCCGAACAAAACCTGGGGATCGTTTTGCGAATCGTTGGACACGATGGGCTGCTTCTCCCTGATCGCGCGCGCGACCATGGTGCTGGAAGCAAGCTCACCGGATGACAAGATATTTTTGATGGCGGCCACGAGTTCCTTATCCTTGCCCACCGTTGCTACCGGGACGATCTTCATCGCGCTCCCGTCCACGATGCCTATCATGGCCATGCGGAACCCGCCTGCTTCGACCGCAATGCGGCATGCCTCGTTGAACAGTTCATCACGATCATGGACGCGCACGATCAGCGTATTGATGCCGCTCAGCACGGCATAAACGCGATTGAGATAGATGATCTTGGCTTCCGCCACCTTGCGGTTGGTGATATCTTCGCCGATGCTTGCCGTGCCGATCACCTCGCCTTCTGCCGAGCGCAGCACCGAGTTGTTCCAGTGTATTAACCGACGATTTCCTGTGCGTGTGAGAATTTCACTTTCGTGATGCCGTGCTTCCGGCTTGTCAAGGAGGAGTTCAGCGAATAACCTTTTTTTCTCTTCGG
>JBBRDZ010000088.1:0-9710 GCA_038203435.1 Burkholderiales bacterium
ATGACCGCGGGCATTTCGCTTCCTACGGCGACTTCAGCCTGAATTTCGAGTTCGTCTATTACGTGACCGGCGCGGACTACGCCAAGTATATGGACATCCAGCAGGCGATCAACCTGTCCATCTTCGAAACCTTTGAACGGGAAAAGATCGAGTTCGCGTATCCGTCACAAACACTGTTCATCAGCAAAACAGCATAGTGCCACGCGGGATGGACGGCCAACAACCGCCATCCCGTGCAACTTCAAATGGCTTTCAATGCCGCCAGCGCTGCCTCGTAATTCGGTTCATGCTTGATATCGCTGACCAGTTCGGTATAGCGCACCACGTTGCCGCCGTCCAGCACCACCACAGCGCGCGCGGTAACGCCGGCCAGCGGCCCGTCAGCGATCTTGACGCCATAGTCGCGCATGAATTCACGGCCGCGCATCACCGACAGATTGTCGACGTTGGTCAATCCCTCGCTGCTGCAAAAGCGCGCCATTGCGAACGGCAGGTCGGCGGAGATATTGATCACCACGGTGTTGTCCAGTCCGGATGCCTCCTTGTTGAAACGGCGCGCGGATGCCTGACAGGTCGGAGTATCCAGGCTGGGCACGATGTTCAGTACCTTGCGTTTGGCGCCGTAGCTGCCCAGCGTGATGTCCTGCAGATCCTTGTTCACCAGCGAGAAAGAAGGCGCGGGTTTGCCCACCTGCGGAAAGTCTCCGTACAGTTTTACCGGTGTACCGCCAAGGGCAGTGGCCAGGCTGTTGCTTTTAGTCATGCTGTTCTCCTTATGTTTGAGTGGTTGAAATGGCCCACGAATTCGTACTGGGGGATGCAAACGGATTACGATAATACGCTTGCCGGCTTGGTTGTGCTTGATCGAATCGAACCGATGTCGTCGACGACCATTAATATTCACAGGGATGATTTGCTGCGCGCAAAACAAGTTGTGGCATGGCTTGCCCGAACCGGCGGCACGCGCGAGTTGCGCGGCGGCTAGTCCGTCTCGCGATTGATCATGGCGGTCTGGCTTCCGACATCCTTCACAGGCTTAGGCGGCTTGTAGATGAAGTTTTCCGCCATCGTGTGATATATCGGTGTCGGGCACACCAGTCGTGAGCATACTTTGGCGATGAACGCGGCAGCCATCAGCGGCAGCACCATCTCGTGGTTGTCTGTCATCTCCATGACGATGACGAAGGCCGTGATCGGTGTCTGGGTGACGCCGGAAAAATAGGCAACCATACCGAGTATGATCGTTGCGCCCACGGGAACGGAGGTAAAGAACGGTGCAATGTTGGCACCCAATCCCGCCCCGGCGGAAAGGGAAGGAGCCATGATGCCGCCGGGAATCCCGCTGACATACGAGATCGCCGTGGCGAGCATTTTCAGCAAACCGTAGCTATCCGGCAATGTCGAATTGCCATCAACCAGTGTTTTCGCTTCGATGTATCCGCTACCGTAGGTGTTGTTGCCCGAGGCCAGGCCAACCAGCACCAGCAGCAAGCCGCAGACGGCCGCAAACGCAATCGGCTTTTCATGTATCCAGTCGCCGATGCGGCCTTTCAAACCCTTGTTGACTTCGATCAGCGTGCGGCTGAATACGCCGCCCAGCAGGCCGCCGACGATACCGCAGAAAACGACCACATACCATTCCCTGCCGAAACCCATCGATTCGGAGGTATGGCCGAAATAGGAATAATTACCGAGCACGGCGAGCGAGGCAATACCGGCGATGATAACCGTCATGAGTATAGTCGTGCTGTTGTGTTCTTCGAAAGAACGGCTCATCTCCTCGATGGCAAACACGATACCCGCCAGTGGCGTATTGAACGCGGCGGCCACGCCGGCGGCGGCACCGGCCAGGATCAGTCCTTTTTCCAGATCGTGCTTGGGGAAACGTGCGAGGCTGCCCAGTTTGTGCATGATAGAGGCCCCGATCTGCACCGTGGGGCCCTCGCGTCCCACCGCGGCCCCGCACATCAGCCCGAAGATCGTCAGCAGGATTTTCCCGGCCGTAACGCGCAACGAAAGCAATTGCTCGCGGACCTTGCTGCTTTCTTTCGGTTCAAGCGACGCAATGATTTGCGGTATGCCACTGCCCTGGGCGCCGGGGAAATACTTTCGGGTGACGTAGAATATCAACGCGAGACCGAGCGGGGTGACCAGCAGAGGCAGATAAGGCGAAACGACAAGCATTTTGTGAAACACGCCGTTCGCCCAGTCCGCAGCGACAGCAAACATAATCGCTGTCAACCCCACGGTGACAGCCCCACTCCAAAACACAAGACGGCGCTTCCATTCCGAGATCGTATCTTCTTCGGGTACGGGAAATTTCATCGATTACCGGGAGCGTCCGGGCCAAACGTGTTGAATATGCAATACCTCATTGTGCGGCTGATTATACAACAGCATGAGCGCAACGACTGCATTCCTGCCAGAGGCAAAGTGCGCACCGGCACTTGCCGGGCGGGATAGTTCGCCCGCCGGTTATCTGCGGCGAAGCGGTTTTGCGCAGGTGACGGATATGATGTTGAGCGTGTCGCTGTCGAAAGCGGCAGTTACCGGCTCGATCTTGCAGGTTCGCTTGACGGGCGTGGCCTTGATGGCGACGCTGTAGTCGCTGCCGTCCGGCATGCGCACACCGGGAAAGATGAATTTGCCATTCGCCGCGATCGCCAATTCATTCCCGCCGTTGAGCTGCAGCACCAGCCCTTGCCCGGCAAGTCCTGAAACCGTGCCGCCGACTGCGTAGTTATTGGTGGTGCAATTCACCGCAACATTGTTGACGGCCGCGTTGGCGATGCTGCCGCTGCCCTGGGCAACGCCGCACGTCTGTTTGATCGGCGCAGCAGGCGATGCTTTAACGGTGACGGTGTACGGCGAGCCATTGCCCAGAGCCTTGGCAAATCCGAATTTGCCGTTGGCGTTGACGGCCAGATCGTTGGCCGCGTTGAGCTGCAACACCAGTCCGCCGCCGGAAAGTCCGGACACCAAACCGCCGACAGTGAACGTGGCCGGCGCCTTGCTGACCTGCGGGGGCGGTGCTTTCGATGTGTTATCGCATCCGGCCAGCCCGGCAGCCGTCACTGCAATCCATATCGCTGCTGTCGTTTGTGTGAACTTTGCCATGTTTCGCTCCTTGTTGATCGATACGCCGGACCGGATGAGGTTGATCATGCAAGTCCTGTCCTGCGCTGACGCCATATCCCCGTGTTGCAGGCAATTGTACACAATTTTATTGTCGCTTCCTGTCATCGACTGCCCAGCGTAACCATCCGGGGGAAGATTTTCCGCTGCAACCTGCCCAACATCGGCCCGGAAACAAAAATCTGTCTGGCGGCTTCGGGGCCGATGAAACTCATCAAATTGATACATTTTTATCCGGACTTAAGGTTACACTCCACGCGCCCGAACAAGGAGGATGACGATGCGTAACCCGACCCTGTCTGTGTCTCAACCGAACAACCCGGAAACACGGCGACAACTGGTCGCCAGGCTCAAGGCATGCCCGCCGGACCGCGCGGCCACGCTGCTCGTGCCGGTCGCGCCGCTGCATGCCTTCGAAGCGCTCGCCGAGCTCAATCCCTCGTTCACCCAGGACATCCTGCGCGTATTGCCCGACGCAACGCGATTGGCCATCTTCGACAACGCAACACCGCAACTGGCGCACCAGTGGGAACTCAACCGCTCGTTCGAGCCCGGCACCATCGGACATTTCATGGAGCCGACCTACGCCATCTTCAGCCCCGACATGTCAGTGGACGCGGCGATCGAAAAACTGCGCGCGCTGGTCAAGTTCGCGCTCATCACCTACGGCTATATTATCGATGCCGATTTCCGGCTGCTCGGCCTGGTCACGATGCGCGATCTGCTGCTGGCCGGGCGCGAAGCGAAGATCGGCGACATCATGTTGCGCGACGTGTTCGCGTTCCGCCCGACCATGCCTGTTTCCGAAGCGATGAAACTTTCGCTGAGCCGGCATTATCCGGTCTATCCGGTGTGCGACCAGCACGGCAAGTTGCTGGGACTGGTGCGCGGCCAGGCGATCTTTGAAAAGGAAGCATTCGAGATCACCGCGCAGGCCGGCAGCATGGTCGGCGTCGACAAGGAAGAACGCATCTCCACGCCGATGTTGCGCAGCTTCATGTTTCGCCATCCCTGGTTGCAACTCAATCTGCTCACCGCGTTCCTGGCCGGGGGCGTAGTGGCGTTGTTTCAGGGAACCATAGACCAGATCGTGGTGCTCGCGGTGTTCCTGCCGGTGCTGGCCGGCCAGTCGGGCAACACCGGGTGTCAGGCACTGGCCGTCACGTTGCGCGGCATCACGCTGGGCGAGATCAAGCACGGCGATTCCCGCAAACTGATCGCCAAGGAAGGCCTGCTCGGCGCGATGAACGGCGCGCCGGTCGGTCTGGTTTCCGGGATCGCGATGTATCTGATCGCCAACGCGCAGCATTCGCCGCACCCGTTTCTGCTGGCGATGGTGGTGTTCATGGCGATGGTCGGCGCCTGCACCATCAGCGGTATCTCGGGTGCGATCGTCCCGCTGACGCTGAAACGCTTCGGCACCGACCCCGCGACCGCGTCGAGCATCTTCCTGACCACCGCAACCGATGTCGTGAGTATGGGTCTGTTGCTTGGCTTGGCCACGATGCTGATCAAGTGAGCGCGATCGTTTAAAATATTGCCCGGCATGAATCGCCGGGCTGGCGGGGCTACAAACAATGACACTGATACTGAAACAACTCTTCGCGCTGATCCGGCTGCTCAATTCCGACACTGGAACCAACCAGATCTGCGCGGGTTTTGCCTGCGGCCTGATACTCGGCTTTGCACCAGCGCTGTCGTTGCAGGCGCTGCTGGTTTTCATCTGCATATTCCTGTTCCGCATACAGATCGGAGCCGCACTGGTGTCGGCGTTCTTCTTTGCCTTCGTCGCCTGGCTGTTCGATCCCGTCTCCGATGTGCTGGGCACGGCGATACTCGAGTCCGATGCCCTGCGGCCGATGTTCACCGCGCTGTACAACATGCCACTGGTTCCGCTGACGCGCTTTTACAACAGCATCACGATGGGCGCCGGGGTGCTGAGCCTGTTGCTGGCACCGCTGGTGTTCTTCGGCAGCAAGCGCCTGGTGCGGGTATACCGCAGCAGCGTGGTGGAACGGTTCAAGAGCAGTCATTGGTGGAAACTGTGGTCGGGAACCGCGTTGTTCAAATGGTATGTGAGCTATGAAAAATTCCGCGGATAAGCCCGTGCCGGCAGCGCTAAAAAGGAAAGGGCCGATCCGTTTTGAGGCGATCGTCCCGCTGGCGATCGTGATCGGTTTAATCGCGCTGTACTTCACGCTGTTCTTCGACATGCATCTGCGCCGTGCCCTCGAATACGGCGCGACCCGGGCGAACGGCGCCGAGGTGGACATCGGCAAGCTGGATACCAGCCTGTGGCATGCGTCGGTGAGCGTGGGCGATATAGAAATGACCGATCCCGGCGCACCCGACCGGAACCGCGTGCAGATCGGCTCAGTCAACTTCAGCATGCTGTGGGACGCATTGTTGCGCGGTAAGGTGGTGATCAACGAGGCGTCCATCATCGATGTGCAGATCGACACCGTGCGCAAGTCTGCCGGACGCGTGCTGCCGGTCAAACCTGAAGCGGATGGACAAGGTTACGGCAGCACGGTGCTGGCCCAGGCGAAAGAAGAATTCTCCGGAAATGTGCTGGGCGACCTTGCCGCGATCGCGGCAGGTGCCAATCCCGGCGAGCAACTTTCCGCAATGACGGCAGACTTGAAAAGCAGCGCCCAGATCGCCGCCATGCAGAAAACTCTGGACGAGAAGAACCAGCAGTGGCAATCGCGTTTGTCGGCCCTGCCCAAGGGTGAGGATTTTTCCGCACTGCGGCAGCGCCTGGCCAATGTAAAACTGGATAAACTTCAGGATGTCGCGCAGCTCCAGTCATCGCTGCAGGAACTCGAATCGATCCGCAACGATTTCGACACGAAGTCAAAAACGGTACGCGAAGCCGGTACCGCGTTGAGCGGTGACTTGGGTAGCGTCAAGAACTCGTTCGGCGAACTCGACAAGATCGTCAGGGAAGATGCACGCAGCCTGCAGGCACGCATGCACCTGCCCGCGCTGGATGCCCGCACCTTGTCACGCGCGTTGTTCGGCACGGATGTGCTGGGCAAGGTGCAGCAGGCACGCGGTTATATGGATCAGGCGCGCAGTTACATGCCGGCAAAGGGCGCCGCTAAACCGGCTGTTGCGGTACACGCACGCGAGCGGGGCCACGACTATGTTTTCGGCAAAACCAATAGCTATCCGCGCTTCTGGTTGCGCAAGGCGCTAATCAGTTCCCGCTTGCAGGGAGGGACGAGCGATTTGTCCGGCGAGATCCTCGACGTGAGCACCGATCCGGCATTGACCGGACGCCCGATGGTGGCCACCATCAAGGGTGACTTTCCGCAGCAGGGCATCTCGGGCATCAAGGCGGAACTGGTGATCAATCATCTGTCGGAAGTGCCGGTCGAACGACTGGTCATGGAAGTCGGCCGCTACGCGGTAGCCGGCCGTACCCTGGTCAGCAGTCCCAGTGTCGAATTGGACTTTGCCAAAGCCGAAGGCTCGGCGCAGTTCTCCGCGCAACTGCGCGGCGATGATGTCGAGGTGCGCATGAGCAACCGCTTCAGCCAGGTCAAGCTCGAAACCAGGGCCCCGTCACAAGTGGTGCAGGAGATGATGCAGGCGGCACTGGCCGGCCTCGATACGGTGAATATGGATGCGCGCGTGACGGGAACCTGGTCCAAACTCGACTGGCAACTGTCCAGCAATCTTGCCGATGCGCTGGAGCGCGGCATGCGCCGTTACCTGCAGGACAAAATGGACCAGGCCAGGGCGCGCATCGAAGCGATGGTGAACGGCAAGATCGCCGAGCAGCGCAAACAACTATATGCAAAGCAGGAAGAGATCGCGTCGGTGTTGAGATCCAAACTGGCCGAGCGGCAGGTTCAGATCGAAAAATTGCGCACCGAACTGGATGCCGCACGCAGCAAACTGGATGAGCGCAAGAAGGCATTGCTGGGTGCGCAGCAACAGCAACTCAAGCAGGGATCGGACAAGCTGCTCGACAAGCTGCGCAACAAGTTCTAGCCGCTCGCACATCCGTCCGGTACTGCTACGGCAGCGTGATGTGCGCCTCCCCGTGTTCGGTAAGATGCGCGGCGTCCGTGTGACGCATCGCATACCACAGCGCGGCGGCATTGAAGCACAGATAGGCCACATAGCTGACCAGATACAGCAGCGCGGTCCGCTCCAGACTCATGCCGTCCGCATAGCGCCACAGCAACAGCGCATACAGCGGCAGCGACAAGACTTCCCCGAGCATGATCAGCCAGGTACGGTGCGCGGCGAACAGGCCAAACAGGAACATCCATGAAACGATGCGTATCCAGCTGCCCAGCATGATCAGTGCGGCAGTTTGATCGCTGACCACAAACCTCGCGTCGTACAGCACCGTCAGCAAGGAACGCTGGTTGAGAAAGATCAGCAGCAACAGACATGCCGCGGGGATCAGTACCATCATCGCGGCACGTGCCAACTCGCGTTTGAAGCGCGGCGAACCGAAAGTGGCGCTGAAGCGCGGCAGGAAAATCAGCGACAGCACGCCAGCCGCAGTGGCCGTCACCCATTCGGTGGAACGCCACAAAGCCTGCAAAAAACCCACCTCGTCCCACGACAGGGCGTCGGACAACATGCCGCGCACCAGCAGCATCGAGACCGGGCTCATGATGCCTATCGCCAGGCCGACCGGTACGAATCTCACCAGCTTGCGGTAATCATGCGCGCCGGCATCCTGTGCGCCGCGCGCCAGCGAGATGCTGTGCAAATACTGCCAGATCGCCAGGCCGATCACCGCCAGTGCCACGCACTGTACCCAGATCAGCCCGCGCAAAGTCATACCCAGCCAGGCACTGAGCGCGACCAGCAGCAATATCACGCTGGTCAGCAGCGCCAGGCCCAGCATACGCTGCTGGCGATGCTTGCCCAGCCAGTACGCGTTGAGCGTGGCCGGGATGACGGTGATGCAGCCGGCCAGTGCGGCCAGCAGGAACAGGTCCGTTTCAATGCGCTTCTGGGATAACCATACCGCCAGTTCGGGTGCGGCCAACGCCACCATCAGTGCCACCCCCAGCGAAGTGAACAGACCCAGTTTGAGCGCGTCGCGCAACAGTCTGCGCTCATCGCCGGACGCTTTCACCTGGGTGATCAGCACCGTCAATCCCTGCAGCAGCCCCGCCATGGTGACCGCGCTGACCAGTTCCACCACCGACTGCAGTTGCGCCCACAAACCGACCATGACCGGGCCGCCAGACAGTGCCAATACCTTGTCCAGCCCGGCGCGCCCGAGCAGATCGATCAGGATGATGGTGAACGCGGCAAACACGCTTTGGATGGAAGTCAATGCAGCCTCCTCGGGTTGTCGAAACCATGCTCCGCTGTCGCCCATGCCGGATGCAAAACACCCGCGCAGGCAGTCTAGTCAAATAATGTGCGTTAGCGTACAGTGCATCCGGGCATTTTCAGATAATCTGAAAATGTCCGGAACGATGCGCCGCTCATGTTCATTCTGCTCCTTAATACGGCAAAAGGCTCAGGCAGTTTTTTGTCCAGACACGAAAGTATCTCGGCTTATCCGGATCGATGATAACTCACCACACTTCAAGGAGAACTATGATGACACAACAACACTCTCAATTCACGCGCTGGACCAGCCGTATGGTCATGCTGAGCATGCTAGTCCTGGGCATGCCGCTGCAACCCGCTTTCGCGGCCATCGTGGATACCGACCAGGCGGTATCGCATCAACTGGCCGGGCAAGAGCGCGCCAGGATCAGCGCGTTCATGGACCGCCAGGATGTGCTCGCCCAATTGCAGGCGCAGGGTGTGACGAAGGGTGAAGCGCAAGCGCGGATACTTGCACTGACTGACCAGGAAGCACACAACATCGCCGGACAACTGGACCAATTGCCTGCCGGTGGCGATGGCATCCTCGGCATCCTGCTCACCATCTTCATCGTGCTGCTGGTAACGGATATCCTCGGCTTCACCAAAGTGTTCCCGTTCACCCGTGCTATCCAATAACGATATCGCATGCAGGGCCACCAGCGCAGGTGACGCTGTCAGCGCGACACGGTGTTCACGCGTTATCATCTCCAGCGTCGTAATCTTGAAAGGAAAATCATGAAAGCCCCATCAGCCGTATTTTTTGCATTGCTTGCCCTTGCCAGTCTGCCTGCCCATGCCGGACTAGCCATCATCAACCTCGGCATCAGCGGCGAGATCAGCCCGGGAGTCTACGGGCAAGTCCAGCTGGGTAACGCTCCGCCACCGCCGGTGCTGTACGCGCAACCAATGGTCATCGTACGCCAGCCCCCGAACGTCGCGGTCGAACCGCTCTACCTGCATGTGCCCCCCGGCCACGCCAAGCACTGGTCCAAACATTGCCGCGAATACAATGCCTGCAATCGCCCGGTTTATTTCGTCAGGTCGGCGGAATACGAGCCCGGCTACAATGCCCGCGAATACCGCAGGCACCATGATGACGAAGGCCGCGGCAACGAAGGCGACCGGGGCCACGGACGCAAAGACAAAGGCGACCGTGGCAGAGATCACCGGGACTAAGAAGGTATAGCGCATTTCAATTCTGCACAAACGACCAGGCC
>JBBRDZ010000089.1:0-9704 GCA_038203435.1 Burkholderiales bacterium
AGCTGGCGCATCACGGTTATGCGCAGTAAGAAAAGAGGAAGGGGGAATACGACTGTGCATTGATGCGCAGTGATCCGAAAATCATCCGGTACAAGAAAAACCAGAAACAAAAAAGTGCGGTAAATCCCGCACTTTTTTATGGTGGTGTCCGCGATTTTGTGTAATCGGGTTATCGTTTAATACTGCGGCATGCGCTCATCGAACATGATGGTGAACCGATTCAACGCAGCTTTCCAGTTCTGAATCGGCATCGTCCATTTCTTGCTGATGTTGCGCAGTGCCAGATAATACAGCTTGATCAATGCGTCGTCATTAGGAAATGATCCACGGTTTTTGGTGACCTTGCGCAGGCTCATGTTGACGGACTCAATGGCATTGGTCGTATAAATCACTTTCCGAATTTCGGCGGGATAGTCGAAGAACGGCACGATGCGTGGCCAGTTGCGCTGCCAGGACTGCACGATGGAGGGATATTCAGCGCCCCATTTTGCTTCGAATTCTGCCAAGCGCATTTCGGCTTCCTCAACGGTCGCGGCCGTGTAAATGGTGCGCAGATCGGATGCTACAGCCTTGCGTAATTTCCAGCCCACGAAGTTCAAGCTGTAGCGCACCATGTGCACGATACACAGCTGCACCGCAGTCTTCGGGAACACCGCTTCAATCGCCTCAGGAAAGCCCTTGAGGCCATCCACGCAGGCAATGAAGATGTCCTGTACGCCACGGTTCTTGAGTTCGGTGACGACCTGCAGCCAGAACTTGGCTCCCTCGGTCTGGGCCACCCACAGACCCAGTAATTCCTTGTCGCCATTGAGGTTCACACCCAATGCCAGATAGACGGCTTTGACCCGCACTGCGCCGCTGTCGCGTACTTTGGCGTGTATGCAGTCGAGATAGACGATTGGGTAAAGCGCATCCAGCGGCCGCGCCTGCCATGCCTTGACTTCGTCCATAACAGCATCAGTGACCGAGGAAATCAGCGTCGGCGAGATTTCGGTGCCGTACATTTCTTCCAGGTGGCTTTGAATTTCCCGCACCGTCATACCGCGTGCATACAGCGACAGAATCTTGTCGTCGAAGCCGGTCCAACGGGTCTGATGTTTGGTAATGAGCTGCGGCTCGAAGCTGCCGTCGCGGTCACGCGGTATGTCGATGGGCAAGGCACCAAAGTCTCCTTTCAGCGTCTTGGCACTGCTACCGTTGCGCGTGTTGCCGCTCTCATTAGCTACGGCTTCATGCTTGTCGTGACCCAGGTGGGCAGCAAGCTCGGCTTGCAATGCACGCTCCACAATGGCCTTGGTGAGTTGCTTTAGAATCCCGTTCTCGCCAATCAGGTCTTCAGGTTTCTGGTAATCGGCTAACAGCTGGTCGATCAGGTCGGGTTGTACAACTTTGCGTTTGGTCATGTTTTTCCTTTAAGGGCGGCAGTCTCCTGCCTAATGACCGATTACACAAAACTATTTACACCCCCTTTTTTATGACCAGAAATTCTGCTGAAAAAGGGTTTTTCTACAGCGTCAACGTAAAATTGAGGGGCTCGCCCGCTTCTGGGCGAGTCCCGCTCGAATGCAGGGTTGGGCATATTTCAATACAATTCCTTTTCTAAAGCAGGGTCGAGTCTTTCTCTTGCTGAAACATATATGCCAAGTGCTTCACAAACATGTTGTGCTCTGTATGAATTCATCATGCCTTGGTTTCCATTAACCGCTCTAAATCCATTAGAAAGGCCAATTAAATGTTCGGCTGCAGTCGCTACTTTTTCAATATGAGGCAATCCAAATAATTTAGCAGACTTCCGGTATGCTGGTATCAAGTACATTTGCGCATTTAACCGAGATGATAGCTTTCTCAATTCTCCCGATACTTTCTTTTCATTTTCTTCACCTGTTATACCCGGGTTTCCAAAGATATTGGCATATTCAATAAGCGCATGCGATATGTCAGCAATAACCCGCTTGAACTCCTGCACAGGATCAATTAAAAGCTTGACGACGATTTGACCTAGAGCAAAAGTAACAAAGCCGGTAACAACTGTAAGAAAAACCTCCATGGCAACTCCTTTGCTATGCCCAGTTATTAGACTGACCCACCAGTCAGTATTATTAAAAATAGGGAAGCGCGCATATTTCTGATAACCATTTGATTTGTCTGAAATCAGGCTGTTTTCCCTGTCAGCATATTAATAATAGTACGTGCAATTCTTGACTGACTGCTTATGGACATTACGGTCAGTCATCACATTACCACAAAGCCGCCATTCACCGATTTTGGCATACAGGGTAAACGTCCGCATAAAAGCGCATACAGACAGTCATGATTATTATTACCACAGCATGGCCATTGCTGCCCTCACCGTTTGCTACTTTCCTCCGCTTCAGGATTGTTCCGGTGTGCGTGCGCCCGACTAGCCGTCGAGTTCTATCGCCAGCAGGATATACCGGCTGGCACGCGTATCGTCATAAATACTGCGGGCGTTGAGCAATATGCGCTGGTGACCCGTGCCAGGGTGATCGTGTTCCACCACATAGTCATCGAAAATCCGGTTGAGCAGCAGGATGTCTTCCAGCAGTTCGCGCAATTTCGGTATGTTCCACTGGCCATTGCCAAGATCGTATATCTTTTTTCCCACGGTATCTTCTGCTCTGGTCTTGAACTCGTGGTAGAACGGGCTGCTCGCCGTAATGATGCCCAGTTGGCCATCCAGCACGAGCAGCAGCTCCTCGTGCGCCATATCGATGATATTCAACGACGCCCGGCCGGGCGCCGGTAACGACTGGTGTTACCGTGCACATAGAGTATATTGCCATTTTCATCCGTGACCACCGATGCCGGTGCGTAGGATTGCAGCAGCGAGCGCTTGGTCAGCTCGGCACAATTGATCTCCCGGGACTTTTTTCCACTTCTTCCGTTCCTTTGATGTTGTTTGACCTGTTCCATCCCAAGTCGCTGGAAATCACCGCACGACTCGAGGCATCCGAACCGTGCGCCTGGTAGCACTTCCATTTTCGGCTGAGCGGCGCGAACAGGTCGAAAAAATTGCCAATACACTCCGACGGCGACAGGATCAGCACGCCGCCCGGTTTCAACGCGTAATGGAACGCGGGGATCAGCCGGTTCTGCAGATCCGTTTCGAGATAGATCATCACGTTGCGGCAACTGAGCATATCCAGGCTGGTGAAGGGCGGGTCCTTGATGATGTTCTGAACGGCGAACACCACCATTTCGCGGATGTTCTTCTTGATCCGGTAGCCGGTTTCTTCCTTGATGAAGAAGCGGCGCAGCCGTTCCTGATCGACATCCTGGGCGATGTTGGGCGGATAGATACCGGCGCGCGCCACCGCGATGGCATCATCATCCAGATCGGTGGCGTAAAACTGGACCTTGAATTCCTGGCGCGTGTCTTCCATATATTCGCGCAGCAATATCGCGATCGAATAGGCTTCTTCGCCGCTGGCGCAACCTGCCACCCAGACGCGGAACACATAGTCCTCCGACTTGTCGGCAAACAGTTTTGGCAGGATGTCTTGCTTCAGTGTTGCAAATGCTTCGCTGTCGCGGAAAAAACTGGTCACGTTGATCAACAGTTCCCTGATCAGCAATTTCACTTCGGCGGGATTCTCCTTGATGTAACGCGCATAAAGCTCGGTATCCTGGATGTCGTGCTGCGACATGCGCCGCTCGATGCGCCGCCGGATCGCGCTCTTCTTGTACAGCGAGAAATCATTGCCGGTGGCGGAACGCAGCAGCATCAGGATGCGCGCCAAGCTGCTCGTTGTGGCATGAGATGGCGGCGCTTCGCGGTTGACGCTCTGGTTACGCGCGCCGGCCAACAGGACGGCGGGCATTTTTTCCACCTCCAGCACATGGGTGGCATAGCCGGCAAGGATGGCGCTGCCCGGCATGCCGTCGTATTTGGTACTTTCCGGTGCCTGCACCAGCGAGACGCCGCCCGCCCCGAGGATGGCGCGCAAACCCTGGGTACCGTCGGTGCCGGCCCCGGACAGGATGATGCCGATCGCCATTTCTCCCTGTTCTTCGGCAAGGGAACGCAAGAACGCATCGATCGGCATGCGTAGTCCGCGTGGATTTTCCGGCACGTTGAGCTGCAGAGCGCCTTGGAAGATCGCCATATCGCGGTTGGGCGGGATCACGTAGACATGGTCGGGCGACACCACCATCTGATCCTGGGCCTCAACCACCGGCATGGTGGTGGTGCGCTGCAGGATCTCGGTGAGTATGCTGACGTGGTTGGGATCGAGGTGCGACACCAGCACATAAGCCATGCCGCTGTCGGCCGGGACATTGCGGAAGAATTGCTCAAAGGCCTCCAACCCGCCGGTCGAGGCACCCAGCCCGACGATGACAAAATCGGCGGCACGCGGCTGTAGCGCTTCCGTGATCGAAGGCGAATTGTCACTGCCTTTCGGAATCCTGGCTTTCCTGGTCACCGCGGGATGCTCCTTGTATATCCATGTTTTACGAGCTGGGCTATGGAGAAGTAAGCCGCTCCGTCGATTCTACGCCGGCGTCAAAATCCACACCACGCAGAATTTGCTTCAACTCATGCAGCAAAGTTGAGTAATGCCGGCAACACAAGTAAAATCACCTCTCAGGCGGGTGAGACGGTGCATTATACGGCAGCTCGACCAGGCGCATACCATGGCGGTTCGCCGCTCACCCTCATCGTCGCATCTCGGTCCGGACACTTAAATTATATTGATTACCGTCAGCATCAATGGCACCAGCCGCCAACTTCCCGATCTCACCGGCATCGCCGCGCTAATCGATGAACTGGGTTTGACCGGCAAACGCATTGCGCTGGAGCGCAATGGCAACATCGTGCCGCGCAGCTTGTTTGCCACGCAACAATTGGCAGATGGCGATCAACTGGAAGTGGTCGTGGCGGTGGGCGGTGGCTAAGCAAAGCGAACCAACGGGTACAATAATGAACGACAAATTGATCATCGCCGGAAAAAGCTATCACTCGCGCCTGCTGGTCGGCACGGGAAAATACAGGGATTTCGCCGAAACCAGAGCGGCAGTGGAGGCCAGCGGCGCCGAGATCATCACCATCGCGATCCGGCGCAGCAACATCGGCCAGAATCCCGGGGAGCCGAGCCTGCTGGAAATTCTGCCGCCTTCAAAATACACGCTGTTGCCTAACACTGCCGGCTGTTATTCAGCCGAAGATGCGGTGCGCACCTTGCGTCTGGCGCGCGAATTGCTCGACGGTCACAGCCTGGTGAAGCTGGAAGTGCTGGGCGACCCGCAATCGCTGTATCCCAACGTGATCGAGACCATCGCCGCCGCGAAGATCCTGATAGCCGAGGGTTTCCAGGTGATGGTCTACACTTCGGACGATCCGATCATCGCCAAACAACTGGAAGATATCGGTTGCGTGGCGATCATGCCGCTGGCCTCGCTGATCGGTTCCGGCATGGGCATACTCAACCCGTGGAATCTGCAACTCATCATGGACCGCGTGCAGGTCCCGGTGATCGTCGATGCCGGCGTCGGCACCGCGTCGGATGCCGCGATCGCGATGGAACTGGGCTGCCACGGTGTTCTGATGAACACCGCGATCGCCGGCGCACGGCAACCGGTACTGATGGGTGCCGCGATGAAACTGGCCGTCGAAGCCGGGCGCTCAGCCTTCCTGGCCGGGCGCATGCCGAAAAAACTCTACAGCGCCAGCCCGAGTTCGCCGACGGCAGGCATCATCGATCCGAAGCGCAGCTAATAACACCCTCTCCCGCCCTGTCGGGCACCTTCTCCCACGCGTGGGAGAGGGAATGGGGAGAGGGTCGTTGAGTACCCAGGCACAATGACCGACACCACCGATCTCAGCAAACGACATATCCGCAGCTACGTGTTGCGCCAGGGCCGCGTCACGCCAGCGCAACAGCGCGCCTGTGATACCCTGCTACCGCGTTTCGGCATCGCATTCGTAGCGCAACGGCTGGATCTGGCGCGGGCCTTCGGACGCGACGCCCCCAGGATAATGGAGATCGGTTTCGGCATGGGCGACAGCACGGCGAGCATCGCGTATGCCCATCCGGAAAACGATTACCTTGCGCTGGAAGTGCACACGCCGGGGGTCGGCAATCTGCTCAAGCTGATCGAAGCGCAGCACATCGGCAATATTCGCATCATCCGCCATGATGCGGTGGAGGTGATACGCGACATGCTGGACGTGGCCGCATTGGACGGCGTGCATATCTTCTTCCCCGATCCCTGGCACAAGACCCGCCATAACAAGCGCCGCCTGATCCAGGCGCCGTTCGTCGCGCAACTGGTGCAAAGACTCAAACCCGGCGGCTATCTGCATGTCGCCACCGATTGGCAGGAGTATGCCGAGCAGGTGCTGGCGGTACTCTCGTCCGAGCCGCTGCTGGAAAATACTGTACAGGATTACGCGCCGCGTCCCGCCTATCGCCCGCTCACCAAATTCGAACAACGCGGCATACGCCTCGGCCACGGGGTGTGGGATCTGGTGTTTCGCCGCCGCTGATGAGCTGAACGGCGGGTGTCGATCAGGCGCCGTCGAATTCCAGGTTGGGCGCGCGGTTCAACAGCGTGGCGACCATATCCGCCGGCGGGATATGATCGTAGATGATGCGATACACGGCCGAGCATATCGGCATCGCGACACCCAGACGCTGCGCGATGTGATGCACTTCGCGCACCGTGTACACGCCCTCGGCGACATGCCCGAGCTTGCGCAATATATCCGGCAAGTCGTGCCGCTGCACCAGCAGCAGGCCGACCTGGCGGTTGCGCGACAGATCGCCGGTACAGGTGAGGATCAGATCGCCCACCCCGGACAGTCCGCTCATCGTCTCGGGACGTGCGCCCAGCTTCAGCGCCAGCCGGGTGATCTCGGCCAGGCCGCGGGTCAGCAGTGCCGCGCGCGCGTTCATTCCCAGCCCCAGACCGTCGCAGATGCCGGCGGCGATTGCCATCACGTTTTTCACCGCTCCGCCGACTTCCACGCCAACCATGTCGGAGCTTGGATAGATGCGCAAATGGGCATGATGCAGTTGCAATGCCATGCTGCGCGCAAACTCCTCGTCGCCCGAGGCGAGCGTCAACGCGGTCGGAAAGCCGCGCGCCACTTCCTGGGCGAAACTGGGTCCGGACAATACCCCGTATCGGCATCCTTCGGGCAACTCTTCGGCTGCCACCTGATGCGGCAATTTCGCGCTCTCGGCCTCGAAGCCCTTGCATAACCACAGCACGTTGAAGCGGCGCGACAAACGCACCAGCTGCTGCAACACCGGGCGCAGGCCG
Source organism: Burkholderiales bacterium (assembly GCA_038203435.1). Classification (GTDB taxonomy): domain Bacteria; phylum Pseudomonadota; class Gammaproteobacteria; order Burkholderiales; family Gallionellaceae; genus Gallionella. Next base: position 7,288 of record JBBRDZ010000089.1, read on the forward strand.
GCTGTCGGCACAGCGATGATCAACAATGCGGCATCCGCCGTCGCAACAGGGAAGTCCGAACTGAAATCGAGGCGTTCCGACAGCTGAATATCGGGAAGATAGTGGTGGTTGTATCGCTTGGCGCGCATCGCATCGACCAGCTCGGCATCGCGGGCCCACAGCGTGACTTGATGTTCGGCCGCGAGGCTGGTGGCAAGCGCTGTCCCCCATGCTCCGGCACCGATGACGGTGATATTCATTTCGATATTCGCGGGACTGCAACAGCGCAAATACTATCCGCCGCGCCCCGCTTCATGGTCAACCGCCCCATACTTCTGTGCTGCGCACATAACCGGCATTCCCATCCTGGTGGCGCACCCTGATCCACCCTGTACCGGTCGATTCCAGGCGTTCCAGAGCAACCTGCTGGCGCACCTGGAACAATCGTGCCGAGCCGGAATCGGGTGCTGCGTGCACATCCACCAGCGGCAGCAATGCGAACACATAACGCTGGTTGCTCAACTGGCGCTTTTCCACCCAGTACAAGCCGCCGGAACGGTCGCGTACCTTTACCCAGCTGTCCAGCGTGACAACCTGCTCGAAAGGCATGTAGCGGTTCACCACGAACAATTTTTTCGCCTTGACCGAAGGCGCGTCATAAAGTATCGCGTTGCTGTCGCTGACTGAAACGTACTCCACCGCGTGTGCCGCTGTTGTGCCGAACAGCAGCAACATGGCAAACAAGCGCGGCGTAGCAAGTGATCCCATCAGTGTGTGGTCGTGGATGCGACGGCCTGTGCCTGCTGCAGCTTGCGTTGCTGGTAGATCCCCTCGAAATTGATCGGGTTCAGCAGCGCCTGGGAAAATCCGCCGCGCACCGCGACGTCCGACACGACCTCGCGCAGGAACGGGAACAATATGTTCGGGCACATCACCGCCAGAATCGGCTCCAACTCTCCCTCCGCGACATTGCGTATGATAAAGATTCCCGCCTGTTTGGCCTCGATCAGGAACATCACTGTTTCGCCGATCCTGGCTGTCACCGTCGCCATCAACACCACTTCATACAGGCCTTCCTCCAAGGTGTTGGCCTGGGTCTGGAGTTGCGTATCGATCTGCGGATTCTCCCGGCGCATGAATATTTTTGGTGCGTGCGGTATCTCCAGTGACAGATCCTTCACGTAGATCTTGTCCATCTGGAATACCGGTTGTTTATCTTCCTGTGCCGCTTCGGTCATGTTGCTTCCCTTTTTATATTATTGTTCAAGTTACGATTTCGCCAACAGCGGGTCGAGTCCGCCGGCATGATCGAGTGCGGCCAGATCATCAAACCCGCCGACATACACATCATTGATATAGATTTGCGGCACGGTGCGCCGGCCGGTCTTTTCCACCATCGCAAGCCGCAACTCGGGCTGCAGGTCGACGCGCACCTTCTCGATCTCCTGCACACCCTTGCGTTTCAGCAGTTGCTCGGCGCGGATGCAATAGGGACAGACGTCCGTGCTGTACATCAATACTCTCGCCATGCTTATTTTTCCAGCGGCAATTTGTTTTTTTGCCAGGCCTGCACACCGCCGGCCAGATTATAGGCCTGGGAAAATCCCTGCTTGCCAAGCAAAAAACAGGCTGTAGCGGAACGGTTGCCGCTGCGGCAGACCACCACGACGGGCTGGCCCCTGAATTTTTCCAATTCACCCACGCGCTCCTTGAGTTTGCCCAGCGGGATCAGTTTTGCATTCAATACATGTCCGGCATCGAATTCGCTCTGTTCGCGCACATCCAGCACCAGGGCATTCTTGTGGTTGATGAGCTGCAGGGCAGCCACTGAGTTGACTTCCCTGATGCCGCGAAAGCGGTTCCCGAAAAACGACCAGAGCAGCATCATGCCGCTGGCTACCGCGATGAAAATGGGAAGGATGTTACTGGTGACGAACTGCACGGGCATGCTCCTGTTGTTTGCTGATGGCGAATTCTAGCAGAGCAGAAAAATGCGCGGGGTCTTTCAGCGCCAGATCCTGCAACTGCTGCTGCGCCTCCCTGTCGTCCGGGTACGACCAGATCGCCTGCTCCATAAGTTGTTTGGCCTGGACCAGCTGGCCGTCCTGCGCCAGCAAAAACGCTTGCCGGTAAACCGCCTGGGCAGTTGGCACAAAATGCATCACGTTGGAATTCAGGGCCAATTTTTGCTTGATCTGATTGGCATCCACCTCGGCGTAGGCAATGATGAACAGTTCGGCATAGGGAGACAGCAGCGAATTGCGTTGCACGGCCAGCAAGCCGTCGCGGGTGCGCTGATAGGCATTATCCGAACCGGGTCGGATCGTCATCGTCTCTCTCAGCAACTGGTATCCGCTTTGCAATTGCACCAGTGACAGCAAACCCAGCAACAAGATCATTACCAGTGATATCCGTCCGGTATTGTGCATCTCCACGCG
>JBBRDZ010000090.1:0-9515 GCA_038203435.1 Burkholderiales bacterium
GGCATGCAAAAAGGCATACGCGTCAAAACGTCCAGCTTCACCCGGCATCATGTCAACGTGAACATGTGCCGCGCCAAATCGGTGACAACCTACACCAATTCGATATTGGCGCACCAGGAAGCGGACAATGACAAATACGATGAAGCCCTATTGCTGGACGTGGACGGCTATGTCGCCGAAGGCGCCGGCGAGAACGTGTTCATCGTCAAGAAAGGCAAGTTGTACACGCCCGACCTGACCGCCTGCCTGGAAGGTATCACGCGCGATTCGATCTTCACCCTGGCCACGGAAATGGGCATCGAGATCGTTGAAAAGCGCATCACCCGCGACGAGGTGTATTGCGCCGACGAGGCGTTCTTCACCGGTACCGCCGCGGAGGTGACACCGATCCGCGAACTGGACCGCCGCACCATAGGCAGCGGAACGCGCGGGCCCATCACGACCCGGCTGCAGCAGACATTCTTTGATTGTGTCGCGGGCAAGCATGCGCAGCACACTGACTGGCTGAGCTATGTTTAGCGCCACGGGAGACTTGCTTTGAACAAACACGACATCACCCAGACTTGTATCGAAGTCAGCGCAGAGGATCTGCCGCTAAGCTGTCCGATGCCCGACATGAACATGTGGAACGCCCACCCCAAGGTGATGATCCCGCTGAATCATGGCGGTGAAGCACGCTGTCCGTATTGCGGCACGCTGTATCGTTTCAAGGGGGAATTGCCCAAGGCGCATCACTAATAGCAGCAGCGTGTATCGGTCGATCACGCGGTGCCCGCTGAATTAGGGCGCCCCCCGCTCAACTCAGGTCTATGGTGTAATGAAGAAGATATTGGTAATCGGTCCCAGCTGGGTGGGCGACACGATGTTGATGCATCCCATGTTGCTGCGGCTCAGATTGCGCCATCCCGATAGCCATATCGCGGTGCTTGCCCCGCCCTGGACTGCCGCGCTGTTGTATGCGATGCCAGAAGTGAACGAAGTCCTCGTCAATCCGTTTCCCCATGGTGCACTGAAACTGCTGGCACGTTATCGGTTCGGCAAAAATCTGCGCAGCGAACGATACGACCAGGCCATCGTGCTGCCCAACTCCCTGAAATCCGCACTCGTGCCCTATTTCGCAAACATACCGCTGCGCACCGGCTATGTCGGTGAAGCGCGTTACGGCCTGCTCAACGATGCACGCAAACTGCGCAAGTCGAAATTGCCGCTGATGGTGGAACGCTTCGCCCAACTTGCGGAAGAAAAACTGGGCGAAATACCGCGCCCCCTGGCCAACCCCAGGCTGGAAGTGTCGCACTCGCTGCGCGAAACCACCCTGCAAAAACTGGGGCTGACACTGGATAAGCCGGTCGCGATATTCTGTCCCGGCGCCGAATACGGTCCGGCCAAGCGCTGGCCGGAGAATTACTACGCGGAGATCGCGCAACGTTTGCAACACCAGGGCTATGCGGTTTGGCTGCTCGGCTCAGCAAAAGACAAGGAAGTCGCGGACAAGATCACCGCTCTGGGCAATGCACAGTGCCGCAACCTGTGCGGCGTGACCGGCCTGGGCGATGCGATCGCGCTGTTGTCCTGTGCACAACTGGTCATCAGCAACGATTCCGGACTGATGCATCTGGCCGCCGCGCTGGACCGGAACATGCTGGCCCTGTTCGGTTCCAGCAGCCCGCAATTCACCCCACCGCTGTCAGCGAATGCACGAGTGCTGAAGCTTGATCTGAAGTGCAGCCCGTGCTTCAAACGGGAATGTCCGCTGGGCCACTTCAATTGCATGAAGCAGCTCACCCCGGACATGGTCTGGGAAAAGTTGAAGCGCGCCATCGCTGCGAACAAAGCGACTTGAAACTGGCTGCAGCCAGCACATGCCTGTAATACAGGGCCATCTTTATTGGAACAGGATCAAGCACAATGCAGAACTTACCCAGGGAAATCTTCAAGGCCTATGACATACGCGGCATCGTCGGCAAGACGCTGACTCCAGATGTGGTCGAGGCCATCGGACATGCGATCGGCTCGGAAGCGGCGGCGCGCGGCAAGGACAGCATCGCGATCGGGCGCGACGGCAGGTTGTCGGGACCTGAACTGATCGCCGCGCTGGCGCGCGGCATCCGCAACAGCGGCATCAACGTGATCGACGTCGGTTGCGTGCCCACACCCATGGTGTATTTCGCCGCGTACCAGTTGCACACCGACTGCGCAGTGATGCTCACCGGCAGCCACAACCCGCCGGATTACAACGGCCTGAAAATGGTACTGGCCGGCGAAACCCTGTCGGGAGAGGCCATCCAGCAATTGCGCATGCGCATCGAAAATAACGATCTTGCACACGGCAACGGCAGCTATGTGCAGCGCGACATCAGCGCGGAATACATCGCGCGCATCGTTTCCGACATCAGGCTGGCCCGCCCCATGCACGTCACCGTGGATTGCGGCAACGGCGTCGCCGGAGCCTATGTCGCAAATCTTTATCGCCAGCTCGGCTGCACCGTACAGGAGATGTATTGCGAGGTCGACGGGCACTTTCCCAACCATCACCCCGATCCGTCACAACCCGAGAATCTCAGTGACCTGATTGCAGCACTGCACGACAACGACAGCGAACTCGGTCTGGCATTCGACGGGGACGGCGACCGACTCGGTGTGGTGACCAAGGACGGCAAGATCATCTATCCGGATCGGCAACTGATGCTGTTCGCCGCCGATGTGTTGAGCCGCAATCCCGGCGCGGAGATCATTTTCGACATCAAGTCGACGCGCAACCTGTTCGGCTGGATACGCTCGCACGGCGGCCTGCCGACCATGTGGAAGACCGGACACTCGCTGGTCAAAGCCAAGATGCGCGAAACCGGCGCACTGCTGGCCGGCGAGATGAGCGGTCATGTATTCTTCAAGGAACGCTGGTACGGTTTCGACGACTGGCTATACACCGGCGCGCGGCTGCTCGAGATACTGAGCCGGGTCAGCGACCCCAGTGCCACGCTGAACGCCCTGCCGGATGCGATCTGCACGCCGGAATTGCACATGCATACCGCTGAAGGAGAGAACCACCAGTTGCTGGCAAGGTTGCAGAAAAGCGCAAAATTCCCCGATGCGAAAGAGATCATCACACTGGACGGATTGCGCGTGGAATATGCCGACGGTTTTGGCCTTGCGCGTCCCAGCAACACCACACCGGTGATCGTATTGCGTTTCGAGGCCGACAGCGAAGCCGCATTGCAACGCATCCAGAACGACTTCCGCAGTATGTTTCAGCAGGCCGCGCCACATCTCGAATTGCCGTTCTAGTGATGATCCGAACGGGCCAACATCGGCAGAGTCACAACGGGTCCACTGCACTGTCTTTCACTTCCAGCATCGCTTTGCGCTGGCCCGGGTGCAGCCAGTATGCCAGCCGTTCGTGGAAGCATTCGGCGAACTCGACCTGGCTGGCCGGTTTGGCGACAAAACTGTTCGCTCCCGCCATGTAACTCATCTGCACATCTGCCTGCGTGTATTCGGCTGAACACACGACGATGGGAATATCACGGGTAGGAGCAAAGCCGCGCAGTTTGCGCAACACTGCAAGGCCGTCCAGTTTTGGCAGTTTCAGGTCCATCATGATGATGTGCGGCATGACGTCGTTGCGGGAACGGTTACCGATCCAATCCAGCACGGCATCCCCACCGGCCACGGCGGTCAATTCGATATCGGGGCAAAATTCTGCGGCAGCATGTCGCGCCAGGTCGATCTGGACCAGATCGTCATCAACCAGCAACACCATATAACGGCCTGTATCCACTTGTATCGCTCCTGCGCGTGAGCCTTGATCCAAACTCTACAGTGTCCACTATTGCGGATAAATGTCCGGCCGGAGACGCGCCAAGTTCGTACCGGTGTCGCAAAGTAGCAGATTTTTTTCCATTGGTAAACTGCAGATGATGCCGCCTTTGGCCGGCGCGGCGCAGTTTGAAAGACTGCATACTGCCAACTATACCTTTTCCTTCACCTATTCAGGAACGGTGGCAATCACCTTTGCCAGATGCGCCGGTGCTGGAACAACGAGCAAGGCCGGACCCGCCATACTATAACTTGATATGCACCCAAGCTGGCACTGAAGCCAATGCAGATGCCAGGTGCTCCGGTTGCGTGCCGCCAGCCATCGCCATGTCCGGTGCTGCTGTGACACGGTGGCGACGAAGTCGCTCTGGTGCGGGAACAGCTAGCGAGGCCGGGCTCGCCATACTACAACTTGATATGCACCCAAGCTGGCACTGAAGCCAATGCAGAGGCCAGGTGCTCCGGTTGTGTGCCACCAGCCATCGCCATGTCCGGCCTGCCACCGCCTTTGCCGCCGACCTGTTGCGCGACCATGTTGACCAGTTCACCGGCCTTGATCTTCCCGACCAGGTCGGGTGTCACGCCGGCGATCAGGCTGACCTTGCCGTCGGCTACCGCTGCCAGCACGATTGCGGCGGATTTGAGCTTATCTTTGAGTTTGTCGAGCGTTTCGCGCAACACCGCTGCATCCGCACCTTCCAGCAACGCGGCGAGCACCTTGCTGCCGTTGCAATCCACCGCCTGGCTGACGAGATCATCGCCCTGCGCGCCGGCCAGTTTCGATTTCAAGCGAGCCAGTTCCCTTTCCATCGCCTTGACGTTGTCGAGTATCTGCATGATGCGCATCGCGGCTTCCTGCGGTTGCGCCTTCACGGCGTCAGCCACCTGTTGCATTTGCGCTTCCTGCTGTTGCACATAGGCCAGCGCACCTTCCCCGGTCACCGCCTCGACACGCCGCACGCCGGCCGCGACACCGCTCTCGGCCAGTATCTTGAACAGCCCGATATCGCCGGTACGCTTCACATGCGTGCCGCCGCACAATTCGCGCGAGGTGCCGATGTCAAGTACCCGCACTTCATCGCCGTATTTCTCGCCGAACAGCATCATCGCGCCGGTCTTCTGCGCTTCCTCGATGGACATCACGCGCGCATCGGTCGCCACATTGGCCAGTATCTCGGCATTCACGATGGCTTCCACTTTGCGGATCTCCGCTTCGCTCATCGGCTGGTTATGCACGAAATCGAAGCGCGTCTTGTCCGGATCGACCTGCGATCCCTTTTGCTGCACGTGGCTGCCCAGCACTTCGCGCAGCGCCTTGTGCATCAAATGGGTGACCGAGTGGTTGCGCTCGGTACGGGCGCGGGCCCGTGTGTCGACGCGCGCCGACACAACGTCGCCCACGCCCAGCTTGCCGGTCTTCACTACACCGTGGTGGCCGAACACCGCGGCCTGGATCTTCTGCGTGTCCTCAACCGCGAAGATGCCGTGCGCGCTGTGCAGTATCCCGCTGTCGCCAACCTGCCCGCCCGACTCCGCATAGAACGGCGTATCGTCGAGCACCACCGCGCCCTGCTCACCTTCCTTCAGTTCGGTGACCGGCACACCATCCCGGTACAACGCAAGGATGTTGCTTTTCATTTCCAAAGCTTCATAGCCGTGGAACGCGGTGGCCGGCCCCTCGTATTCCAGTTTTACCGCCATCCTGAACTTGCCGGCCGCCCGCGCCTGCTCCTTCTGGCGCGACATCGCGATATCGAACATGGCGACATCCACGGCGATCTTGTGCTCCCGGCAGATGTCCTGGGTCAGGTCGAGCGGAAATCCGAAGGTATCGTGCAACTTGAATGCCGTCTCCCCATTGAATATCCTGTTGCCGTGTCTGGTCATCTCGGCCAGCTCTGCTTCCAGTATCGCCATACCGTGTTCTATGGTGGCAAAGAATCGTTCCTCCTCCTGCTTAAGGATATCCATCACGCGTGCCTGTTCCGCAACCAGTTCCGCAAAGGCGGCGCCCATTTCCGCGACCAGGTCGGGCACCATCCTATGAAAGAACGCAGCCCGGGCATTGAGTTTGTAGCCGTGGCGGATCGCGCGGCGGATGATGCGGCGCAGCACGTACCCGCGCCCCTCGGTGCCCGGAATCACGCCGTCGGCGATCAGGAAAGCACAGGCGCGGATGTGGTCGGCCAGTACCTTGAGCGAATTGTTGGTCAAGTCGTTGGTTTTCGTTTCGCGCGCGGCCGCGATGATCAGGTTCTGGAACAGGTCGATGTCATAGTTGCTGTGCACATGCTGCAACACCGCCGAGATCCTTTCCAGCCCCATGCCGGTATCCACCGAAGGTTTGGGCAGCGCATGCATCACGCCGTGCTCGTCGCGGTTGAACTGCATGAACACGTTGTTCCAGATCTCGATGTAGCGGTCGCCATCCTCTTCCGGCGAGCCCGGCAAGCCGCCCCAGATATCCGCGCCGTGATCGTAGAATATCTCGGTGCACGGACCACACGGGCCGGTGTCGCCCATCATCCAGAAATTGTCGGATGCATAGCGCGCGCCCTTGTTGTCGCCGATGCGGATCACCCGCTCGACCGGCAGGCCGATATCTTTGGTCCAGATCGCGTGGGCTTCATCGTCCTCGGCATAGACCGTCACCCACAGCTTGTCCTTGGGCAACCGGTAAACCACCGTCAGCAGTTCCCAGGCATAGCCGATCGCGTCACGCTTGAAGTAATCGCCGAAACTGAAGTTGCCCAGCATCTCGAAGAAGGTGTGATGGCGCGCGGTGTAACCGACGTTTTCCAGGTCATTGTGCTTGCCGCCGGCGCGCACGCATTTCTGCGACGAGGCGGCACGCGTATAGGGCCGCTTGTCAAAACCGAGGAACACGTCCTTGAACTGGTTCATCCCGGCATTGGTGAACAACAGCGTCGGATCTTCGTGTGGCACCAGCGAACTGGATGCGACGACGGTGTGTCCCTTCGAGGCGAAATAATCTAGGAATTTCTGGCGGATCTCACTGCTTTTCATTGCACACCCTGGATATCGAATACACGCTTGAACAAGGCGCGCATCATACCATTGCTGTTGCCACTGCACGTAATCAGCGTAGCACTTCCCATGCCTCCACATCTCCCGACACCACCCTGAACAGGGGGTGCGATTCTGCTTCGTCGATCGCGGCAATACGCTGCAGCGCGGCCGGGTCGCGCAACGCCAGTTTGGTGCGAAGATGGGCGAGTTCATAATCCATCTGTCCGCGCGTGACCGTGATGCTCACCCCCTCTGCACAACGGCCGATCTTTGCAACGTCGAAGCGGTAGTTTCGCCGCTGCGCCTCGCGCTGAACTTCGCGCAGATAGGCCGCGATCGCCCCCAACGCATCGGGCTGCGCACGAAAGCGCGACAACTGCGGGTGATGACGATAGCCCCTGGTCGCGCCGGCGAGCACTTTCTGCGCCAGCAAACCCTCGCGCCATAAAGCCACCAGGCCCTTGGCATCCAGATAACGGGGATGCAACGACCACAGCCTCATGTGACCGGGCAATGCCCTGTGGCAATGTTAGCCGGGGTTATGCTACCTGGCCGCTGCGTGATGGATATCAATGCAATCATGGCGATCACTCTTCCGCGGAAGCGGGCAATTGCAGCATCTGAAAGATCACATCTAGACCGAATCCCCGCGATTGCAGGAAGCGGACCTGCTTTGCCTGTTCGTTCGCATCCCGCGGCAAGGAACCGAATTTCTTTTGCCACACCAGGCGCACAGCGTCCAGCTCGGTTTCTTTCAGTTGTGTCAGTGCATCGCCAATCAGATTTTCGGCGATGCCTTTCTGGCGCAACTCGTGGGTGATGCGTTGCAAGCCGAATCGGCCGCGTTTGGCATGGATCAATTGCGCGGTCGCGCGCTCATCGGACAGCCAGCCGCGCGCGGTCAGGTCATCCAGCAGCGCATCCAGTTGATCGAGCCCCGTTGAATCGAATGCCTGCTCGAACTCGGCCTCAAGCTGCATATGCGGCAACAATTTGCTGCGCAGTTCGGCACGGCTGAATTCGCGCCGGGCCAGATATTGCAAAGCCCGTGCGCGTAAACTGACCTCAGGCTTTTTCCTCACCCGGGTTCCCGGCCAGCGTCTTTTCGGCGGCTTTGGCACCGGACTTGGCAGCCGTTTTGTCTGTGACTTTGGCGGAAGTTTTCACTACCGGTTCGAGCAATGCCACGCCGACCGCTTCGCGTATCTTGTTCTCGATCTCCCGCGCGATCTCGGGATTCTCGCGCAGATACTCGCGCGCATTGTCCTTGCCCTGGCCGATCTTGTTGCCCTTGTAGGCATACCAGGCGCCGGCCTTTTCCACCAGCTTGTGCTGCACGCCCAGATCGACGATCTCGCCTTCGCGCGAGATGCCCTCGCCGTACAGGATGTCGAATATCGCTTCGCGGAACGGCGGGGCGACCTTGTTCTTCACCACTTTTACGCGCGTCTCGTTGCCGATCACTTCGTCGCCCTTCTTGATCGAGCCGATGCGGCGGATATCCAGGCGCACCGAGGCGTAGAACTTGAGCGCGTTGCCGCCGGTGGTGGTTTCGGGATTGCCGAACATCACGCCGATCTTCATGCGTATCTGGTTGATGAAGATCACCAGCGTGTTGGAACGGTTGATGTTGCCGGTCAGCTTGCGCAGCGCCTGCGACATCAGGCGTGCATGCAGGCCCATCTGCGAATCACCCATCTCGCCCTCAATCTCGGATTTCGGTGTCAGCGCGGCAACCGAGTCGATCACCACCACGTCCACCGAGGCGGAGCGCACCAGCATGTCGGTGATCTCCAGCGCCTGTTCACCGTTGTCTGGTTGTGAGATCAGCAGGTCTTCGACCTTTACACCCAACTTTTGCGCGTACTGCGGATCAAGCGCGTGTTCCGCGTCAATGAATGCCGCCGTGCCGCCCAGCTTCTGCATCTCGGCGATGATCTGCAGGGTCAGCGTGGTCTTGCCGGATGATTCCGGGCCGTAGATCTCCACCACCCGACCGCGCGGCACGCCGCCCACGCCCAGCGCGATGTCCAGTCCCAGCGAACCGGTCGACACGACCTGTATGTCGCGCGCCACGTCATTTTCGCCGAGGCGCATGATCGAGCCTTTGCCGAACTGTTTTTCGATCTGGCTCAACGCCGCCGCCAGTGCTTTTGATTTGTTGTCGTCCATCGCGATCCCCTTTTTAAAATGTGATGCCGGATTGTGGCACAACATTTTGCATTTGTACAGAACGTTCGTTCTCTGATGGATTTCAGGCTGTTTCGGTCGACCCGCCGAGCAGGTCTAGCACCCCCTGCAATGCGATAGACACTGACTGGACACGCACTTCGGCACGGTCGCCAGCCAGTTGATAGCGTTGCGCGCGGGTCTCGCCATCGGTCATGCCCCAGGCGAACCACACTGTCCCCACCGGCTTGTCAGCTGTGCCGCCATCCGGTCCGGCGATGCCGCTGACCGCCAGCGCCACCTGTGCCGAACTATGCTGCAGCGCGCCCGCCACCATCTCGCGCACCGTCATCTCAGACACCGCGCCGTGTTGCGCAAGCGTCGTCTCGCGCACCCCCAGCATCTGCCGCTTGGACAGATTGGAATAGGTGACGAAGCCGCGTTCGAACCAGGCCGAGCTGCCCGCCACCTCGGTGATCGCCTGTGCCACACCGCCGCCA
>JBBRDZ010000091.1:0-9506 GCA_038203435.1 Burkholderiales bacterium
CTTTCCATCCGGATAATGGCAGCCTTCCGAGACGACGACGCTGCAATAGCCGTATTGCTTGACCTTCTGATCCACCTTGGCGATGAATTTCTTCTGGTCGAATTCGATCTCTGGGAACAGGATGACCACCGGGATGCCGTGCTCTTCGACCAGCCCGCCTGCGGCCGCGATCCAGCCGGCGTGACGGCCCATCACTTCGAGCACGAACACCTTGGTCGAGGTCTTGGCCATTGAGGCCACATCAAAACTGGCTTCCAGCGTAGAGATGGCGATGTATTTTGCCACCGAGCCGAAGCCGGGGCAGCAGTCGGTGATCGGCAGGTCGTTGTCCACGGTCTTCGGAACGTGGATGGCCTGTACCGGATAGCCGAGTTTTTCGGAAAGCTGCGAGATCTTGTAGCAGGTGTCGGCGGAATCGCCGCCGCCGTTGTAGAAAAAGTAACCGATGTTGTGTGCCTTGAACACTTCGATCAGGCGCTCGTATTCGCGTTTGTTGGCTTCCAGGCTTTTGAGTTTGTAGCGGCACGAACCGAATGCGCCGGAGGGCGTGTAGCGCAGGGAAGAGATGGCTTTGGCGGATTCCTTGCTGGTGTCGATCAGCTCTTCGGTCAACGCGCCGATGATGCCGTTGCGACCGGCATATACCTTGCCGATCTTGTCCTTGTGCTTGCGTGCGGTCTCGATCACACCACATGCAGACGCGTTGATCACTGCGGTGACGCCGCCGGACTGAGCATAAAAAGCATTCTTCTTTGCCATCATCATTCTCCCTGATTTTAGAATATGGTTGATATAGCGCTGACTACCTTCTGCATGATCCTGCGGTTTTTCGGTATCGATAGTGAAATCTTACCGGTTTCATCTTACGATATTTTCAGGAAGCGGGTGAACATTACAAGAGTTTGCAGCGAGTTGCCCGGCACCCGCAGGATGTCGCTTGCAAACCTTTGTTCACCGGCCCGTTATATCCGGACACGGTCTAAATAGTCGTGAAATCTTTGCGCGACATCGGTCGGTTGTTTCACGACATCCTGTATCAGGCCATACAAGGGATAGGGCGTGCTGTCGAACAGCCGATATTTCCGGACCATGGCCAGCGTGTGTATTCCTTCACCGCTGATAGCTACGGTCTCACCCCGGGCCAGTTTGCGCCCCAGTGCGTGATGATGGGAGCCCGGACTGGTGGCGGTGGTGATCAGGTCGCCCAGCCCGGCCAGATGCAAGGGTGCGGCGGGCTTTCCGCCCATCAGCGCCGCGATCGCGCGCAATTCTGCCAACGCAGAGACGGTCAGATACCCGCGCATGTTGTCGCCGAGTTGCAGTTCATCCGCGATACCGAATGCGATCGCGTAAACATTCTTGAGGATGACCGACCATGAGATGCCGGTGATATCTTTGCTGTGTTTGATATACAGTTTGCTGCCATCGAACAGCCTGTGCACGCCGCGGAAGGTCGATAGCTTCGGACAGCCCAGTTCCGCGAAGGCATAGCGGTCGGCGCGTATCTCCTCGGAGATCATCGGGCCGTACAGCAGGCCATATGGCTGCCGCTCATCGAAGACTTGCCGGTAGATTTGCGCCGGTGTGCGGCCCTGCTCATCCAGCCCCTTGGCGATGCTCACGCAGATGCAATGGCTTTGCAGATGCGGAGCCAATCTTGTCAGCAACCCATGATGCGGCGCAGCCGGCACGCAAAGCAGCACGAAGTCGGCCAGCGCCGCTTCCTGTTCGAGGTCGATGTCAGGCAAGCCTTTGATCGGCCGGGCATCGTGAATCGCCAGGCGATGCCGGTTCCCCAGCAGGTGTTGCATGGCCTGGCCCATTTCACCGTAGCCGACGATCAGCACCCGCGAGCGATCAGGGATCATGAACTGTGCATGTCGGGATGAGGAGGTCGGGTGAAGGGCAGTGGCATGCTATTTCATTCTCGAGCCGATGCTGCCCATGGCCAGGAATATCTCGCGCAGAAAGCACAGCAAGCCGAAGATCAGGGTCAGCATCGCCGAGATGAACAGCAGTGAAACACCGTGCGACGGGTCGAATCCCATTACCGCGCCGACGAACAATGCCGCGATGACGATGCAGATGAACAGCGCGGACATCGTGCACAGGCTGACCGCCCAATGCACCCATCGCGCACGGTGCACCAGCAGGCGCATCTCTTCCTGCTGCGCTGCTTTGATTTGCTCGTTCGCGCTGTTCAATATCCTTGACCGGTCGACGATGCGGGCGAGGCGATTGGTGATCACATTGAGTATCGCGCCGACACCGGTCAGTAAAAACACCGGTGCGACGGCTAGCTGTATGACATGTGCGACAGTTGTGACGTCGGTGGCGCTATCCATGGCGGGACCTCACTCTCGAGCTGGCATTATAAAGGTGCGGGCGAAAAAAACAGGGCGGTTGACCGCCCTGGATTTTCTGTTTCATGACCGTTGCAGCTTACAGCAGCGGCACGATCATCAGTGCGACGATATTGATGATCTTGATCAGCGGGTTCACGGCAGGACCGGCGGTGTCCTTGTAGGGGTCGCCTACGGTGTCGCCGGTTACTGCGGCCTTGTGTGCTTCCGAACCCTTGCCGCCGAAGTGGCCTTCCTCGATGTATTTCTTGGCGTTATCCCAAGCACCGCCACCGACGGTCATCGAGATCGCGACAAAGATGCCGGTGATGATGGTGCCGACCAGCACGCCGCCGAGTGCCTGGGCACCCAATGTCAGCCCGACGATCAATGGTACCGCGATCGGCAGCAACGACGGGACCAGCATCTCCTTGATGGCGGCCTTGGTCAGCATGTCCACGCAAACGCCATACTGCGGTTTGCCGGTGCCTTCCATGATGCCGGGGATCTCCTTGAACTGGCGGCGCACTTCAACCACCACCGAACCTGCTGCCCGGCCAACTGCTTCCATGCCCATCGCGGCAAACAGGTAGGGCACCATGCCGCCGATGAACAGGCCGATGATGACCATGTGGTTGGACAGATCGAAGGTGGTGACCACGCCTATCATCTTGGCCTGAAGCGCGTGGGTGTAATCGGCGAACAGTACCAGCGCGGCCAGACCTGCGGAGCCGATCGCATAGCCCTTGGTGACGGCCTTGGTGGTATTGCCCACTGCATCCAGCGCGTCGGTGATGGTGCGCACATCGGGCGGCAATTTGGACATCTCGGCGATACCACCGGCGTTGTCGGTGATCGGGCCATAGGCATCCAGTGCCACGATGATGCCGGCCATCGACAGCATCGAGGTTGCGGCGATCGCGATTCCATACAACTCACCCAGCGCATAAGCGCCCCAGATCGCCAGGCAGACGGCCAGCACCGGTGCGGCAGTGGATTTCATCGACACGCCCAGTCCGGCGATCACGTTGGTGCCGTGGCCGGTGGTGGAAGCTTCGGCGATATGGCGCACCGGGCCGTATTCGGTGGCGGTGTAATACTCGGTGATCCACACCATGGCTGCAGTCAGCGCCAGACCGATCAGCGTGGCGAAGTAGATGTTCAGCGAAGTGACCAGCTTGCCGCCTATCATCACGCCGTCGCCCAGCATCATCGTGGTGATCGGGTAAAAGGCGATTGCCGCGAGCACGGCGGATACGGCCAAGCCGCGATACAGGGCGTTCATGATCTTGCCGCCTTCACGCGCCTTGACGAAGAAAGTGCCGATGATGGATGCGATGATGGAGAAGCCGCCCAGCACCAGCGGATAGATCACCGCCTCGGGAGAGCCGGTGATCAGCAGGCCGCCCAGCACCATGGTGGCGATGATGGTGACTGCGTAGGTTTCGAACAGGTCGGCGGCCATGCCGGCGCAATCGCCGACGTTGTCGCCGACGTTGTCGGCGATCACTGCCGGGTTGCGCGGGTCGTCTTCCGGGATGCCGGCTTCGACTTTACCGACCAGGTCGGCACCGACGTCAGCACCCTTGGTGAAGATGCCGCCGCCCAGCCGGGCGAAGATCGAGATCAGCGAACCACCGAAGGCCAGGCCCACCAGCGCGTGTGTCGCTTGCTCGGTAGTGGAGCCCATTATCAGGGTGAGGAAAGCGTAATAACCGGCCACGCCCAGCAGTCCGAGTCCGACGACCAGCATGCCGGTGATCGCGCCGCCTTTGAACGACACGTTCAGTGCGGCATTGAGGCTCTCTTTGGCTGCTTCGGCAGTGCGCACGTTGGCGCGTACCGATACGTTCATGCCGATGTAACCGGTCAGCCCCGACAGGATCGCGCCGATCGCGAAGCCGACGGCGGTCGGCCATTTCAACACGACAAGAATGACGACGAACAGGATCGCACCGACGATGCCGATCGTGGTGTATTGCCGGTTCAGGTAGGCGGAAGCGCCTTCCTGGATCGCAGCGGCAATACTGCGCATTTTGTCGTTGCCGGTGGGTTTACCGACTATCCACTTGATGGAAACAATACCGTAAAGAATCGCTACTGCAGCGCACAACAATGCAAATCCAAGACCACCTGACATGATACCTCCCCTAAAGATAAATCAGCCAACCGCCCTGACATCCAAAATGCATGTGAGAGCATCCAGAAGCAACTGCTATTTGCAAGGATACTTTGAATTTCGCATGGGGGTGGTGCTTTTGTTGGTTATAACCTTATGCCCTTGCGGGCGATACCACCCGGCACCAATGGGTTATAAAGGCTGTAACCCGGCGCGATAGCGCGCCATCAGTTCCACGTAATGAGCGGTATTCGCGTGCATCGCGGCGATTTCCGTAGCGTTCAGGGTGCGCACCACTTTGCCCGGCATGCCGATCACCAGCGAGTTGTCGGGGATCACCTTGCCTTCGGTGATCAGGGTGTTCGCGCCGATCAGGCAATTCTTGCCGATCACGCTGTGATTGAGTATCACCGCCTTGATGCCGATCAGGCAGCCTTCGCCGATGCTGCAGCCATGCAGCATGACCTGGTGCCCGACGGTGACGTTGGCCGCGATGGTGAGCGGGATGCCGCTGTCGGTGTGCAGCACCGAGCCATCCTGGATGTTGCTGTTTGCGCCGATGTGGATGGGTTCGTTGTCGCCGCGCAACACCGCGTTGAACCAGATGCTGACATTGTTCTCCAGGATCACCTGGCCGATCACGGAAGCATTGTCCGCGATGAAATGATGTTCGCCGCGCAACTCGGGGATATGCTGGCCCAGACGATAGCGCATGACTAAGTCCCGTGCAGCACCGCAGCACCGGCGGCTGCGATCTGGCCGTCCTGTGGCGAGCGTACACCGCTGATGCCGAGTCCGCCGACGACCACGCCATCGATCAGCAGCGGTACGCCGCCTTCGGCCGGGATCACGCCGGGCAGGGCGAGATGGATCAGGCGGCCATTGAGCACCGCGTCTTCCGAAGCTTTGGTGGGACGCTGGAATGCCACCGCCGCATGGGCTTTTTTCTGCGCGGTTTCAACACTGCCGAACTGGGTGTCGTGGCCGCGCTGCAAATACAACAGATGCCCGCCGCCGTCCACCACCGCGATCGTCACCCGCCATTCGTTGCGCAGCGCTTCGGCCTGTGCGGCGGCGGCGATGCGCTTGGCGTCCTCAAGGGTGAGTATCGGTTGCACGGCCATGTTCAGTGCGCATCCAACGCGGCGAAGATCTGGTCGCGGATCTTTTCGACACCGCCCACACCGGGGATATTCACGCACTTGGGCGCTTTGCGGTCTCCGGATTTTTCCCAGGCGGTGTAGTACTCGACCAGCGGTTTGGTCTGGTCATGGTAGACGCTGAGGCGTTTGATGACGGTATCTTCCACGTCGTCCGGGCGCTGCACCAGCTCTTCACCGGTGATGTCGTCCTTGCCCTCCACCTTGGGCGGATTGAACTCCAGATGATAGGTGCGTCCGGAAGCGAGATGCACGCGACGGCCGCTCATTCGACTGATGACTGCGCTGTCAGGCACGGAGACTTCCACCATGAAATCGATATCGATGCCGGCATCCTTGATCGCCTGTGCCTGGGGGATGGTGCGCGGGAATCCGTCAAGCAAAAATCCGTTGGCGCAGTCGGGTTCCCTGATGCGTTCCTTCACCAGGCCGATGATGATGCCATCGGAGACCAGACTGCCCGCATCCATCAGTTTCTTTGCCGCGATTCCCATTGGCGTGCCCGCTTTGGATGCGGCACGCAGCATGTCGCCGGTGGAAATTTGCGGGATGTTGAATTTTTCCTTGATGTAATTCGCCTGGGTGCCTTTGCCTGCACCCGGTGGGCCCAGCAGTATCAGTCTCATTTTTTGTCCTCCTCCGAAATTATTCTGTTTTCATATGCTTTTCGGGCCGCATGCAGATCCTGTTCGGTATCCACTCCGCCGGGCGGAGCCTGTGCGGTGATCACCACGCCGATCTTGTACCCATGATACAGCGCGCGCAATTGCTCCAATGCCTCATATTGCTCTAACACTATTGGGGTAAGCGATCCGTATGCGCGGAGGAAGCCCGCGCGGTAAGCATAGATGCCGATATGGCGTAATACCGGCAAATCGACGGGCAGGGGCTGTTGCAGCGCAAAGGCATCGCGTGGATAAGGAATCGGGGCGCGGCTGAAATACAGCGCGTTGCCATTTATATCCAGCACGACCTTGACGATGTTCGGATTGCGCATCGATGCTTCATCGTGAATGGCATGACAGGCTGTGGCAATCGCGCATCCGGGATGGCTGTGCAGATGTTCGGCAACGGCGCGTATCAGGCCGGGCGGGATCAGCGGTTCGTCGCCCTGCACATTGACCACGATCGTGTCATCGGGCCAGTCACGCTGCTCGACCACTTCGGCGATGCGATCCGTGCCGCTGGCATGACTGTCCCTGGTCATGCAGGCCTTGAAACCGTGCTCGTGCACCGTATTGGCAATCGCGTGATGGTCGGTGGCGATCCAGATCTGTTGTGCGCCGCTCTGCGCGGCTTGTTCGGCGACTCTCACCACCATGGGCTTGCCGGCGATCAACAGCAGCGGCTTGCCGGGCAAACGTGTCGATGCATGTCGCGCCGGAATGACCACGTGGAATGCGACATCAGTTTTTCCGATCCCGGCCGGATGACCGGGCGGAACCGCTGAGGACGCTGCGGGTTGGGTGTTCATAGGCGCGTCAGAGTGCTTCGACTTCTTCTGCGCTGAGCTTGCGTGCCTCGTCGACCAGCATCACCGGAATGCCGTCGGATATCTTGTACGCCAATCGATCCGCCTTGCAGATCAGTTCCTGCGCGGCCTTTTTATACAGCAGCGGAGATTTGCACAGCGGGCAGACGAGGATTTCAAGCAGCTTGTTGTCCATGGGGGGTGATCTTTCGCAGTATGTGATCTATCAGGGCCGGTTCGATCTGGGCATCCACTCGCAACACCCAGTATCGCGCGTCAGCGAACGCGGCACATTTTACCGCATCTTTTTCGGTCAGGAGTATCGCATCGCAATCGGCGAATGACAGGTCGCCGGCGCTGTAAGGATGGTGATCGGGAAAAGCGTGCGGCGTAAAGGAGATGCCCAGCGACTCCAGATGCCGGAAGTAGCGTTGCGGATGGCCGATACCGGCCGCTGCATGAATGTTGGGTTTGCGGAAATCATCCGGCGTGGCGGTCTGCTCCGGGTTCAGCAGGTTGTGGAAGACCGCTCCACCTAGCCGCATCGTGTAACGATCAGATTGGCCGGCCAGCAGTCGTTCGGCCGTGCAGCCATCGCCGTCGTTCACCACCGCGGCATCGACAGTCTGCAAGCGCGATACCGGCTCGCGCAACGGGCCGGCAGGGAGCATCAGGCCATTGCCATAGCCGAGTGCGCCATCGACGACCGCAATTTCCACATCGCGCTGCAAGCGGTAGTGCTGCAAGCCGTCATCGCACAACACTACATCGCATTGCGGGAGTGATTGCAGCGCCGCGCGCACGGTGGCGACGCGATCCGCACCCACCCAAACCGGACATATATCGCGCTGCGCCATCAATAAAGGTTCATCGCCCACCTGTGAGCTGGTGCTGGTGCGTGCAGCGAGTTGCGGCTTGGGACTGGAGCGGCCATAGCCACGACTGACGATCAGCGGATGCCAGCCGCGCTCGATCAGCTGTTGCGCCAACGCCAGGGTCAGCGGGGTTTTTCCGGTTCCGCCGACCGTGATGTTGCCGATCACGATGACCGGCAGCAGCATTTGATGGCTGGTCAGGAAACCGCTCAGGTACAACTCGCGCCGCCACGCCGACAGCAGTCGAAATACCAGGCTGATCGGGAACAGGATCAGGTGCAGTGGCGTGATGCGATACCAGTGTTGTTGCAACCAGTGCACTTGGTGACCCCTGTGAGTTTATTTGCGGACGAATCGCGGTATCGTGAGTTCGCTCATATTGGGCCTGTTGGTCCGCCCGGTCATTGTCCGGGCAAATCCATGCAACAAGCTATGGCCGGCAAATCATTTGGGTTGGTTTTGTGTGGTAAAGGTGATGCGCCCATAGCCTGCGCGGCGCGCGGCTTCCATCACGTTGATTACTGATTGATGGGTGGCCTTGGCATCGGCGTTGATGACGATGGTGGGGTCGGTCTGGTTGCCTGCCGCGGTTTTCAGCGAGGCAGCCAATGCGTCCACGCCGTTGTAAGTCAGGCCTTGATCGTTGATCGCATAATGTTCCGAGGCATCCACTGCAACATTGATCAGGTTGGCCTTGGTTGCCGATGCTTCACCGCCGGCTTGCGGCAGATTGATCTTCAACTCGGAGAACTTGGCGTAGCTGGTGGTTACCATCATGAAGATCAGGATCACCAGCAATACATCTATCATCGGAATCAGGTTGATCTCCGGTTCTTCGCGTCGGCGCCCCAGGCGAAAGTTCATATCTGTCAGCCCTTGTGTTGTCCGTGCACGATCGCCACCAGTTTGATGGCCTGCTGTTCCATCTCTATGGTCAGGCTGTCCACCTGGGAGCGGAAGTGGCGGTAGAAGATCATGCTCGGTATCGCCACGATCAGGCCGAAAGCGGTGTTGTAAAGCGCCACCGAGATGCCGTGTGCAAGTATCGCGGGACTGTTGCCCACCGCAGTTTGTGAGCCGAATATCTCGATCATGCCGACCACCGTACCAAACAGACCCAGCAGGGGACTGATGGAAGCGATCGTACCCAGGGTGGTGAGGAATCGTCCGAGGTCGTGCGAAACCAGACGTCCCGCTTCATCGACGGACTCCTTCATCACTTCGGGTGAACTCTTGATGTTCTTCAGACCGACCGCGAAGATGCTTCCCAGCGGCGAACTGGCCGCCAGTTTGCTCAGCATGCTGTCGCTGACGCCGCGTTGTTTGAGTTCCTTGATGACCTCATCGAGCAGTGCGGGAGGGGCGATGCGTCTGCTGCGTAAAAACATCAAACGCTCGATGATCAAACCTACTGCGATGATGGATGCCAGAATCAAAAACCAGATCGGCCAACCGGCCGCTTCTACGATTGCAAACACACGGACTCCCCAAATATGCTTAAATTATCAGGGCGCAACTGTATCGTGTCATACTGAGTTG
>JBBRDZ010000092.1:0-9499 GCA_038203435.1 Burkholderiales bacterium
TGGCCAATTGTTCCACCATGTCCACGTACTCGCATCCGCCGTAGTAGCGCTTGCCCGGGTAGCCTTCCGCATACTTGTTGGTCAGCTTGCTGCCCTGTGCTTCCATCACCGCCGGGCTGGTGTAGTTTTCCGAGGCGATCAGCTCGATGTGTTCCTCCTGGCGGCGGTTTTCGTTTTGTATGGCCACCCACAATTCGGGGTCGGTCACTGCGATGGTGTTTTGCTTGGAGAACATGACGGCTATTCCTAAGATGATGTAAGCGGGAAAGGCGCGAATTCTACCATGTTGCATAAACGAACATAGCCGGTCCGAGCCGGAAGAAGCCTGAACATGTGCCCGGGTGCGAACCCGCGCCGGTATCTGTTGCACGGGATTTTGCGCGTTTGTCGGGCAATACGCGATTTTGCATCCGGCACGCATGAGTTTTGTCGCGCCAAAATTATTAAGCCCGTGTAAACTGCGTTGAGCACGGCGGCCATGAAGAGAGGACTCCCAGGGTGATATCCCCGGTTCTGGCTGCCAGGTTGTGCTCAAGTACAAAACAGGGGTTGATTGCACCGCATCTCCCCAGCAGGTTCAGAACGGATCCGCGTCGGGATGCTACAAGCTAATGCACGCCATGTTTTTCAGGGCGACTCGGGATGATTTATGAAAACTGACCCTCAGTTCGGCGAAGGGCGAGATCGCGAATTCGCTTTCACCGAGAAGGACTTTAACCGTGTGTGCAAACTGATTTATGAGCACGCCGGCATTTCACTGAAAAGTTCCAAGCAGGATATGGTGTACAGCCGTTTGGCACGCCGCTTGCGGGCAAACGGGATCGATAATTTTCGGGATTACCTGGCGTTGCTGGAAAGCGACAACAAGATCGAGTGGGAAGCTTTCGTCAACTCGCTGACCACCAATCTGACCTCATTTTTTCGAGAGCCGCACCATTTCCCGCTGTTGGCCGAACTGGCCAACAAGAACAGGAAGAGAAGCTCGCTTTCATTGTGGTGTTCGGCCGCCTCCACGGGCGAAGAACCCTATTCGATGGCGATGACGATGGTGGATGCGTTCGGCAGCTATGCGCCACCTGTTACTATCGTTGCTACCGATGTCGATACCAATGTACTCGCCAGGGCAGAGCAAGGGATATATCCGGTCGAACGCGTCGAGAAACTGGCCAGCGATGTGGTGAAGCGATTTTTTCTCAGGGGCACCGGAGCACAAGCCGGTTTTGTGCGGGTCAGGCCGGAATTGCGCGCGATGATCACGTTCCGGCCATTGAATCTGCTGGCCGGCGACTGGCCGATACGCGGGCCGCTGGACGCGATCTTTTGCCGCAATGTGATGATCTATTTCGACAAGGAAACGCAGCTCAAGATATTGCAACGCTTCGCGCCGTTGCTGCAGTCGGAGGGATTGCTGTTTGCCGGACATTCGGAGAATTTTCACAATGCCACGCACCTGTTCCGGTTGCGCGGCAAGACGGTATATGAGCTGGTCAAGCCAAGATTCGACGGGCAACAACTGGCCCGATGAGACGGGAATACAGGCAGTGGAACAGAAAGGGATAGTTTGCTATGGCTGATCGTGGCTTTGAAGAGATACTTTCGCCGCATTTGTATTTTGATCGCGAGCACAACACCGAAGCCGCGAAAATACTGCCGGGTGAATTTTATGCGACCGGCAGGGCGATGGTGCTGGTGACGGTACTGGGCTCCTGTGTGTGCGCCTGTATACGCGACAAGGTCAGCGGGATCGGCGGCATGAATCATTTCATGCTGCCGGAAAGCGGCCAGGATCGTGGCAATCCGCTGGGCGAGTCGGCGCGTTACGGTGTCTATGCCATGGAAATATTGATCAACCAACTGCTCAAGATGGGTGCGAAACGCAGCAACTTCGAAGCGAAAGTGTTCGGCGGCGGTTCGGTGTTGCGCGGCTTCACCGTAGCCAATGTCGGCGAGCGCAATGCGGACTTCGTACTGCAGTTCCTCAAGACGGAAAAGATCCCCGTCGCCGCGCAGGACCTGCTCGATGTTTACCCGCGTAAAGTCTATTACTTCCCGAGCACCGGTCTGGTCAGGGTTAAGAAGCTGAAACAGGTGCATAACGATACGATCATCAACCGTGAAACCGAATACAAGACACGCCTGAACTATTCCAAGCTGGAAGGCGATGTGGAATTGTTTGGCTAATATCAACGCAACGCCGTGCTGTTCCCATGAACAGCTTTGATGAGCAAGAGTGAAGATGAATAAGCCCAAGATAAAAGTGCTGGTGATCGATGACTCCGCGTTGATACGCGGCGTGTTGAAGGAAATAATCAACCGCGAAAATGATATGCAATGCGTGGGCGTGGCACAGGACCCGCTGGTGGCACGCGAGCTGATCAAGCTGCTCAATCCCGATGTGCTGACGCTGGATGTGGAAATGCCCAGGATGGACGGGTTGGATTTTCTCGAGCGGCTGATGCGCTTGCGGCCGATGCCGGTATTGATGATTTCCACGCTCACCGAGGCCGGATCGGATATCACTTTCCGTGCGCTGGAACTGGGCGCTGTCGATTTTCTTACCAAACCCAAGCTCGATATCGTGCATGGCATGGATGAGTATGCCATCCAGATCACCGACAAGATCCGCGCCATCTCGCAGGCTTCGATGCGCTGCACATTGCGGCCGCCAGCGGTGCAGGAAAAGTATTCCGCTGATGTGATCCTGCCCAGCGCCAAGAACAGGTATTTTTCCACCGAAAAGCTGATCGTGGTGGGCGCTTCGACCGGCGGGACCGAGGCGATCAAAGAGATATTGACCAGTCTGCCCGCGGATGCGCCGGGCGTGCTGATCGCGCAGCACATGCCGGAACACTTCACCAAGTCGTTTGCCGACCGCCTGAACACCCTGTGCAAGATCTCGGTCAAGGAGGCGGAGCATAACGAGCGGATATTGCCCGGTTTTGCCTATATCGCCCCCGGCAACGCGCATTTGCTGCTCAGGCGCAGCGGGGCACACTATATCGTGGTGCTGAATCAGGGCGAACTGGTGAACCGGCACCGCCCTTCGGTGGATGTGTTGTTTCGCTCGGCGGCCAATGTGGCCGGGGCCAATGCGCTGGGCATCATACTCACCGGCATGGGCAAGGACGGGGTGCAGGGCATGCTGGAAATGAAACAGGCCGGCGCCCATACCATCGCCCAGGACGAGGCGAGTTGCGTGGTATTCGGCATGCCCAAGGAGGCGATTGCGGCCGGGGGGGTACGGGAAGTGTTGCCGTTGCAGAACATTGCGCGCCGCGCCATGGAACAACTGTCAGCGCAGAGCCGCCAGTAGCAATGATTCAGGCCGAATGAGCCGGCGCTGACATCGGTACGGCGCTAGCGCAGCAATTTCAGATTTGATGCGATGGAAGCCGGCCTGTTTCCCGGTTCGAAGGACAGGTCATCTTCCTCTTCCTCATTTTCCCAGTGGCCCGACTCCAGCGGGATCTTGAACTTTTCAACGGCCTCGGTCAGCTTCCTGGTTTGGTCGTGTACCGAAGCGGCGATGGCCATGGCTTGTTCGACCAGGGCGGCATTCTGCTGGGTCATCTCATCCATCTGATGGACCGCTTCGTTCACCTGTTCGATGCCTTCTTTCTGTTCGGCAGAAGCGGCCTGGATCTCGGCCATCATCTCGGTCACGCGGCCCACTGCGGTGACGATATCCTGCATGGTCGCGCCGGCTTCTTTGACCAGCTTCGTTCCGCTGCTGACCTTGTCCACCGAGTTGCCGATCATGGACTTGATCTCCTTTGCGGCGGCGGCGGAGCGCTGTGCCAGATTACGCACTTCCGTGGCCACCACGGCGAAACCGCGTCCCTGTTCTCCGGCGCGGGCTGCCTCGACTGCCGCATTCAGGGCCAGGATATTGGTCTGGAACGCGATATCTTCGATCACCGAAATGATCTCGCCGACCTTCCTGGAACTGTCGTTGATCAGGTCCATCGTTTCAACCACCTGCCCGACCACCTTGCCGCCTTTCACGGCAACCCCCGAAGCGGTACGCGCAAGTTCGTTCGCCAGCCGCGAGTTGTCCGCATTGTGGCCGATCGCGGTGGTCAGCTCGGTGATGCTCGCGGAGGTATTTTCCAGGCTGGCCGCCTGCTGTTCGGTACGGGCAGACAGATCGCTGTTGCCACTCACCATCTCATCCGTGCCGGTGGTGATCTGTTGCGAGGCTGAGCGCACATCGCCGACGATCATGATCAGTGCTTCGTTCATCTCGAACAATGCCTGTTGCAGCTCGCCGATCTCATCTTTACGCACAACCTCGATATCACTGGTCAGGTCGCCTTCGGACACATGCCGTGCCGTGCTGACCGCCTTGGCGAGGGGCCGGGTCACGTCATTGACCAACCGGCGTATGATAAAAATGAGCAGCAGCAGCGTGGCCAATGCCACATACATCGAGATTTGGTTCTTGTGCCGCGTGGCTTCGGCATCGTCCGCGATCAGTACCGACAATTGCGCCTTGATCTCGCCTATCTTGGCAATCAGCGCCGTGTCGATAAAGTTGATGTCGGCTTTGAAAGGTGTGATGGCGCCGATCGAGTTTTGAGCGGTGATCGCAGCAATGAGTTTGGCCAAGTCCTCTTGTGATGTCCGGATGTCGCTTGATGGCGATGCATCGAAGAGTTTGTCGACCATCGCCTTGGTTTCGGTGAGCGACTTCAGGGTCTTGCTGCTGATCGACCCGGTGTCGACGGCATCAACCAGCCCGTTCAAAAAATTCTTGTAACTGTCCGATGACTGCAGGCCCAAGTCATAGGTACTCAGTATCTTGTCTACCCTGGCCGGCAGATCGCTCTTGGTCAGGATCTGGTAGCTGAACACGATAGCCAGCGGCAGCACCGCGACGAAAAACTGCAGATACATGCGCTGCTTCAGTCTCAATGTAACAAACATGCTTTTACCCCCTGTTCGGCAATGATATTCGCATTGGCTAATTAAAAGAAATTCCTGCCAACATCAGCTATTGGCAGGAATTTTTACACTGACGTATCGATCAATCAGCGGCAAGCATCTGCATTCATTGAAGGACTTTCACTCCGGCAGGCGTGCTTGAAACGTAACCGATCGCGCCGGGTGTCCGTTTGACGAATTCGATCACTTCGGCATCCCCCGACTTCACGGCAGGCGGGGTCAAACCGTCACGGAAGGATTTCTTGGTCCATATGCCGTTGTATTTGGCGGCTTCCATATGCAGAAATTTGGTCAGGAAACCGTTCTGCAGGGCAGCGTTGTCGATCACCACCAGCTTGGTGTTGCCGGCGAACTGCTTTTCGCCGAGAAAGATATCCCGCACTTCGTCAGGGGAGACAACGACCTCTGGATTGGCAATTACAACGATGTCCGCAGCGTTCGCGAACTGGGCTGCGAAAAACAGCAGTATGGCGGCAGAGCATGCCTTGAAAATATGTGACTTCATGATATTCAATCCCCCTTAGGCCTAGAAACCGATTGCGTATTGGGCGTAGAAGCTGCGATAACCGAGCGCGGTCCTCGTTATCGCTCCTGTCGTATCCCCCTTGAAACTCGAGTTGAGCACTTCGAATTTCAGCGCGGCCTTGGTGCTCAGGTTGTAGCGCAATCCCAGCGCCTGTCTGGCGTAGGATTGCCCGCTTGCCTGCATGTTGAAATAGTTGTCCAACTGACTCAGTACAGTCCGTTCAAAGCGTACATAGGGAGTGAAGTTGCCGAAGTTACGTGCGATCTGCAGATAGTCCGCCCAGCTGGTATGGGTGCCGCTGCCGCCGCTCTTGTCCTTGTCGTTGAAGCGATAGTATTCACCCATCACTTCCCAGTCATTGGACAGATAGACTGCCGATCCGCCGATCATGTTCAGCTCTGTTCTATTTAATGCATTAGTTGGCACAAGCGAGGCATCTGAATCATCATCCACGTCGCCACGCAAGCCATGCACAGCCAATCTCAGCCCGTCTGCGAATCCGGAGAACTCGTAGCCCAGATTGAAGCCGACCATGGCCTGATGGTTGTTGTCCCCGGCTTGATTGATATCGAGGGTGCCTAGAGTTTGTACGCCTGGAGTTGCTGGATCTGCTGATCCCATTGCAATCTTGGGGCCGTTACCCATGTATACATCATAGGTGAACTTGCCGTCACCCGCCCTGACCTTGCCGGTACCCCACAGTCCCACCATGTGGGCCGGCAGTATCCCGCCCTTGTCCTCGAAATCGAGGAAACGCGGCCTCAGCACCGAGGTCTGCATCAGCGCGCCGTGATGGAAGCCGGTGTTCCAGTATCCGTATGGAGAGTGGAAGCGCCCTGCCCAGGCCGTTGCATTATCGCTGAAGGTGTAGCCGATCTGCAGGCGTTCCAGATCCACGGCAACAGAACCGTCCGGCGGGACTTCAAAATTGGGTTCGACCAGCGCCTTCACCCGATCGCCAAAATGCGGCGTCAGATAGAAGGATAAGGAGCCTACGTAAAACCCTTTGGGATTTGCGGCCAGGTCGTGATCCGTGTTAGTGGCATAACCGACATCCATGAAGCCGTGGATAGGTAATCCGTCGCCGCTGCTGGAGCGGCTCGCCAACCCGGAGGTCATCTGGCTGAGCTGATCCTGCATCGTTTGCAGTTTGTTCTGCAAAGTCTTCAGCTGTTCGGCTTCGGTTTCAGCATATGCCGGTGCGGCAACAAGCATAGCTCCTACTATCAAGGCACTGAACAGTGCCGGCGCCTTCCACTGCGCGGCCTGCGACGTGCCGATTTTTGATGTTCCTAGCATTGCGTAATCCTCCCCAAGATTGATGGCTATTTTGGACATTGCGAGCCACATCGGCTACTCCCTGCCGATGCTGGCTTTTATCCTACCAGTATTTCCCCGCAGGGGGGGTGTAAATTATCCTGCCGGGGTAACAGGCGTCTGCGGGCGGATACAAATTGTGCGGTCAGTCGCGTGGGGCTACAATGTCGTCATGCCTGAATTCAATCTGACCCATCACTTTCTTATCGCCATGCCCGCGATGCAGGAAGGTGTTTTTGCCGGCACACTGACCTACATCTGCGAGCACAACGAGAATGGTGCGCTGGGTATCGTCGTGAACCGTCCGATCACCCTGACCATGGGCGAGATGTTCGACCAGGTCAACATCACGCCGCAACAAACCACGCTGGTAAAGCTGCCGGTGTATTTCGGCGGGCCGGTGCAAACCGAACGCGGGTTTGTGCTGCACGACTCGCCGGGAAACTGGGAATCGACATTGCGCATCAATGACAAGCTGGCACTGACCACTTCCAGGGACATCCTCGAAGCGATGGCGGCGGGACGCGGGCCGCGTAATGTGATCGTCACGCTGGGCTATGCCGGCTGGGATCAGGGGCAGCTGGAACACGAGATCACCGAGAACATCTGGCTGACCGTGCCGGCTTCAGAACATATCCTGTTCGATCTGCCGCCCGAAGAACGCTTGCCTGCGGCGATGGCCCTGCTCGGGGTCGAATACAGTTCGCTGGTGGAGGACGCCGGGCATGCCTGAAAGGGCGATCGCTCCGGCTGCCATCTCGCTCCCGCAGGGTACGCTCCTCGCATTCGATTTCGGTACCAGACGTATCGGCATCGCGATCGGCAACACCCTGTTGCGCCGTGCCAATCCGCTAACCACGATCAACGACGAAAAGACCGCACTGCGCTTTGACGTCATCACCGCACTGTTGAGCGAATGGCAACCCGGCGCGCTGATCGTGGGTCTGCCGTACAACGACGACGGGACGCCGCATGAATTGACCGCGTTGTGCCGCCGTTTTGCCAACCGCCTCAAGGGGCGGTTTAAATTGCCGACGATTTTGCTGGATGAGCGGTATACTTCGCTCGCCGCAAGCGCGCAGTTGAACGAGGAGGGCATCCACGGCATGAAGCAAAAGAAGCTGATCGACCAATATGCCGCGCAGCAGATATTGCAGGCCTATTTTGACGAACCCTCGGCGGGAATAATCGTATGAGCAATCCGCAACTCAACCAGCACGGTGAACTGCAGCATCTGCTGTCCACCGAGGGTTTGCCGGTGGGCATTTTGCGCGACATCCTGGACAGGGCGGCGACCTTCGTCGACATCGGCGACGGCTTCGATATCAAGAATGTGCCCCTGTTGAACGGCAAGTCGGTGTTCAACGTGTTCTTCGAAAACAGCACGCGCACCCGCACCACGTTCGAGATCGCCGCGAAACGCCTGTCGGCCGATGTCGTCAACCTGAATATCGGCTCGTCTTCCACCAGCAAGGGCGAGACACTGCTGGATACCGTGGACAACCTGTGCGCGATGCATGCCGACATGTTCGTGGTGCGCCACGCGCAAAGCGGGGCGGCGCATTTCATCGCGCGCCATGTCGCGCCCGAGATCCATGTCATCAACGCCGGTGATGGTCGTCATGCCCATCCCACACAGGCGCTGCTGGACATGTTTACCATCCGCCACTACAAGAAAGAGTTCCACAATCTGCGCGTGGCCATCGTCGGCGACGTGCTGCATTCGCGCGTGGCGCGCTCGCAGATCCATGCGCTGACCACGCTCGGCGTACCCGAAGTACGGGTCATCGCACCCAAGACGCTGTTGCCGACCATGGTCGAAAACCTCGGTGTGCAGGTCTATCACGATATGTCCGAGGGTTTGCGCGGCGTGGATGTGGTGCTGATGCTGCGCCTGCAGAACGAGCGCATGCAGGGCGCGGCATTGCCATCCGCCCAGGAGTATTTCAAATATTACGGGCTGACCGAAGAGAAACTCGCCTGCGCCAAAGCGGACGCGATCGTGATGCATCCCGGACCGATGAATCGCGGCGTCGAGATCGAATCCAGCGTGGCGGACGGCAAGCACTCGGTGATCCTGCCTCAGGTGACCTTCGGCATCGCGGTGCGAATGGCGGTGATGAGTATGCTGGCGGGGGCCAGGCTATGAATATCCATATCAAGAACGGACGATTGATCGATCCGAAGAACGGCATCGATGCTCTACAGGATGTATATATCGTCGATCGGCGCATTGCCGCGATCGGCAAGGCACCGCCTGATTTTGTCGCCGGTCAGACCATCGACGCCGGCGGATTGATCCTGATGCCGGGGCTGATGGATATCGCGGCGCGCCTGCGCGAGCCCGGCTACGAGTACAAGGCCACCCTGGAATCCGAGATGACTGCGGCGGTGGCCGGCGGTATCACCGCTTTGGCCTGTCCGCCGGATACCGACCCGCCGCTGGATGAACCGGGTCTGGTGGAAATGCTCAAGCGCCGCGCGCGATCATTGAACCAGGCGCGGGTGTTTCCGATCGGCGCCCTGACTTACGGATTGAAGGGTGCAGAATTGACCGAAATGAACGAGCTGACCGAAGCCGGTTGCAAAGCGTTCAGCCAGGCGGATGCGCCATTGACCGATACGCGCGTGCTGATGCGCGCGATGCAATACGCGGCCACGTTCGGTTACCGCGTGTGGCTGCGTCCGCAGGACAGCTTCCTGGCCAAGAAC